>JACCYJ010000014.1 GCA_013696555.1 Nocardioidaceae bacterium | reverse complement strand
CCACCCCAATCACATCATCGCGTCACCGAGCTCACCATCGCGGCTCAGGAACTGATCGCCCAGCGATACCACCAAGAGCCGCCGTACGTACACCGCCGGCTTCTCCGGCACGCGGCCTGGCCCTGTGGGGCGCGATCGGCGGTGACGGCCGCCGCACCCAATCTCGGGAGTCCGCACCGTTGCGCGGGTGCCGCGAGTCGAGAATCCGTGTCCAGGCCGACCGCCAAGGCGGTCCGCAGCACCTCGAGTGCCCCACCAGCTGCGACCGTTGCCGCTCATCGACATGAGAAGGTCAGCATCGTCCTGTATCACCGTCGAGGGGTCGTTTTCAGCGGCAATGGAACCTCCGTTTCAGTCGGCGTCGATGGCGGCGGCACGTCGTTAATCGGAGGTTCTTGGATCACTGACTCAGGCCGCGAGATCTACCCGCCCGCAGACCCCGCGTCTGTGACCACGGATCGGAAGTTGAGGGTTTCGAGTCCCATCGGTGGGCATGTGCCCTCCTTGTTGTCCGGCCTCATGGGTCGCGGTGGATGAAGATCAGGGTGCCTGCGGTAGCGAGCACCGCCGCATAGGCCGCGGTGACCACGAGCCCCGCCCACGGAGTGAGCGGAGGATTCGCGGAGACGACCGTGTTCTGAATGGCCAACCCGGCCGATGGGCTGAGCCGTTGCAGGAGCCTTTCCCAGGACGGATCCGAGATGAACTGCGTGAGCACCGGGATCATGTAGAGCATCGAGAGCACCGCGACCGTGGCCCAGGCGGTCTCCCGGACAAGGAGTGCGACTCCCAGGCCGATGATGGCCACTAGAAGCAGGTAGAGGACTGTGCCACCGAACACCCGCTGGATAGTGGGATCTGAGAGGTCGAGCGGCGAGTAGCCGTTGGCAGTCG
This sequence comes from Nocardioidaceae bacterium, assembly GCA_013696555.1. GTDB lineage: Bacteria > Actinomycetota > Actinomycetes > Propionibacteriales > Nocardioidaceae > JACCYJ01. The sequence goes on along the minus strand of JACCYJ010000014.1, from coordinate 3,945 downwards.
TGAAGCCGCTGCGAGGAGCCATCGTCCGGCCGATGGTGTAAACGCCGGCCACACCTGTGACTGCGACGGCGGAGACAAGGAGCGATGTCACCGCGACCTTGCTCAGGACCACCGCGCCGCGTCGGGGCACCGCGACGAGCGTGGTCCCGACCAGGCTGTGGGCGTATTCGTCCCCCACGGCGAGGACCCCGAGCAGCGCGGCGAGTGCCTGTGCCACGACCGTGCCCGTCAGGCTGTGTCGAGCCAGGTCCTCAGGACACCCGCCGGGAGGACAGTGCTCGAGATCGACCGTTCCCACGACGGCGAGCCCGATGCCCACGAGGGCGACCAGCGTGACGGCCAGCAGCCAGGTCGGCGCCGGCACCGTTCGCTGTTTGGTCAGCTCGGCCCTGATGGCGCGAACCGTGTAGCTCATAGGTCTCGCCTACGGATGGCAGCCAAGGCAACCGCCAGCCCGACGGCAGCCCACACGATCGGGGCGGCCAGGGCAAGCCACGGGCCACCTGCCAGGCATCCGTCCTCGGGCAGGCAACTTGCAGTGACGTGCTCATAGGTAGCGGTCGTCCGCTGGAGCCCGAACCCGGCGCCGGGGGTGAACAGCAGCAGGGTGCGCCCGATCCCCACGGGCAGGGCGGCAACGAGGAGCTGGGGAAGTACGACGAGGAACACGACGATGCTGATGGCTGCGGCGCTCCGGCGCAGTACGACGCCCAGGGCGAGGGCGAGGACCGCCAGCAGCCCGACGGTGACGGCAGTGCCGAGCACGGCGCGGAGCACCGGGCCCTCAAGCAGCGAACGTGAGGGGTACATCGGTGGCGTGAACCCGTTCGCCTGCAGGATCGGTTGGGAGAGAAGGAAGGCGGCCGCCGCGGCCAGCAGTGTCGCTGCGAACGCTGTGAGGGCGATGACGATGGCTTTGGCGAGCACGACTCGGCGGCGGCGGGGCGCGGCGGCGATCGTCGCAGCGAGCATGCCATGTCGGAACTCGGCGGTGATCAGGAGGACGGAGACGGCGAGGACAGGGATAGCACCGATGAACACTCCCGTCAGGCTGAGCCGCACGGCGTCGGTGTCCGGCGGGAGCGGCGCGACGTCACCGCTGCCGCTGACGGTCCACGAGGTTGCTTCACCCGTCGCGCTGCCCGGGGTCGACGGCTTGCCGACGTCGAGCGATGCCCAGGCTGTGCTGCCACTGACGCCTTTGACCTCGACGTCGTCGAACTCCGCGGTGCCCAAGGTCGGGAAGCTCCCGCCCGAGGAGCCGGCCAGAGATCGCTCGGTCCGGAACACATCGGGCGACGCGACGAACAGGCCGACCTCCACGGGGCCTCGCCCGAAGCCGACATCGACGGTGCCCACTTCTCGCCAGCTCCTGCCGTCGCGAGAGTTCCAACCCGTCACGGAGTCACCGTCGCGGGTGAGGCGCAACCATGAGTCCGCCGGGCCTGTCTGGTCGACGTATCGGTCGTCGGTGAAGTTCGACTGGAGTCGCATCCCGTGATCGGGGGTGACCAAGAGTGCTGCGTAGCCCGCGCCAGGCGAGGTGCCGTCCTTGATGATCACTCCCGCCTTCGCCCATGGCGACAGTGGTTCGGTGCCGCGGAAGTTCCCGACGCGGGCGGTGATCGAGCCGTCGCCGGGTAGCGGCTGGTGCACGAACTGGAACGCGTCAGTGACCGCCTCGCCGTCGGGCCCGACCGTGACGTCCAGGCTTTCGACGGTGCTCCCCGAGGCCCCTCCGAGTGAGACCACCACGATGATGAAGATGGAGCTGAGCAGACCTACCCACCAGGACCTGACGCTGCGGAGCTTCGTCCACTCGGCAGTCATCAGGGCAACGAAGGGCTGCGCGCCCGTGCGACTTCTCGTCACGATGGTCATGGTCGGGCCCCCTCGCCACGGTGTCCCGCCCCTGCGTGGTCGACCGAGCCAACTGTCAGGTCGCGGTACGCCTCCTCGAGCGTGGCTTGATACGCGCGCACCTCGTGAAGGGGAACGTGAGCCTCTTCGAGCACTCTGAGCACCTGAGCGCTGGTCAGGCCGGCAACCGTGACCCTGTCGGGTCCGGCCGGCTCGACGCGGCCTGGCGCGGCTGCTGCCAGCGCCGAGAGTGCCGCCGGCGCATGGTCGGTCAGCACCAGCACGCGCCCGGCCGACGCATGGCGCAGCAGCTCCTCGGTCGTCGAGTCGGCGAGGATCCGGCCTCGTCCGAGGACCAGGATGTGGGAGGCGACACCCTCAAGCTCTGCCATCAGGTGGCTGGAGACGAGGATCGCGCGTCCCTCCGACGCCAGGTCTCGCAGCAGACCCCGCATCCACCAGATTCCCTCGGGGTCCAGCCCGTTGGTGGGTTCGTCGAGGACCAGGATGGGCGGGTCACCCAGGAGTGCGGCGGCGATCCCGAGACGCTGGCGCATGCCGAGCGAGAACGTCCCGACCCTCTTCTTCGCTACACCGCCGAGACCCACGACCTCCAGCACCTGCGGGACCCTGGCGCGCGAGAGGCCTGTTGCCTGAGCGAGCCAGAGCAGATGATGGTCCGCCCTGCGTGCTGGATGAACGGCGCCGGCGTCCAGCAACGAGCCCACCAGCCGTAGCGGCGAGGGCACCTCGCGGTACGTGCACCCGGCGACGGTGGCGGTGCCCGAGGTCGGGGCGGCCAGCCCGAGGATGATCCGCATTGTGGTGGTCTTGCCGGCTCCGTTGGGTCCGACGAAGCCCGTCACGTGACCAGGAGCCACCCGGAACGAGATGCCGTCGAGCGCCACCGCGGCGCCATAGGACTTCCGCAGGTCGCGTACGTCGATGTGGTGTTCCATGCTGCTTGACGCTAGGAGTTCGCCGCCGTCGGGTCGTCACCCGCGCGAACCGTCTCGGCGCTGCCTCGCACGGGGTACGGCAGTCCCGGCCGACCGTCGAGAGCTACGGCGAAGTAGCTCTGCAGAGGGACGCACGTCGGGCCAGCCGTTCCTACAGTGGCTGCATGAATGAGCACGGGGTCAGGCTGCGCTTGGCTCAGAGCTCTGCCCGGCCGCTCGTCATTGGCCTGCTCGTTCTCGGGGTGACCGAAGAGGCGTTGCGGGGATCTTCAGGGCTCGGCCTCTGGTGGCGGCTGGCACTCACCGTCGGCGCTGTGGCGCCGATGCTGTTGCCGGTCAGGCTCTTGCCGGTGGCGGCGTCGCTGGCCACGTCCTCGGCGGTTGTCCTAGTGGTCGCCAACGACCGTTGCTCCTGGGGCGTGGTCGTTGCCCAGATGCTCGTGATGTTGCTGGTCGGCCGGCGCGGTCCGGGACCGTTGGCGACAGTGCTTGCGGTGGTGTGGTCCTGCATCCTGCTGTTCAGCTACACCTCGAGCGACGGACCGGCGCCGGGTGGCAGCTCGTCCGGGGATCCGGACCCGCCCTCGTGGTTGGACTCTGTGGGGGTCCAAGCAGGTCCCGACGTGGTGGCGCTGGCTGCGCTGGCCTCCTTGGCCGGATCGTGGCTCGTCCGAACTCGACGAGATGCGGCGGTGCGAGCCGCGTCGGAGCAGGCACGGCTGGACGAGCGGAATGCTCACTTCACGCGTGGCGAGCGGGCCCGGATTGCTCGCGAGCTGCACGACGTCGTCGCGCATCACCTGTCGATCGTCGCCGTTCAGGCAGAGACGGCCCGGCTGACCACCCCCGGTCTGTCGCAGCAGGGCGCAGACCGGTTCACCGAGATCGGCGAGACGGCCCGCACCGCGCTCACTGAGATGCGGCGACTGCTCGGTGTGCTCCGTGAAGACGCTGCCACCGAGCGAATGCGGCACCCGCAGCCGGGCATCGCCGAAATTAGCGGACTGGTCGACGAGGCCCGCGACAAGGGCGGGTCGAGGATCCGACTGGAGAGCACCGGCGACCCTCCCAATCTCGACGCCGGCACCCAGCTCACGGCCTACCGCATCGTGCAGGAGGCGCTCAC
>JACCYJ010000292.1 GCA_013696555.1 Nocardioidaceae bacterium | reverse complement strand
GGGGTTGCGGCTCCGGTTGGGGTTGCGGTTGTGGCTGCGGTGGCGGCAACTGGCGTCGCGAGGGGGGAGCGGGGTCCTTCGCGTCGGAGCTTCGCTGGTCCTGACGGGCCTGCTCGGCCGCCTCTGCCGCGGCCTGCTCCGCCGCGCGCTGGGCAGCTTCGGCCTCGAGAGCCGCCTGGCGACGGCGGGCCAGGTCGAGCGAGATGTCTTGCAGCTGAGCGAGTCGGCGCAGCAGCTTGTCCTTCTGCACTGCGATCGACTCGACAGCCGCCTCGGCCCCGCGAACTGCTCGCTGCGCCGCCAGCTTGGCCCGAGCCGCGTCCTTGGCCGCAGCCTTTCGCGCCTGCAGCGCCGATTTCGCTTGGTCCTGCAAGACCACGGCGACTGTCTGGGCCGACTCGTACTGACCGAGATCGGACTGCAGGGCATTGGTCACGCTGTAGTAGGCGTTCATCTGGTCGAGCAACGCCGTCGTGCTCGGCCCTTGCATCAGGACGCCCAGGCTGTTGAGCGAGCCACCGCTCTCGTAGCTGCGCACCATCGCGGCGGCGACGTCGTCACCCAACCGGGCAACGGCGCTGTCGGCGCCTCGGGCGATGCGCTGGGCTTGGTTCGCTGCCTGCCGGGCCAGCTGCTGCTGGTAGCGGGCGCCGTTCCACGCCTCCACTGCCTTGCCGGCGGCCATCGAAACCTGCTCCAGCTCGGCGGTGGCCATCGCCAGCCGAGCCTTGAGCTCCCCTACCTGGGTGGCGACGGCGGTCGCGGACTCTCGTGCCGATTGGACCTCCGAACGGCTCGGAGGGGTGTCGTCATCGGCGGCACTCGCCGATGGGACGGCTGCCACGGCCACGGCCAGCGCAACCGCAATTGCGGCACCTTGTGAACTTAAGGACACGAAGAGTGACCGTACTCGTTCTAGCGGCCATTGTGAACACACGTCACATGAATCCCACCTGTTACCCGGCGTGGCGACTTGCAGACTACATAACTGCAATTTATGGCGGCGGCTCAGCGGTCTCCGTCGAGCGCACTGGCAACTACCTGGCGGGCCTGACCCTGCACCTCGGCGAGATGCTCCGCCCCGTGAAACGACTCGGCGTAGATCTTGTAGACGTCTTCGGTGCCCGAGGGGCGGGCTGCGAACCAGGCGTTCGCCGTGACCACCTTGAGCCCCCCGATGGCTGCCCCGTTGCCAGGTGCCGTTGTCAGCTTGGCGATGATCGGCTCGCCGGCCAGCTCCGTCGCGGTGACGGCGTCCGCGGCGAGCTCGGCCAGCCTCGCCTTCTGTTCCCGGTCAGCCGGTGCATCGACGCGGGCGTAGGCCGGTTCGCCGTACCGCTCCACCAACGACGCGTACCGCTGGCTCGGGGTGCTACCCGTGACAGCGCAGATCTCGGCGGCCAACAGTGCGAGCAGAATCCCGTCCTTGTCGGTGGTCCAGACCGAGCCGTCGCGCCGCAGGAACGACGCCCCGGCGCTCTCCTCACCGCCGAAGGCAACACTGCCGTCGAGCAGACCGGAGACGAACCACTTGAAGCCGACCGGTACCTCCAGCAGTCGCCGGTCGAGGCCTGCCACCACCCGGTCGATGATCGCCGAAGACACCAGGGTCTTGCCAATGGCAACCTCAGCGCTCCACTCGCGATGCTGCAGGAGGTAGGAGATCGCCACCGCAAGAAACGCATTGGGATCGAGGAGCCCTCCGTCCCGGGTGACGATCCCGTGCCTATCGGCATCCGGATCGTTGCCCGTGGCGATGTCGAACGAGTCGCGGGTGTCGATCAGCGAGGCCATCGCGTACCGCGAGGAGCAGTCCATCCGGATCTTGCCGTCGTGGTCGAGGGTCATGAATGCCCATTGGGGGTCGACCTGCGGGTTGACGACGGTGAGATCGAGGCCCCAGCGATCAGCGATGTCCGCCCAGTACGCGACGCTGGCACCGCCCATGGGGTCGGCTCCGATCCGCAGCCCGGAGTCCCGGATGGCGGCCAGGTCGACCACGGCTTCGAGGTCGTCGACGTAATGGCCGAGGAAGTCGTACGGGTCCACCAGGTCGCGTGCTCGCTCGAACGTGACCCGGCGAACTCCGCGCAGCGCCGAGCTCAGCAGCGTGTTTGCGCGGTCCGCGATCCACCTGGTCGCCTCGGTGTCCGCGGGGCCTCCGTGCGGGGGGTTGTACTTGAAGCCGCCGTCTCCGGGTGGGTTGTGGGAGGGGGTCACGACGATCCCGTCCGCGAGCCCGATTCCGGGTTGCCGGTTGAGCCGCAGGATCGCGTGCGAGACGGCCGGCGTCGGGGTGAACCCGTCGCGCTCGTCCACGAGCACCAGCAGGTCGTTGCCGAGCAGCACCTCCAGCGCCGTCTGCCAGGCGGGCTCCGAGAGCGCGTGGGTGTCCCGACCGATCAGCAGCGGGCCGGTGGTGCCTTGCACGGTGCGGTAGTCGCAGATCGCCTGCGTGATGGCGGCGATGTGCGCCTCGTTGAACGAGCTCCGCAGGCTAGAACCGCGATGGCCGGAGGTGCCGAAGACCACCTGCTGTTCGGGGTCGGTCACGTCCGGCATGCGGTCGGTGTAGGCGTCGACTAGCGCGCGGACGTCGACGAGGTCCTCGGGGCGGGGCGGTTGGCCGGCCCGATCGTGGGTCATCGCCGCTCCTGCAGGCTCGGGCACAACTCGTCGGCGAGGCCGGTCAACGTGGCCGAGCATCCCGCATCCAGCTTGAGGGTCGCCAGGGGGTCACCCCTCGTCGGTCCGCGGTTGATGATGACGACGGGAATCCCGGCGCGGTACGCCTGGCGCACGAAGCGGAATCCACTCATCACGTGGAGCGATGACCCGGCGACCAACAACACGTCGGCAGCTTCCACCCACGACTTGCATACGTCGACTCGTTCGGGTGGCACGTTCTCACCGAAGAACACGATATCGGGCTTGAGAACGCCACCGCAGCGGCTGCAGTAGGCCAGCTGGAAGCCGTCAACGTCGGTGGTATCGAGCAGCGCATCGCCGTCGGGGGCGGTCAAGCCATCCCGGTCGGCTTGGTCGGGATTGAGCTCGGTCAACCGGCGGTGCACCTCGGAGCGGCTCGTCCGCGCCCGACATGACAAGCACACCACGTCGGTGATTCGCCCGTGCAGGTCGATGACGGTTCGGGAGCCCGCGCGGGTGTGCAGCCCGTCGACGTTCTGCGTGATGAGCCCGCTGACCACCCCGGCGCGCTCGAGCGCGACCAGAGCGGAGTGGCCGGCGTTGGGTTGGGCGTACGCCAGGTGACGCCAGCCCACCTGCGCCCGAGCCCAGTAGCGTCGCTGGGCTCCTGGGCCGGACACGAAGTCGGCATACATCATCGGCTTGCGCGGTGGCGACGCCCGTCCCCGGTAGTCGGGAATGCCCGAGTCGGTGCTCACTCCGGCCCCGGTGAGGGCGACCACGCGCCGACCTGTGAGCAGGGCGGCGACGCCTCCGACGTCGCTGGGCCGGGTCTCGGTCACGCGACCCAAGGCTACGGCGCGACGGCCGCGCTAGACAGGCGGCGTCAGGTTGTAGCGCGAAATAACGCCAGGCAGCCATTCAGGCTGACCGAATTGCAAGCCATATCGTTCGGCGAGGGTCATGACTTGCTCACGCTCTGGCGGCCCGGAGGCGGTCAGTTCAGTCAACTCACGGAAGAAGTTCTCGAAGCCGGCGGGGCTGATGATCTCGATCATCCGGGCAGGGACACTGCCGGCGTTCCACATGGCGTGCATCTCACCACGTGGCTTGGTGATGTATCCGCCGGCTCCGAGGACGGCCTCACGATCGCCGGACCGGAACCCAATCTCTCCTTCGGTGACGATCGAGTACTCATCCTCAAGTGTGTGCAGGTGTGGCGGCACGAGAGCACCGACCGGGAACGGATGCTCGACCACGGACACCGCACCACCCGTGTCCGCACCCCACAGCTTGAAGTTCACGCCGATGGAACCAAGCTGGCCGGCTGGTCCCTCCCCCGGCTGCACGACGGTCAGGGGCGGAGGCTCGGTCATGGTCACAGGTCGCCTGCCTCAATTTGGTTAATCAGTACTGTACTTTGAAATCTCCCATCGACGACCGGGGATGTCAACACATGAGCGAGCGCAAACGGGTTGACGATGCCCGTGGCTACCGCATGCGCAAGCGCGCCGACGACATCGCCAAGACGCGCCAGCGCATCATCGAGGCGGCTGTCCGCCTGCACGGGACAATCGGACCCGCAGCGACGACCACCTCAGCGCTCGCGGAAGAGGCCGGAGTCACCCGGTTGACCGTTAACCGCCACTTCCCTGAGGGCCGGGCGCTGTTCTCGGCGTGCAGCGCACACTGGGCAGCCAGTCAGGTCCTGCCGAACCCCGATGCGTGGAAGGCAGTGGACGACCCACAGCAGCGCCTTCGCATCGGCCTGACCGACATCTACCGCTTCTACCGTGATGTCGAACCGATGCTCACGAATGTGCGCCGTGACCGGGCGGCCCTGCCGGCAG
>JACCYJ010000285.1 GCA_013696555.1 Nocardioidaceae bacterium | reverse complement strand
GACCTGGGCGACGCCGACGCGAAGGGCGTCTACCGCGACGGCCCAGGCCCGGCGATCGCCTGGTTCAAAGACCCAGCTGGCAACGTGCTGTCGGTGCTGCAGGACGGGTGACTGCCGAGGGAGGAGCTGCGCCCGGTCTCCGCTTGTCGACACCACGGTCTTTGACACCGGCGTCGCCTGCTAGCGTACGAGCCGGCCGCTGAGCCCCACACGCTCGGAACCTCCAATAGCCCCGCTGCCCCATGGTGGACGTGACCCTTACCACTGTGAACCTGGTATCAGTGCCATCCCCCGGGATGTCGGGGACGGGACCCTTCCGGCTGAAGTGCGGCGGTCGTCCGTTTCGTCGTGGGGGCGCCGGGTAAGGTTGACACGGCGCACAAGTCCGCGCCGCCCCACCGCCCGCAAGGCACTGACATCAGCGTGGAGTGAAACCGTGTCGCGTGAGGACAACATTGCCGCCCAGGAGAGCTTGGCCAACAACATCAACGCTGGGAACATCGACGCTGCCGTCGAGTCCTTCGCCGAGAACGTGGTCGACCACGACCCGGCGCCAGGACAGGGGCCTGGCCGCGAAGGGTTCCGGCAGTTCTTCACGACGCTGGCCACCGCGTTCCCGGACGCACAGATCGAGCCGGCGCACATGGTCGCCGATGACGAGCACGTGAGCATCGCCTACACGTTGACCGGAACGCGCAGGGACGAGTTCATGGGAGTTTGTGCTACCGACAAGTCGATCGAGGTACGAAGCGTACAGATCGGCCGCTTCGAGAACGGACAGATCGTCGAGCGCTGGGGCAGCACCGACGAGCTCGGCATCATGCAACAGATCGGCGCCGAGCCGCGGCCTGGCGCCACCGACAAACCCGGCTCGTGACGTCCCTTCGACAGGTCGCGGACGGCGTCCACCGCTATGCGGACGGCCTCGTCAACTGGTACCTGATCGTCGAGGGTGACCAGCTCCTGCTGGTCGACTCCGGTTGGCCGTCGAGCTGGTCCCGGATTCAGGCGGCCGTAGAGTCGCTCGGCTACTCGCAGGCGGAGTTGCGGGCGGTCCTGCTGACCCACGGTCACGCCGACCACCTCGGTGCGGCGGAGGCGGCCCGACGGGAGGCAGGTGCATCGGTACACGTTCGAGCGGAGGACGAGGCCCGCGTGCGCGGCAGACTTCGTGGCGGCTCATCCTTTGCCTTGGTGCCGAAACTGCTTCCCCGCCTGTGGCAGCCCAGTGCGCTGGGCTTCGTCCTGCATGCGGCAAGGCACGGGTTCATGACGCCCCGCTGGGTGACGGAGGTCGAGACGTTCCACGTCGACGGGCCGCTCGATCTCCCTGGTCGACCGCAGCCAGTCGCCACGCCGGGTCACACAGAGGGGCATACGTCGTACCTGCTTGCCGATCGTGGGGTGCTCCTCAGCGGCGACGCACTGGTCACGTTGGACCCGCTCAGCCGGGCCCGGGACCCGCGGCTCATGCCTGACGCGGTCAACACCGACCCTGGCGCCGCTCGTGCCTCCCTGGAGGCGCTAGAAACGCTGTCCGCCGACCTGCTCTTGCCCGGCCACGGCGAGCCCTGGTCGGGCAGTCCCGCGGAAGCAGTGCGGCACGCCCGCGACGCCGACCGAGCTGCCTGAGTACACCACCCTGTGTCGTCTGGCGCCGAGCGGTGCAGACGCCGACAGGTCGAACCGCTTTGCGCCACTCGACGCAGAGACCGCCGCGTGTGCTAGGTCATTGCGGTCGGGTCGTTGCGGAGTCCGCGATGAAGTCGCCGGCATCGCAGTGCGTCTGCGCGGTCAGGGTGCCGGGGTTCCAGAGTGCTTGCTTGACATCGCTCGTTCTCAGGGTCGGATCCGTAGCAGCGACGACATGGATCTGTACGGTGACGCTCCGCCACCGAGGCAGTCCGACGTCGGCGCCGTCGACAACGAGTCCAATGCGGTACGGAGTATTCAGATCGCCGTCGTACTGAGGGCGGGCCCCTACGACTGAGAGCCAGGTGCCCGACAACTGGCGTGGCTGCGGCCATGAGCAACGGACTGGTTGCCGCGAGTCGCGGATCACGTCGGGTAGCTTCGCGCCGTCGGCAATCCATATCCCGAAGCTGGTCAAGACGGCGTTGGAAGGGTCAACATCGGGCAGGGCGACGACACGAACTCCGCTGCTCTGAGACGCCTGACCGTCACCGTCATCGCAACCGGGCATGGTGCCGTTACCAAGGACTTTCCCGTCCTTGGGCTCACGGATGCCGTCCCCATGACCCCAGTACGTCTCGCCGCGGAACAACAGCTGCGCGGCGCACGACGAACTGCTGCCTCCCGCGCTGGCGCCGCCGTCAGTTGCTCCGCATCCGGTAATCACCGCAGCACAGACTGCGTACACGAGGCATTGGGCCGTAGTCACCATGTCTCATGGGACGCAGCACATCGCGGCACGGTTCGGCGGCAGGGAGTACCGCGCGGTGGCCGAGACGACGGTCAGCTGGTGCTCATCAGCCGGTGCTCTTGCCGCCGAGCCGGGCGCGGACGGCACGAACCGGGGCGCCGAGCATGTAGACCGTCGACCGGATCGCCGAGGAGTGCCAGATGTTGCTCCACCTGGACCACTGACGCCGCTTGTCCACGCACACCACCTGGGTGTCAACGACGGCGATCTCACCGAAGTGCGCCGCGACCTCGCGCATCGTGTGGTTCCAGAACCGGTCCTCCTGCTTGTGCCCACCCATGGTCAAGCCCAGCTCGAAGATCGGGTCCGAAGCACGCATGAGCACCTGTGCCTGGGCGACGGTCTCGCCGTCCTTCTCGGTCGCACTGAACGTGATCCAGCCTGCAAACATGTGTCCCTGCGGCGTCATCAGGGTGAACGACTCCTCGTCCGCATAGAGCACCATCACGCCCGTGGACAGCTTCATCCGTCCTGGGAGCGTCATGTTCAACAAGGCGACTTCACCGGGCTCGATACCGGTCAGTGGGGCATAGAAGCGGTTGCCCTCTGGCCAGAAGTCCGGGAAACGTTGTTTCCAGGTGGCGATAAGGTCTGTCGCGGACACGCGCTCTTGCGGAAGGCGCACCTGATAGGTCTTCTGCCACATCTTCCCGAAGCCCTGGATGGGGCTGGTCAGTCGCTTGCCGGTGACGTTGAGGTTGATTGCTCCTTCGGGCACCTGCGACACGTTGAGCCGGGAGACCGCTTTGGCCCAGTGGGTCGCGTCCCGCGCGCCGCCGATCTCGTCTGGCAACTGGTTGGGTTGTTGGTCGGGCAGGGCGTCGGCCGTCCTGGCTGCCGTCTCGTGCTTGTCACTCATGGTGCGTCCCTCCCTGGGCCTAGCCCGCGCCAGCAGCGCGCAGCGCGGCCTGCTCGGAGTCGTGGATCCCGACCGCCTCGTCGAGGCGGGTGAGCTCAAAGATCTGTCGGTAGTGGTCAGAGAGCCCGAAGGCAAGCAGCTTTTGCGACTGCCGGTTGACTCGCACCAACAGGGTGACCAGCAGCCCGATGCCACCACTGTTCATGTAGGACAGCTCGGAGAAGTTGAGCACAATCGACTTCGCGTTGCCCGCCGCATCGTACGCGCTCATGAGGACGTCCTCGGAGCCCGACGTCACGTCTCCCCGGATGTCGACGATGCTGGCCGGCCCGATCTGGCGTACATCGAATGTCGCAGTGCTCTCGGTCATGTGCTGCTCCTCTCCGCACCGTGTACGGCGCTGTCCTCGTCCGGATTGATCGCCAGGAAGTCCGCCAGGCGGGTGATCTCGAATATCTCGCGGTAATGAGGGGTCAGACCGTAGGCCCGGATCGGGATGGCATGGGCGCGGGCCTTGGCCATCATCCCGACGATCAGCGCGATACCGGTGGAGTTGATGTAGCCGGCGTCCTCGAAGTTGAGCACGACCGCATCCGGGTGCCCCTCGGTCGCCTGCGCCCAGGCGGCGTCGAGCGCACCCTCGGCGCTGGCATTGACGTCACCGACCATGTCGATGACCGCCACCCCATCGCGCCGCCGTACCGCGGTCAGCTCACTCGTCATCGTCGCCTCCCTCGTCTCGGACCTGTGTCCCGTCGTTGAGGTGCATGACCAGCTCGAGCGTGTGCAGCTCCCCGTCGCTGGTCTCGTGTGCCTCGTCGACCATGTTCTTGATCAAAAAAAGTCCCCAACCCCTCGGTCGCTGCAGCCCGGCGAGTTTCGCCTCGATGTCCGGCACCTCGGCTTCCCGCTCGGCCGCGTCGCTACCACCTTGGTCGGTGATCTGGACCCGTACGAGATCCGCCTCGGTGAGCACGCGAACCATCACCGGCTGCTCAACGCGGTACTGGTTGCCGTGCTCCATCGCGTTCATCGTGGCTTCGCCGACGGCAGTCTCGAGGCGCTTGAGGCGCGCGTC
>JACCYJ010000270.1 GCA_013696555.1 Nocardioidaceae bacterium | reverse complement strand
ACCTTGCCGAGCAGGTCCAGCGTCCCGCGCACGCGCTTGGCCGACGAGTACGGGCCGAAGTAGGCGCGTTCGCGCCGGTGGCGCTCGCGCGTGAAGTAGACGCGCGGGAAGTCCTCGTCCAGGCTGATCGCGATGTAGGGATAGGACTTGTCGTCGCGCAGCCGGATGTTGAAGCGCGGCTTGTACTGCTTGATGAATGTCTGCTCGGTGAGCAGCGCCTCGGACTCGGTGGCGACGGCGAGCGACTCGATGTGGTCGACCTCGTCGACCATCGCCCGGGTGCCGTACAGCGCCGGGTTGGAGAAGTGGCTCGCGACCCGCTTGCGGATCGACTTCGCCTTGCCGACGTAGATCACCCGTCCGCGCGCGTCGCGGAAGAGGTAGACGCCCGGCTGGTCCGGGAGGGCGCGGCGTTGCTCGGTGAGCCGCGCTGCGCGGCTGTCCTGCGGGGGTGCGGCGTCGACGGCCATGGCGCATGACCGATGCTAGGACGCCGGGCGGCGCATTTCTTAAGCCTGCCTTTAAGCAACTCGAAGGGCACTGACCTGTTCCGAGTGACATGACAAAGCGCCTAATCCTCATTGCTGCGCTGCTCACCCTCGTGTGCGCCGCTCCTGCGAGCGCCAAGTACCGGGTGGGCATCGGCGAGCAGAAGCCCGAAGTGTTCGCCAGCCCCGCGTGGCAGTCCCTGAAGCTCAAGCGCATCCGCTACCTCGTGCCGTGGGACTTCAACCGCCAGCGCTTCCAGCGCGACGAGGTCAACCACTTCATGAGCCTGGCCCGCAGCACCGGCCAGGACGTCCTCGTCACGTTCACCGCGCGCCGCGGCTGCTACGTCAACGGCCGCTACAAGAAGACGAAGGGCTGCCGCGCCCCGAGCTACACGAAGTACCGGAAGGCCTTCAACACCTTCGACAAGCGCTACCCGTGGGTGCGCACGTACTCGGCCTGGAACGAGGTCAACCACAAGTCCCAGCCCACGTTCAAGAGCCCGGGGCGGGCCGCCGGCTACTACAACGTCCTGCGCAAGTACGCGAAGAGCCGGAAGATGCGCGTGATGGCGGCCGACATCCTCGACACGTCCAACATGGAGCGCTACCTGACCGCCTTCAAGCGGCGCGCGAAGGGCTCACCGCGGCTGTGGGGCCTGCACAACTACGGCGACGTCAACCGCCGGCGCACCAGCTACACGACGCGCATGCTGCGCAGCGTCCCGGGTGAGCTGTGGCTGACCGAGACGGGCGGCATCGTGAAGCTCTCGCCGAGCTTCAAGCGCTCCCCGTCGCGGGCCGCGTCGCGCACCAAGGGCCTGTTCAAGCTCGTGCGCTCCTACGACACGAAGCGCCGTGGCTTCCGCTCGAAGATCACGCGGCTGTTCGTCTACTCCTGGTTCGGCGAGGCCAAGAGCGCCCGCTTCGACGCCGGCCTGGTCAATCCGGACGGCTCGCCGCGCAAGGCGTTCAACGTCTTCCGCACGAACGTGCGCAACCACCGCTGAGCGTCACGGGCAGGGTCCACGTGCGACGATCTCGCGCGTGGACCTCTGCCTGATGATCGAGGGGCAGGAGGGCGTGGGCTGGGAGGACTGGCTCGCGCTCGCCCGCGCCTGCGAGGAGCACGGCGTCCCGGCGCTGTTCCGCTCGGACCACTACCTCAACCTCGGCGGCGAGCTCGAGAAGGGATCGCTCGACGCGTGGGCCGTCATCAACGCGCTGGCGGCGAGCACCTCGACGCTGCGCCTGGGCACGCTCGTCTCCCCCGCGACCTTCCGCCATCCCTCCGAGCTGGCGAAGGCGGTCACCACCGCCGACCACATCTCCGGCGGGCGCGTCGAGCTCGGCCTCGGCGCGGGCTGGCACGAGCCAGAGCACCGGGCCTACGGGTTCCCGTTCCCGGCCGTGCGCGAGCGGATGGACCGCCTCGCCGAGCAGCTGGAGATCGTCCACGGCACGTGGACCGCGCAGGAGCCGTTCTCGTTCAACGGGCCGCACTACCGGCTCGAGGACCTCGACGCGCAGCCGAGGCC
>JACCYJ010000265.1 GCA_013696555.1 Nocardioidaceae bacterium | reverse complement strand
GCCTTGCCGGCCCGATCGAGCACCGGACCCCTCACGCGTCCGGTGAGCCGCCCATCCTCGATTTCCAGGGTGTTAGCGGCGGCGTAGTGGACGCCAAGATCGGCGGCAATCCGGTCGATCACCTGGGTGAAGCCGCCGCTGACCAGAGCGAACCGATAACCGAGCCGTTTGAGCGCGCGCACCATGGTCCGCGCGCCGGGTGCGTAGGTCAGCGACTCGTAGACCGCGTCGAGGGCGCGGGAGTCGAGGCCTTCGAGTAGCCCCACCCGGGAGCGCAAGGAGGCGGCGAAATCGAGCTCGCCCCGCATCGCCGCCGCGGTGATCGCTGCCACCTCGGGCAGGCAGCCCGCGGCCGCGGCGAGCATCTCGATCACCTCGCCCTGCACGAGTGTTGAGTCGACGTCCACGACGACCAGGCGTTGCGCGTGCCGGTTGATGTCGGCCGGCTGCACCGCCACGTCGACGCGTTGCCGAGCGGCCTCCGCCGCCAGTGCGCGGCGCAGGGTAAGCGGGTCCGCGCCGGAGACCTCGAGGTCGACGGCGGTCACCGGGTACGACGCCATCCGTACGATGCGGTCGATGTTGGCGCCGTTGTCGGCGATCCGTCCGGCGATGGCCGCCATGGCAGCGGGCGGAAGTGTTGCGCCGAGCACGGTCACGTGCAGGCGGGCGGGGGGCCGAGCGTCGTCGTCGCCGTACCCCACAGAGACGTCGAGCTCCATGCCGAGGTCGGTGGCGACGCTGCGCAGCGCCGACCGGATCCCGGTGTCGTCTCGGGGCATCGTCAGCAGGACGCTGATGACGAGCCGTCCCCGAATCAGTACCTGCTCGATGTCCAAGACGACGACACTCGGTGCCACGCAGGCGCCGAGGAGACGTGATGTCACCCCGGGGCGGTCCGGTCCGGTGAGAGTGACCAGCAGTGTGGGGGAGTCGGTCCCGGGGCCGTCCACACCGGGGAGGCTACCGAGCGGCATCCGCCCGCTGCTTCGCCGGCTCAGAGGTCGCTGCCACCAGCGCGTGCCGTGCCGACCGCTCCAGCTCCCGCAGCGCGCCGGTGATGCGGTCGTCCTGGGGAAACGCAAGATCGAGGTTCGCAATCGAGCGGCAGCGCAGCGCCATGTCAGCCAGGCGGACAGCGCGGGTCGAGTAGGTGATCGGCAGCGCCCGAGCATGCCGCGAACGCGCCGCTGTCAGCGTGGCAGCCAACTCCGGGCGCCACCGCTCCCGATCGACGCCACTGACCAGGACGGTCGTCGCCGCCAAGACCTCGCGGAGCGTACGCTCCTGCTCGGCGACATCGAGGAGTCCGGCCGGCTCGGCCGGGTGCGCCGCCCAGACGACTTCGGCGCCGACCGTGGTCGGCACGAGCCCGGTGGCCGCTCCGACGAAAATCACCGCCTCACCGGCCTCGATTGCTGCCTCGGTGAACGTTCGAGGCCCCGCGAGTCCGGCCGGATCGCCCGGCACCGGCAGCGCCAGTGTCGCGGCGCTCGCGCCACGGCGCCGCAGAGCGCCCGCCGCGAGCAGCAGCGGCTGTAGTCCGTCCGCGCCGCCGCCGAGACCGATCACGTCGTGACCAGCGTCGTTGTCTAGGACGTCGTCGGCGAGGTCGTCGAGCGCTGCGCTTCCCGCGATCCAGGCGTTGAACCAGCAGACGAGGCGCGCCGAGCGAGGCAGATCTTCCACCCGGGCAGCGTAGTAGCGGCGCGGTCGTGGTGCCGTAGGTTGAAGGCTGCCCGATCTTGTGCGAGGAGACCATGGACACTGCCATCGAGCTCGCCGACGTGACGGTGGTCAGGGGTGGGGATCGACTGCTCGACGACGTCTCTTGGCAGGTGTGTGAGGGCGAGCGATGGGTCGTGCTCGGCCCTAACGGCGCAGGCAAGACAACCCTGCTCCAAGTCGTCAGCACCCACCTGTTTCCCACGACTGGGATCGTCGGTGTGCTGGGCGAGGTGGTCGGTGCGGTCGACGTGTTCGAGCTGCGTCCGCGGATCGGGCTGACCAGCGCTGCGTTGGCCGAGCGCATCCCCGCCACCGAGCTCGTGTCCGACGTCGTCGTGTCTGCCTCGTACGCGGTAGTTGGCAGGTGGCGCGAGGAGTACGACGACATGGATCACAAGCGGTCGACGGACCTCCTCACAGAGGTCGGCGCCGCGCATCTGGCCTCGCGTCGGTTCGGCACGCTGAGCGAGGGTGAACGCAAGCGGGTGCAGGTCGCGCGGGCGCTGATGACCGACCCCGAGCTGCTGCTGCTGGACGAGCCGGCCGCCGGCCTCGATCTCGGCGGTCGAGAAAACCTGGTGGCCACGTTGAGCCTGCTGGCCGACAACCCGGCGGCGCCGACGACGGTGATGGTCAGTCATCACGTCGAGGAGGTCCCGCCGGGATTCACCCATGTGCTGTTGCTGCGCTCGGGCAGGGTCGTTGCTGTCGGGCCGCTTCGCGAGACGCTGACCGAGGCCGCCTTGTCTGCGACCTTCGGGATGCCCTTGCGATTGCTCCACGAGGAGGGGCGGTATTCCGCTCGACGCCGCTCCGCCTTGCACCGGCTCGACTAAACTGCGCACATGTACGACTGGCTTCGAGACAACGCCTGGGTGGTCTGGACGGGCCTGGGCGTCATGCTCGCGGTCGCGGAGCTGGTCAGCCTGGACCTTGTCCTGCTCATGCTCGCGGTTGGTGCCTTCGCTGCCGGAGTCGTAGCGGTGCTGGGTGTGCCCTTTGCAGCCGAGGTCGCAACGGCTGTGGCGGTGTCGGCAGCGATGCTCGCGTTGGTACGCCCGAACGTTGTCCGCCGCCTTCATGCCGGTCCCGAGTTGACGACCGGGCATGCAGCCCTGGTCGGCAAGACCGCGGTGGTCGTGGAGCCCGTCACCGAGCTCGAGGGGCGAGTCCGGTTGGCGGGCGAGCTGTGGACTGCTCGCTCGTACGAGCCGGGGAGCACGATCGAGCCCGGTGCCCGGGTCAGTGTCTTCGCCATCGAGGGCGCTACCGCTGTCGTCTACCCGGACGACTGACCGGCAAGAGAGGACACCGCTCATGGAGCTCGCCTTGACCATTGTGCTGGTGATGTTGGCGTTGCTCGTCGTCGTCACGCTGGCCCGCACCATCAAGATCATTCCGCAGGCAAGGGCGGGTGTCGTCGAGCGATTCGGCAAGTACCGGACGACGCTGTCGGCGGGCCTGAACGTCATCACACCGTTCGTCGACAGGGTGCGCTACACGATTGACCTGCGCGAGCAGGTCGTCTCGTTCCCGCCCCAGCCGGTCATCACCGAGGACAACCTGGTGGTCTCGATCGACACGGTCATCTACTTCCAGGTGACCAACGCGGTGGCGGCGACGTACGAGATCGCTAACTACATCCAGGCGATCGAGCAGCTGACGATGACCACGCTGCGCAACATTAGCGGCGGGATGACGCTGGAGCAGGCGCTGACCAGCCGGGACCAGATCAATACGGCTCTGCGCGGGGTACTCGACGAGGCCACCGGCAAGTGGGGTATCCGAGTCAACCGGGTCGAGCTCAAGGGCATCGACCCGCCGCCGTCGATCAAGGAGTCGATGGAGAAGCAGATGCGCGCGGATCGAGACAAGCGGGCCGCGATCCTCACCGCGGAGGGCATGCGGCAGTCGTCGATCCTCACCGCTGAGGGTGAGAAGCAGTCCGCGATTCTGACCGCGGAGGGCGCCCGAGAGGCGCAGATCCTGCGAGCCCAGGCCGACCGCGAGGCGTCGATACTGCGGGCGCAGGGCGAAGGTCAGGCGATTCAGACGGTGTTCCAGGCCATTCACGACGGGGCGCCCGACCAATCGCTGCTGGCATACCAATATCTGCAGATGCTGCCGAAGATCGCCGCAGGTGACGCCAACAAGGTGTGGGTGGTCCCGAGCGAGATCGGGCGAGCGCTCGAGGGTCTGGGATCGGCGGTCGGGTCCATCGCGGGCATCCCGAAGGACAGTGGTGGCCCTCGGCGGCGCATCGACCTCGACGAGCCCGTGGCGGCGCAGATCGACAAGACGCTGGACGCCGCCCACCATGAAGTTGCGGCTGCCATCGCCTCCGCCGAGAGCGCCGCACCTTCGGACGCCCGGGCCACCCCGCCACCGATCGACCTGCCCGAGGACCCGCCTGGAGCACCGCCGGCGGCACCGCCTGCGTGAGCCTGGGCGAAGCTTTCCTGGTTCTCGCCGCCGGCTTGCTGGCCGGCACCATCAACACCATCGTGGGGTCGGGCACGCTCGTGACGTTCTCGACTCTCCTGGCGCTCGGGTATGACCCCGTGGTCGCCAATGTCTCCAACACGATCGGCCTGGTTCCCGGCTCGCTGTCCGGTGCTGTTGGCTACCGTCGCGAGCTGCGCGGGCAACGCAGGCGGCTGCTGCGATTGGGGCCGGCCGCGGCTGTCGGTGGGCTGGTTGGCGGGGGCCTGCTGCTGGTGCTGCCGGAGGACGCTTTCGACGCCATCGTTCCCGTCCTGATCGGTCTCGGCTGCCTGCTCGTGGCGGCGCAGCCGTGGATCAACCGCCGGCTCGGGCGCGACGGCGACGACACGGTTCCGTCTCGCGGGGGGCTGCTCCTGCTGTGGTTGATCTTCGCGACCGGCATCTACGGCGGCTACTTTGGCGCAGCGCAAGGCGTGCTGATGATGGCGATCATGGGCCTGCTCCTCGACGAGAACCTGCAGCGACTCAACGCGGTCAAGAACGTGCTGGCGTTGCTCGTCAACGGCGTCGCCGCCATCGTCTTCGTTCTGCTTGCCGATCCGGACTGGGCTGCTGTCGGGCTGATCGCCTTGGGGGCGACAGTCGGCGGCCAGATCGGTGCCACCGTGGGTCGTCGGTTGCATCCGGCCGCGCTGCGGGCGTTCGTCGTCGTCGTCGGCGTCCTCGCGATCTGGCGACTCCTGGCCTGACATCGGCGCCCCTCATCCGCGGGTTTCTGCCCGATCATCCACTCCCCGACTCACCATTCGCAGGTAAACCTTCACATGGCGGACTGACGCTTCACCCGTTCAAGTCCCGATCCTTGGCCGCCGACCCACGAGAGGTTGTTGGTGCTTGTGCCTCCACACCAACGATTTCTCGGAAGTCAGCGCACGAGGCGGACTCGCCGGATGCAAGACAGCGTCAGGTGAAGGCCCGCAGCCAGCGGCTGGTCAGTGCGAACGCCGACTCACGTGCGGGACGGGCCGACAGGTACACGTCGTGCATCGCCCCGTCGATTCGCGCGATCGTTACCTGCCGCCCCAGCTGAGGTGCCCAGCGAGCGATCTGCTTGACGTCGAGGACGACGTCGCTGGTGGTGGTGTCGTCCGACCAGGCGGTGGCGAAAAGCGTGCGAGCCGCGGTCAGCACCAGCACCGGCGCTCCGACGTCGAGCCCGCCATGCAGCTGGCGGTGGCCGCGTCGCACGGCGCGCAGCCAGCCGGCACGGACCGGAAAGCTGTCGGCCGGCTTCCAGGCCAGGTCGAAGTCCCACTCGCCGCGATGGTCGCGATGCAGCGACTCCACATACACGGGGGACACGCTGCGGGGGATCACCTGGTACGGGCGGCGCATGCCGACCTGCTCCAGGGCACGAGTGCCTACCGTGCGCAACAGCATCGAGCCTTGGATGTCGAGCCACGGACTGTTGAGCACGAATGCCGTCGGAGTCGGGCGGGACTCGGCCCTCCGGCGGTCGGCCCACAGCGCGACGACGAGACCACCGGTGGAGTGCGCGACCACAACCACCTCGCCGTGTCCGTCGCGGTCGGTGATGATCCGGTACGCCTCGTCGAGCTCGGCGTCGTACTCCGCAAGATCGAGGCAGAAGTTCGGGGTCTGGTGCGGCAGCAGGGACCGTCCGTACTTGCGCAGGTCCATCGCGTAGAAGGCGTACCCCTGCGACCCGAAGAACTCGGCGATCCCGGCTTGGAAGAAGTAGTCGCAGAAACCGTGGACGTAGAGGACCGCCCGGGTCGTGGTGTCGTCCGCGGGGCGGTGCACGAGCGTCGCGACGACGCGCCCCTCGTAGTCGTCGGGAAGCTCGACGGTCTCGGCCACGAACGGATCGCCCAGCACGTCGCGCAGCCGGTCAGGAATGCGGTCGAGCATGGGCCTCAGTCTGCCTTATGCGCTCCACCGCGGGCGTAGAGCAGCCGGATGACGTCCTCGATCGCCGGCTCCTGGATCGACAGGTCGACGAGGTCGTACCCACTTGCCAACGCGCTGACGATCGGGGCTGCACTCGCGTCGGCGGGGAACGTCAGCCACTGTCGCGCCCCCTCCACCCGGGTGACCACGGCTCCCGGGACGACCACCGGTTCGCCGGGTCGCTCCAGGTCGACGACGACGGTACGGGTGGCCCCACCCACCCGTTGCAGCGCGGCGATGGTGTCGTCGAACACCATGCGCCCCGCATCGATGACCATCACGCGCCGGCATAGCTGCTCGATGTCACCGAGGTCGTGCGTGGTGAGCAGGACGGTGGTTCCACGCTCGGCGTTGAGGTCACGCAGAAACTCCCGCAACCGGGTCTTGCTGACCACATCGAGGCCGATGGTCGGTTCGTCCAGGAAGAGGATCTGTGGGTCGTGCAACAGCGTTGCCGCCAGGTCACCACGCATCCGTTGTCCCAGCGACAGCTGGCGTACCGGCTGGTCGAGCAGCGGGCCGAGGTCGAGCAGGTCGACGTACGCTGCCAGGTTGGTGGTGTAGCGGGGACGGGGGACGTCGTAGATCCGGGCGAGCAAGTCGAAGGAGTCGCGTAGCGGAAGGTCCCACCACAGCCCGGAGCGCTGGCCGAAGACGACACCGATCCGCCGAGCGAGGTCGGTCCGTCGTCTGGACGGATCCATCCCGGCGACCTGGACCGACCCCGATGTCGGCACCAGGATCCCGGTGAGCATCTTGATGCTGGTCGACTTGCCCGCTCCGTTGGGGCCGATGTAACCGACCATCTCACCCGGTTCGATCGCGAAGCTGAGACCGGCCACGGCAAGGATCTCCTGACGCCCACGCCGCAGCGTTCCCGATTTCGTGCGGACCACGAAGGTACGCCGAAGGTCTTCGACCTCGATCATGGCCACGTCAGCTCCCCGTACTGCGATAGCGACGCACCCCGGCGCGCCAGCAGCCGGCGGCTACCGCAGCCAGCAGCGTCGCGGCCACCGGGGAAGCGAAGTGGAACGCGACCGGCATGTCGAAGGGATCCTCGACGCCGAGTATGTACAGCGCCGGGTACCAGTTGACGAACGCCAAGGGCAGGATGAACGTGACGCCTTTGACCACCTCGGACGGGTAGATTGACAACGGGTACTGGGTCAGCGTGTTGCCACCGTACGTGAACGCGTTCATCATCTCGGAGGCATCGCCGGCAAGGATCTGGAAGGCGCTGCCGAGCACGAAGACCGAGCAGAAGATCACCGAGCCGCTGACGAGCGTCGCCACGGCGACAGCCACCTTGGTGATGCTCCAGTCGATGTTGGTTGCGACTAATGCCCAACCGAGAACACCGACGGCCGAGACGATGCGGCCCAACCGGCGCAGCGCGAACTGGTCGGCGGCTACCTGGACCAACGGTGCGACCGGACGAACGAGCATTGCGTCGAACGACCCGTCGCGCACCCGGCGGCCCAACAGTTCGACGTTGCCGACAAGCAGGTCGGCGACGCCGAGCGCGAAGCCCGAGAAACCGTAGAGCAAGGCGACCTGGGCGACGTCGAACCCACCCAGCCGGTCGATGTGACTGAACATGATCGTGATCGCCACGAAGTCGACCAGCGTGAAGAGAGCCTGCCCGACGGCCAGGCTCCAGAATGACGCTCGGTAGGTCATGCTCGCGCGCACCCACGCGCCGGCGATGACTGCGAACGCCCGGATTGAGTCAGCCACCTTGGATCACCACCTTTCGGACCGCTGCCGCGGTCAGCAGGTGACCCACGAAGAGCAGCACCGCTACCCACAGCAGCTGCAGTGCGAGCAAGGGGAGGACCTCGGTGCCGGTGCCCTCGTGCAACAGCACGTCAGCCGGCACCTGCACGAGGCAGCGGAATGGCAGCACCTCGGCCAGGCCACGCAACCAACCGGGGAAAATGACCAGCGGTAACACCATGCCGGAGAAGAAGAGCTGGGTGATCGTGAGCAGCGCCAGATAGCCACGGATATCGATGACCCAGAACGCCAACAGCCCCATCAGGTAGCGAATTGCGAACCCGACTCCGACCGCCAGCGCCACCGCGATGAGGAACCAGGCGTACGTCGACACACTCCGGGGCCAGGCCAGGTCGAAGAGCAGGGCTCCGATGAGCACCGGGGCTAGGCCGCGGGTGAGGAAGTGGTACGCGGCACGGCCGAAGTCTTCGGCGAGACGCCACCACAGCAGCGGAGTCGGCCTGTGCAGATCGGTCGCGACCGCGCCGGACCGGACCCGCTCGGCGAACTCCTCGAGGATGCCACCGCCGAGCAGGCCCACTGGCATGATGAGCGCCTGGGCGACCCAGACGAAGGTGAGTGCTTCCTGCTGCGTGTAGCCGCCGAGATTCGGTCGCTGCTCCCACAGCGCGACGAACGTGTACGCGATGATCACACCGAAGACCGTGTTGGTGAAGACCCCTCCGACGGTTGCCGCCCGGTAGGTGGAGTAGCGCCGAAAGCCCCGCACTGCCACAGCCGCGTAGAGCCGGACCCGAGTTGATACGCCTATCGAGGACAGCCCGGTCACCATCCGCGCCCTATGACGCCTCCGTCCTGAGCCTGGTCAGCGTTGGTGAGTGCCGACGAGTATCGCCCGGGCCAGTGTCTTGAAAGCCAAGTTGATCGCCACAGCGGCCGGTGTGGCGTCGGCGTCCACCCCGAGCGTGTCCTCCGACACCGCGTGGACCACGTAGAAGTAGCGGTGCACTTGGTCGTCTTCGGGTGGCGCGGCTCCGGAGAACAGTGCGGTGCCGTTGTCGTTGCGGACGTGGAACGCTCCGCCGGGAAGGTCGTCGTCCCCAGAGCCGGCGCCCGCCGGGAGCTCAGTCACGTCCGCGGGTAAGTCGACGAGCACCCAGTGCCAGAACCCGCTCGGAGTGGGAGCGTCAGGGTCGAAGCAGGTCACGACAAAGCTCTTGGTCTGTGCCGGGTGACCTTCCCAGCGCAGGTGCGGTGAGGTGTCGCCCTCGTCCTGAACCTGTGCATCCTGCAGCGGCTCACCGTCGGTCACGTCGTCGCTGGTGACCGAGAAGACGCCGACACGTGGCAGCAGGTCGTATGGGTTAGGGCTGACCGGGCGGTCCAGGCTCATGGAATCTCCTCGCAGCACGGGCGGAGTGCGTGAGGCATGACGCTACCCCGTCCGGTGGCTTGGGGACACGCGCTGGTTGGCTGCCTGACGAAGGAGGTCAGCGTGGAGCGGATCGGTGACGAGTTGGTCGAGCGTGTCGCGGGAAGCATCGAACCGCTGGACCAGGCAGCGTGGACGGAGGCGGTCGCACAAAATGCTGCCCTCACCAAACCAGCTGGAGCTTTGGGGCGCCTGGAGGAACTCGGTCTGGCACTGGCAGCGATGGCCGGGGTGTGCCCACCTCCCGTTCCGAAACGGGCGACCGTCGTCGTGGCCGCGGGCGACCACGGTGTCCACGCCCGCGGCGTCACGCCCTGGCCGCAGCGGGTGACCGCGCAGATGGTGGCGACCGTCGGCGCAGGGGGCGCTGCGGTCAACGTGCTGGCTCGGCAGGTGGGGGCCGAGGTGATAGTGCTCGATGTCGGCGTCGCCTCGGCCGTATCCCTCTCTGACAACGTGTTGTCCCGCCGGGTACGCGCGGGAACTGCCGACTTGAGTAGTGAACCGGCGATGAGTCGCACGCAGGCGCTCATGGCGCTTCGAGTCGGTGTCGAGACGGCACGCGAGTTGATCGCAGCGGGGACTGACTGTCTTCTCACAGGCGACATGGGCATCGCGAACACCACCGCCTCCGCGGCCCTGATAGCGGCCTTCACCGGCGCCCCGCCGACCGAGGTGACCGGTCGAGGGACCGGCGTCGACGACGAAACCTGGCGTCGCAAGATTGAGGTCATCGAGACGGCTCTGACACTGCACCGGCCACGATCCGACGACCCGATCCGTGTGCTGGCGTGCCTCGGCGGGCTGGAGCACGCGGCCCTCGCGGGACTGATCCTGGCAACCGCCGGCACCCGAACCCCGGTGATCCTCGACGGGGTCATCGCGTCGGCGGCGGCCCTCGTTGCCCAGAGAATCCAGCCGCTGGCGATCGACTACTGCATCGCCGGGCACCTCAGTGCCGAGGCGGGACACTCGCATGCGCTAGCTCGGCTGGGGCTGGCCCCGCTTCTCGATCTGGGGCTGCGTCTGGGCGAGGGAACCGGAGCGGTTCTCGCCTTGCCGTTGGTCCGAAGCGCAGCCGCATTGCTCGGCGAGATGGCGACCTTTGAGTCGGCCGGTGTCAGCAGGCGTGGCTGATGTCAGACGCCGGGCGACTGAACCCGTGAAGCCGAGGATTGAGATGTCCGACGAGGCTCTCGCTAGGGAAAAACTCGCGTGCGGCGGTGACTACCGCGATCGGAAGGCACCATCCCCGCATCGCGTGTGCGAAGAGCAGAATCCTAGCGAACTCTTGTTGCAGCGGAAGGCGGTCAAACCGCAGTCAACGAGGGAAGGTGTTCGCCGACCCCAGCCTGCCGGTGACTCTGGCGAACGAATGATCCTGGCCTCTAAGGTGAGCAGACCGCAGGAGGTGGCCAGATTGAGCGACGACATCGCAACCCGGCTCGGGGAAGTGCGGCTGTTCGCCGGCTGTCCCAAGCGAGTGCTGAGGCAACTGATCGAGGGTGGTCGCGAGGTCGACCACAAGCCCGGTAGGGAAGTCGCTGCTGAAGGTCGTGGCGCCGCTGCCTTCCACTACGTCATGGACGGCAGTGCCCAGGTGACCGTGGGCGGATCGGCTCGGGGTGAGCTGAAGCCCGGAGACTACTTCGGTGAGATCTCGCTGATCGACGGCAAGCCCCGCTCGGCGACAGTCAAGGCTGGTGACGACGGGATGAAGACATTCGCGATCGACAGATTCGAGTTCAACCAGGTGATCAAGACCCATCCTGACGTGGCCCACACCCTGCTGGTGAACGTCTGCGGTCGGCTACGCCAGTGTGAGGCCGCTCGATCCGCCATGGCGTGACTCGCTAGGACGTCGCGCCGCACCCCAGCAAGTACGGCCCCTTCGTTTGGCGGACTCCGGTCGGCGACACGCCGATGACAGTCGCCGCAACGCGCCGAACGATGCCAGGTGTGCTCCGAGTGCTCACCCGAGCACGACGTCGCCTTCGCGGCCGACCGACACCGGCGGGTCGTCCGCGGGGATTTGCCGCGCCAACGCGTCGATCTCGTCGTCGGTACGCGAGGGCGCATGGTGGATGAGTACGAGCCGGCCGACGCCGGCTTCCTGAGCCAACCGGTGTGTTTCACCGAGGGTCGCATGGCCGTACGCATGGGCGATTGCGCGCTCTGAGTCGGCGAACATGGCCCCGTGGCACAGCGCGTCGACGTCACGCGCTAGCTCGAGCCCGGGGCCGGGGTCGATCGCCGGGTGGTGGTCCGGCAGGTACGCGAGACTCGCGCCGTCAGCCTCGACCCGGTAACCGAACGTCCGGCCGCCCTTATGGGGCACCTCGACGGCCGTCACCGTACAACCGCCTGCCACGAAGCTGCCTTCGGCAATGGCGTCGAACGTCCAATCGCCTCGCAACCCGTCAGGCCCGATGGGGAAGTGGGGCGGCGACATCGAACGACCGAGGAGCTCGGCGGCCGAGCCGGGACGATCGGGTGACGCTTCGCACTGCGCGGGAAGCATCAGCCTGACCGCGGCATCATCACGGTCACCCGCTCGGAAGAACGGCAATCCCTGAACGTGGTCCCAGTGGAGGTGCGTCAACAAGATGTCACCGACGAAGGGAGCCCCGGCCAACGAACGGCTGACTGACGATAATCCGGTCCCGGCGTCCAAAAGCAGTGTTGGGGCAGCAGAGCCCATAGGGGCCACTCCGAGACATGACGTGCTGCCGCCGACGCGAAGGAAGTCCGCCCCCGGGGCGGGAGTCGAGCCCCGGACCCCGTGGAGGACGATGCGCATGGCCAGACAGCCTAGGGGGCTGGACACCTGGTGTTGGTGACAGCATTCTGTTAGGTCGACGACGGTACGACTGATGTCCGGGCGCGATGCTGACAGTCTGCGCCCCGCGGGGAGCCGAGTGAGGAGACCTGATGACCGACCAGCCGCACGAAGCCGACTCCGACGCCGACGACGTCGAGGGGCACGGCCGCTTCGGCCACTTCCTGGACGCCGACTCGGCCATCGACGACGCGTACCCCACCCCACCTTCCGCTCCACCCACCCGCTGATCCGCTCGTCATGACCGGCTCCGGAGTGGTCCGGTCGTGAAGCGACCCGCCATACTGACAAGCCTTCGGCACCGGGACTTCCGGCTGCTCATGGGTGCGTCGACCGTTTCCTTCGCATGTTCTTGGGCATACGCAGTGGCGATTACGGTCTGGATCTTTCAAGAAACCGGGTCAGCAGGTTGGGTGGGCGCCGCCACGATCGGACGGTTCGTGCCCGCCCTGCTGTTCAGCGCGTACGCGGGGGTGATCGCGGAGCGCTTCGAACGGGTTCGGCTCATGGTGGTGCTCGATCTCTCATCCGCTGCGGTCATGGTGGTGCTTGCGCTGTTGACAGCGGCCCATGCACCGGTGGTGCTAGCCATAGTGGCCGCTGCGGTCGCGTCAACCATCGGCACGGTGTACGAGCCCGCATCGGCGGCGCTGACGCCCCAGGTGGTGGGGGAGCGAGATCTCGGGTCCGCGAACGCCCTGCGGAACACCGTCGAAGAACTGGTCGTCATCGCCGGCCCGGCGCTTGGGGCACTCATGCTTCTGGGTGGCCCCGCGTGGGCATGCATCTTGCTCAACGCGGTCAGCTTCCTGCTGTCCGCTGTCGTCGTGAGTCGCGTCCGCACGAGGAGCAGGACTGTGGACGTCACCGAAGGCGGCGACGTCGGTCCACTTCGCCAGATGTTGGTAGGTGTCAAGGCGATTATGGCGTCGCAGACAGCTGCGGTTCTCGTGGCATTCAGTCTCGTCGCGAGCTTCGTATATGGCGTGGACACGGTGCAGTTCGTCGTTCTCTCTCGTGACATCCTAGGAACCGGTGCGGAGGGATATGGGTACCTGCTCATGGGCCTTGGCGTCGGCGGAATCCTCATCGCGGGGTTCATCCCGCGGATCGAAAGGCTTCCTCAACTCGGCCCCGTGATCTTGGTGGGGATCGCGTTCTACTGCCTGCCGACACTTCTCTTCCTGACAACCTCTAGCCCCGTTTTGGGGTTCGTCGTAGAGGTCGTCCGGGGAGCGGGCACCATCGTCGTCGACGTATTGGCGGTGACCGCGTTGCAGCGGGCGCTGCCCTCCACGCAGACGGCGAGGGTTTTCGGAGTCTTTGGCGCGCTGGTTCTGGGTTCGATCGTTCTCGCCGCATTGCTTACTCCGTTGGCCATCGATGTGTTCGGATTCGACGCAACTCTGTGGCTGGCGGGTGCAGGCGTGCCGCTGCTGTGCCTGCTTGGCGTACCGGCGCTGCGAGTCATGGACCGGCAGTCCGCGAAACGGAAAGCCGAGCTGGCACCTGCGGTGCGGTGGTTGGAGGGCTGTGACCTCTTCGAGTCGAGCTCGTCCGGCGCGGTCGAACAACTGGCGGGTGCCGCGGAGTACGTGGACGTGCCGGCTGGAGTGGCAATCGTACGAGAGGGTGAGGAGGCCGACGCTTTCTACGTCATAGTCCAGGGGCGGATGACGGTGTCGGCACATGGAGAGGCGCTCGATGAGAAGCGGATTCGGGACCTGTGCCCCGGAGAGTACTTCGGGGAGATCGGATTGATCGAGCAGACACCTCGTACTGCGACGGTCGTGTCGTTGGACCCGTCCCGTCTGCTGCGGGTGCCCGGTGACGACTTCACCGACGCCTTGACCGAGGCGGGGCCCTCGGCGGCCCTGCTGGAGGGGGCGTCGGCCCGTCTCAGCAGGACGCACCCCTCGAGGGGGTTGGGACTGGCTGCGAGCCCGGGAGGTTGATGGGTGAGAAATTTGTTGTCATTTGTGTCAGCCAGGCGACGGTACGAAGAGACCATTACCAGTAATCCTGGTGGCTAGCCGGTGCAAATGCCGGACGGAAACGGTAAGGAGCAGGTCATGACCGAACAGCAGCAAGGCAACAACGAGTCCGCCGAAGACGTCGAGGCTCACCGTCGGAGGGGCATGTACGCCGATGCCGAGGGTTCCGAGGGTGACGACGACGTCGAGGGCCACCGCCGGAAGGGCATGTACTGAGGTCGAAGAACAAGACCCCGACATGCTCCGATCGCCGTAGCCCGAAGGCGGCGTGTGGTGGAAGGCCGCACCGTACGCAGGTGCGGCCTCCACCACCGTCAACACAGAGCACAAGGAGAAGCGATGCGCTCGTCAGACAAGGCGCCTGAGCCCGTGGCCGACAACGTCGATGAGGCGGCTGAGACCGAAGACGACGTTGCAGGACACATGAGCCCCGCCAACCGTGCGACCGCCGACGGTCGATCGACGCTTGGCCCGCTCGACCCCAAGTAGCTAGGGCAACCAGCCCGGCGCGCACAAGACCGTCGCGGCAAGCACGGGCACGTCGGGTACGGCCAGGATGTCGTCAGCGACCATGAGGATCGAGGACAGAAACGCCTGCAGGTTGGTGGCGACCGCTGTCGTTGGCAAGCGACCACTTGGCTCACCCGCACGGAGGCGGAAACCCATAGCACCGGCGTTGACCCGCCCCGTGACCGAGCTGATGCCGGACTGACTGCCAGTCACCTGTTGGAGATAGGTGGCGTCACCCGCCGCGGCCAACAGCTGGGCCAGGGAGCACGTCGGCTGCAGAACCAACGCCGATGGGGCAGCCCGCGGCGACGACCTGTGTGTTATCCGGCGCGCGTTTCCCGTCGTTCGGGCATTCCCGCCAATCGCTCGTGCTGTTGTCGTTGTGTGCAAGGCGCCAACAAGGACGCCGCCGTCGATGAGCGTCGTGCTTCGCCTCGGCACTCCCTCGTCATCGATCAGCGCTGCTGCTGGTGCCGCCGGACAGCGGCCGTCATCCATCAGATTTACCGAGGCGGCTCCTACGAGCGAACCGTGCAGATCAGCGAATGCGCTGCGCCCCGACGACAGCGGCCCACCGGAGCAGGCGCGGCCGATCGCCACCAGGAGAGACCCGACCACCGCGCGGTCCAGGACGACCGGTAGGCCCGTGAGCCGCTTCGCGGAAGAGCACATCAGCCGGATGGTCCGAGACACCGCCTCCGCAGCCAACCACTCGATGTCGATGAGGCCGGGATCGCGTCCGCACCAGTAGCTGTAGTCCGCGACACTACCGTCGGTGGATTCTCCGATTGCGTCCGTGGACAACTCGACGTACCCGTGCCGATCCTCAACTCGGACACCACTGGTGGAGGCCACAGCGGTGACCACCGACTCGTCGTAGTACTCCGCCGTGTCGATCGACCGAATCTGCGGGTCGATCATCGTTACCCGCCGAGCGATATCCGTCGCCAACCCCACCTTGGCCTCCAGCGGTAGCTGGGACAACACTTCGTTCCATAGCTGCGTTGCCGCGATGACGGGCTCGGGCGTGGGCAATGCGACTGCCTCGTCCGGATCAGCAGCAGCAGCGTTCTGGCGAGATCGAACCACGGCGTCGGCGAGACCGGCGCGAGACAGGTCCGCTGTCGACGCGTACCCCATGCGGGTCCTGGCCAGCAGTCGTACGCCGACTCCTCGGGCCTCCGCCTTCCCCACGTTCCGGACCACCCCGCCAGTTCCGGCCTGGACCGTCGTCGAGGTCCGGTGGACCGCGTACGCCTCCAACTCCTCACCCGGTGCAGCCAAGGGGAGGATGCCCGACGCAAGGTCTAACAGCTCAGCCACCGCCGGACCCCGTCACGGTGATGCCGCCGAGAAGAAGGGTGGGGCTGCCGTACGAGACGGGCACCCACTGGCCCTCCTTGCCGCAGAGCGCCTGCACGAACGAGAGGTCGTCAGCCACGGCTTCGACAGATCTAAGCGCGTCGGGTCCGTTGCCGAGCAAGCTCAGGGAGAGCAACGGCCGACCGATCCCACCATCCTCGATGAGAGAAGCCTCGGCAGCGGTGAAGGCGAACTCGCCCGACGTCACGTCAACATCACCACCACGCAGCCGGGCGACGTAGATCCCGTCGACAACGCTGCCGAGGACATCCTGGGCTGACGACGAACCGGGCCGGATATAGGTGTTGCTCATCCGTGCCAGCGGTGGATCCGCGTACGACGCGCGCCGGCCGTTGGCGGACGTCCCTGTTGTCCCGGTGACGGGGTTGGAGCGGTCGCTCAGCGCACCAAGCTGGATCCCACGGTCCAGCAGCACCGTGCGCCTCGCCTCGGCTCCCTCGTCGTCGATACCGTACGAGCCGAATCCTCCGGCGATGCCGGGGTCATCCACCGCCGTGATCAGCTCGCTGCCCACTAGGTCGCCGATGGTGCGCGCGTAAATGCTGCCGCCATGGGTCAGGGCATCGGCCTCGAGGCCGTGCCCGCACGCCTCGTGGAGAAGCAATCCGCCGCCGGACGGCCCGAGGACGACGGGCAAACGCCCGTTCGGCGGCTCGATGCCATCGAGCGCGCGTACGGCACGTTCGGCGGCTCGGACGCCGATGGTTTCCGGGGCATCACCTTTGTACAGCTCCATGCCGCCGCCGATGCCGGGCCCGTCGAAGCCGGTCTGCATCCGGCCGTCTCGCCGGGCGGTGACCTGGCAGGTGAGCCGGGTCCGTACCCGCTGGTCCCGGGCGATGCCGCTGTCGGTCGTAGCCACCAGCATCGACTGGGTTACGTCGACATGGGTTGCCGTGACGTCGCGTACCTGGATGCTTCGCCCTCTGGCGGCGGCGTCGACCCGGCGCAAGAGTGCAACCTTTTCGGGCGAGGTGACGTCGGCGGGAGCACGCTGCGCGTGTTGCGCGGGCGAGACGGTTCGCTGCCGAAGGTCGACCGGACGTTCCGCCCGTACCGAGGACGCGGCGCCGCTCGCGATCGCGGCGGCCTCAGCGGCTTCGACGAGCGAACGACGGGTCACGATGTTGGTGTACGCGTATCCCGCACGACCCGATGTCACCACGCGGACACCGGCACCGAGGTCGAGGTCACTGCGGATCTCGGCAACGCCACCACCGGCGAGCCGAAGAGTCTCGGTGGATCGCCGTTCGAGGAACACCTCGGCCCAGTGGCCGCCCGCACGCAAGGCACTCCAGAGCACGGCGCCGAGGTCATCGTCGTCGACAGGCAGCTCGTTCATCCGACTCAGGCGGCGGCTCTAAGCCGCAATCCCGCCGGGTCCAGCACGCGGAGTCGTCCCCGACCCACTTCGAGAACGCCTTCGGCCAAGAGCCGCTGCAACACCTGGTTGACGGTCGGTCGGCTGGCACCGGCCAGTCCGGCGAGATCGTCCTGGGTGAGCGGAATGACGGTGCCAGGCGCCCCGTCACCGTAGATGTCGCACAACTCGTTGAGCCGGCGAAACACGCGCTGGTCCACTCCGACGTACAAGGCCTCGATGAGTCGTTGGCTCAGCTGGTCGACGCGTTCGACAAGCAAGCGGACGACCAGCCGTTCCACGGCCGGGTGCTGTTGGCAGAGCGCCTGGAAAGCAGTTCCGCTCAGCGCAAGGGTCTCTGCGGGCTCAAATGCCACCACCGTTGCGGTGCGCCGATGCGCCTGTCCTATGGCCGCCAGCTCGCCGAATGCATCCCCCGGCGAGAGGACGTTCAACGTCAGCGACTCCCCGGTCGGACGCGACACCCGCACGCCGAGGCGGCCCCGCCGTACCAGGTGCAAACTCTCGCCTGGGTCACCCTCGTGGACGAGCACCTCGCCACGATCGAAGCGGCAGGGTCGCGTCGCGTCGAGCACGCGAGCCCTGTCTGCCTCGGACAGGCTGGACAGCAGTTGCCACTGCACGGCGCTCAGTCGACCACAAATCAGGTGACACGTCATTACGGTTATCGAGTGCATCCGCCAAGATGTCCGCATGACTACGCCGTCGCCAGAGCTGGCCGCGCTCCTCGTACGCATCGGTGACCTCGCCGGTCAAGCGACTCGACCGACGACACTTCGTGCCGAACTGGCACGTGCGGCGGCCAGCGTGCGGCAGCTGCTCGACGCAGCGGCGTGTTCCGTTGCGCTGGTGGAGCCGGACGGTGCGTCGTTGCGGTTTGTCGCCGCCGACGGAGCCGGCTCACAGGCGATCATCGACGTGACGATGCCGATGGGACGCGGCATCGCCGGCTGGGTCGCGATGGCGGGTCAAGGGATAGCGGTGGGTGATGTCAGCCGCGACCCGCGCCACGCCCGCGACGTCGCTGAGGCCACCAACTATGTGCCGACGAGCATCTTGGCGGTCCCGTTGATGGACGAGGAGGGCGGTGTGCTCGGGGTCATCGAGGCACTCGATCCGCAGCTCGGAGCAGACGACACCGGGCGCGCGCTTGACGTCCTTGGGACCGTGGGGGATCAGGTTGCTTCGATCGTGCGGTTGGCCCAGGTCTACGACAACCTTGGCGCCGTTCTGTTGCGCGCTATTGCGCAGTCGGACGACGAGGCGGCGTTCGGTGCCGCACTGCGCGAGCTTGCCACCAGAGAAGATGACGAGCTTGCCGGTTTGGCCGCCGCCTTCCACGACCTCGCCAGCCTGGGATCGGACGCATCGGTCCTGGCGCGGCGGGTGCTGGAAGAGGTCGCTGCCTTTGCGCGGTCCCGCCGGTGAGCGGACTACCTGCCTGGGCCGGTGCCTTCGACCCCGATCGAATCGAGACCGTCGCAGCGTTGCCGTTGCCTCTTCCGGCCCGCGACTGGGCGTGGAGCGGCGCGACCGGACGCGGCGTGAAAGTGGCGGTGGTGGACAGCGGCGTCGAGGCCGACCATCCACGGGTCGGCGGTCTGGCGGGGGCGGTTTCGATCGAATTGGACGCCGACGGCGCGACCAAGGTGGTAGCCGGTCTGCACGAGGATCTCGTCGGGCACGGCACCGCATGTGCGGCGATCATCCGGATGCTGGCACCAGAAGCTGAGATCTACAGCGTCAGAGTCCTCGGCGCGAACCTCAAGGGAAAGGGTGCCACCTTCTTCGCCGGCATCCGCTGGGCGCTGGAGAACGGCATGAACGTCGTCAACATGAGCCTGAGCAGCAAGAGTGACCAGTGGTTCGGGCCGCTGCACGATATCGCCGACGAGGCGTACTTCCGCAACGTCATGCTCGTATGCGCGGCGAACAATGTCCCGGGGCCGACCTATCCGTCACAGTTCGCGTCGGTGTTCTCAGTGGCGGCCCGACCGGGCAGCGACCCGTACGCGATCGCGTACAACCCTCGTCCGCCGGTCGAGTACGGCGCGTGTGGCATCGATGTCGACGTGGCGTGGCAAGGGGGTGGCTCGATCGTTGCTACCGGAAACAGCTTCGCGACACCGCATGTGGCAGGGCTGATCACCGCATTGTTGTCCAAACACCCGGGTTTGACGTCGTTTCAGGTCAAGGCTGTGCTGCAGGCAGCCGCGGACAACGCTGACACCGGCTGATCGGCACCCGGCCACCGCCTCTTCGTTTGGCGCGATGCGGCCGCCGACACGCCGATGTGCGGCGCCCGAACGCACCATTCGAGGCAGGAAGGCAGCGGGAATCACCGCAGCCGAGCGTCACCTCCACGACGCAGATCGGCGAGCTGACTCACCACCGCCGCCCCTCGGCGCCCCACGCCGACCGCAGTAGCTGCGGCACCTGCGAGGTGTGGCAGGGATGACTAGGCGCCGCCGGTTAGCTCGTCCTCGAACAGCACAGCGTGACGACGACGGGCTCGCGGCCGCGCGGATCGCAGGACCTGGCGCATCTGCTCACGATCTCCGACGTCGAGCATCACCAGCGAGACGCTGCCATCGATGCTTGTCTCGTCGTGGGCGTCGTGCCCGGCTTGCCGAACCGCTTTCAGCATCCGCGCCGGGTCGTCGTCAGATCGGTACTGGTAGCGCAGGCGTGACACGCGATCAGCCATACCGCACCGGCCACCCGGGTGCGTAGTCGGCCGCCAGCTCCTCGGCCTGCTGCAACAACTGCTTGCGTGCCCGTTCTGGCAGACGGTCGGCAAAGACGGTGCCGTACAGATGGTCCGTCTCGTGCTGCAGACAGCGCGCGAGCAGACCAGTCCCGGTGTAGGTCACTGCGGAGCCGGTGTAGTCCATACCATGGACGGTGGCCGAGTCAGGCCGGGCACAGTCTGCGAAGACGCCCGGCAATGACAGGCAGCCTTCCTCAGAGTCATCAAGTTTGCGGTCCTTGCCTTCGGGCAGCTCGAGCGCCGGGTTGCACACGACGCCTCGGACATGATTGTGGTCATCGTCGGGGCAGTCGAAGACGAAGACCGCTGCGTCGACACCGATCTGGTTCGCGGCCAGGCCCACACCGTCCGCGGCGTACATCGTGGCGACCATGTCCGCGACCAGCACCGCCAGGATATCGTCGAAACTCGTGATAGGGCGCAGCGGCCGATGCATGACCGCCTCGCCCCAGCGCGTGATGGGTCGGACGGTCCCACCGGTGGGCAACGTCGTCACGGCCGCGCAGCGTACCCGACCCGCTGGCGACCATGTCGCTTTCCCAGGTGAACCTGGTACGAGTGCACTTCACCCGGCGTGCATGCCAGGTGAAGTGCACATTCGCCAGGTGAAGCTTCAGCCTCATGCGCTGAACCAACGAGGCGCAGCGGCACGGAAGGTCTCCGGCTCCCAGCCACCGCATCCCTCCGGGAGTACGGCCAACAGCGGCAAGCTGGTGAGTCGGGGAAGGTCCTCCCGGTTGCACCGCGACGCGAGGTCTGGGTGAACCGGCCAGGAGCCGACCACCAGACCGCGAACCGCTAGCCCGGCATCGCGGACCGCGGCCACTGTCAGCTCGGTGTGGTTGAGTGTGCCGAGCCCGGCGCGCGTCACGATGACGACCTCGACGGTGCCGTACACCAGCAGCGCC
This sequence comes from Nocardioidaceae bacterium, assembly GCA_013696555.1. Lineage (GTDB taxonomy): Bacteria > Actinomycetota > Actinomycetes > Propionibacteriales > Nocardioidaceae > JACCYJ01. The sequence continues at coordinate 18,206 of JACCYJ010000265.1, read as the reverse complement.
GCGCCGAGGTCAAGCACCGTGCCGCCGCCGGTGTCGAGGCGTACTCGGACCCCGCCAGTGCCTTCGATGAGAACCGTCGTGGCGGTCAGTGCGGCTATTCGGTCAGCGTGTTCGGTGACCGTCGCCAGCGCGATGTCCGCGCGCCGGGCCGCCGTCTCTGGCGCGAGCGGCTCCTCCAGACGTACGAATTCGTACACATCGGTGACGCCACTGAGCCGGGCCACCTCATTGACATCGCCCAGGTCGTGCCGGCCTACTCCGGTCTGCGCCAACTTGACCACGCTGACGGCACCAGCAGCTGCGGAGATGACCGCCAGCGCTGCGGTGGCGATCGTCTTGCCGACCCCGGTGTCAGTCCCCGTCACCAAGATGTACGTCATGCAACGACTGCCCGGACGACCTCGCGCACCACCTCGACGGCGTGCGCGAGCGCGGTGGCGTCGAGGTCGGCGCGGGCGGTGAGCCGCAGCCGGGAAACGCCGTCGGGGACGGACGGCGGCCGAAAGGCACCGACCTCCACGCCTCGCTCGGCGGCTGCTGCCTGGGCCGCGAGGGCAGCCTCCGGGCTCGGCATGGGAACCGAGAGGACGGCTGCGGCCGGTGCAGGCATACCAGCCGCCGCTGCCAGCGACCCGGCGCAGGCGCGAGCCGCATCGGCCAGGCACGGCGACTCTTGGAGCATGGTGAGCGCCTCGAGAGCGGCCGCGGCCGAAGTCGGTGCCAGGGCGGTATCGAAGATGAACGGGCGGGCGGCATTGACCAGGTGCTCGATGACAGCGGTGGGGCCGAGAACCGCACCACCTTGCGCCCCGAGCGCCTTCGACAAGGTGACGGTCAGCACCACCCGCTTGGCGACGTCAGCCGGGAGGCTCGCGACCAAACCACGACCGCCCGGTCCGGCTACCCCGAGACCGTGCGCCTCGTCGACCAGCAGCGTCGCGTCGTGACGTGCGCAGACAGTTGCCAGCTCGGGTAGCGGCGCAGCGTCACCGAGCACCGAGTAGACCGACTCGATGACCACCAGTGCCCGTGGCTGCGTCCGCGCCGCAAGCACTGACTCCACAGCGGCCGCGTCGCAGTGCGCCATGACACGAACGTCGCCACGGGCCAGCCGGCATGCGTCGACCAACGAGGCGTGCACATGGGCGTCGGAAACCAGCAGAGTGTCCTCGGCGGCGAGTGCGGTCAGGACACCAAGGTTCGCCAGGTAACCGGAGGAGAACACCAACGCCCGCTCTCGCCCAGTGAAGGCGGCGAGCTCTCGCTCCAGCTCCGTGTGCAAGGTGAGCGATCCGGTCACCAGCCGGGAGGCCGTCGCACCGGCACCCCAGCGACCAGCGGCAGCCACCGCCGCGGCGACGACTCGTGGGTGACCGGACAGCCCGAGGTAGTTGTTGCCGGCCAGGTCTAGCAAGTTCTGGTCGGAACGGCGCGGTGCCAACCGGCGCACCAGCCCGTCTGCCTCCCGACCCGCCGCCTGCTCGGCCAGCCACCCGTCCAGGGCGGTCATCATCCGCACTCCCCGTCGACGACCGCCGCCATCGCAGCGCAGATCGCCGCCACCTCGGCATCGGTGCAGACGTATGGCGGCATTGTGTAGATGAGGTCGCGGAACGGTCGCAACCACACGCCGTTGCGGACCGCCGCTGCGCTGGCGCGACCGACATCGACGACGCGCTCCAGCTGCACCACCCCGACGGCACCGAGGGTACGTACGTCCGCGACGCCCGAGTGCTGTCGAAGCGAGCCGAGCCCGGAGCGGAGTTGGTCATTGATCGCCTCGACCTTGCTCGGCCAGCCGCCGTCGAGCAGCAGGTCGATCGAGGCGCATGCCACGGCGCAGGCGAGCGGGTTGGCCATGAAGGTGGGCCCATGCATGAGCACACCGGACTCCGAACCCGAGATCGTCGCAGCGACCCCGGCGGACACGACGACTGCTGCCAGGCTTAGGTAGCCCCCGGTCAACGCCTTGCCCAGACACATGATGTCGGGCGCAACGTGGGCGTGCTCGGCCGCGAACATCACGCCGGTACGTCCGAAGCCGGTCGCAATCTCGTCGAGGATCAGCAGCACCGAGTGCTCGTCGGCGAGCTGTCGCAATGCGCGCAAACAAGCGGGTGGATAGATGTGCATGCCACCGGCCCCCTGGAGCACGGGCTCCACGATGATCGCCGCAATCTCGTCGGCATGCTGCTCGACCAGTGCTGTGACGGCCTCGGTCCATGCCGCGATGTCGGCGTCCAGGCCGGCGGGAGGCCGCGGCGCAAATAGCTGCTTCGGCAAGGTCTGTACAAACATCGCGTGCATGCCGCCAACCGGGTCGCACACGCTCATCGCGCCGAACGTGTCGCCGTGGTAGCCCCCGCGTACCGTGAGCAACCGAGTGCGCTCGGGGCGACCGGCGCCACGCTGCGCCTGCAGCGCCATCTTGATCGCGACCTCGACGCTCACCGAGCCGGAATCGGCGAAAAAGACGCGTTCGAGCCCGGCAGGGGACAACGCGATCAGTCGGCGCGCGAGCTCGACCGCGGGGGAGTGGGTGAGCCCCCCGAACATCACGTGCGCCATCGCATCGACCTGCGCGCGTACCGCGGAGTCGAGCACCGGGTGCCGATAGCCGTGGACCGCACTCCACCAGGAGGACATCGCGTCGACGACCTCGGTGCCGTCGTCGAACCGTAGCCGCACACCGGACGCGTCGACCACGGTTCGGGTTGGCAGCGGTGTCGTCATCGAGGTGTACGGATGCCACAGGTGCCGCCGGTCGAAGTCGCTCAGCGCTATGCCCGACAGGGCCGGTGCAGCGGGCGTCCACGTCATGGCCCGGTCAGGCTACCGGCCGGGTGTCTCGCTACATTGCGGCTGTGACCGCCCCTGCGACACCGGACGTGCTCGCGGTCGCCCGCGATCGGGTGCTGCGAGACGGGCGCGGGTTGGCATACGAGCACGTTGTCGCGGTGCTGTGTCTCCCAGACGCCGCGATCCCCGATCTGCTGCAGCTCGCTCACGAGGTGCGGCTGCGCTGGTGCGGACCCGAGGTCGAGGTCGAGGGCATCGTGTCGCTCAAGACGGGCGGCTGCCCTGAGGACTGCCATTTCTGTTCGCAGTCCGGGCAGTTCACCTCCCCCGTGCGCTCGGTGTGGTTGGACGTTCCACAGCTCGTCGAAGCCGCGCGACAGACTGCAACCACGGGCGCGACGGAGTTTTGCATCGTGGCAGCCGTCCGCGGCCCCGATGACCGACTTCTGGCACAGGTGCGCGATGGCATTGCCGCCATAACCGCCGAAGTCGATATCAATATCGCCTGTTCGCTGGGAATGCTGACCCAGGACCAGGTCGATGCACTCGCCGCCATGGGCGTCCACCGTTACAACCACAACCTTGAGGCAGCGCGCTCGTACTTTCCGCAGGTCGTCACCACGCACTCGTACGAGGAACGTCGGCGGACCTGTGAAATGGTGCGCACGGCCGGGATGGAGCTGTGCTGTGGCGGTTTAGTCGGTATGGGGGAGACGCTGGAGCAACGTGCTGAGCTCGCGGTCGAGCTGGCGGAGCTGCAACCGGACGAGGTGCCACTCAACTTCCTCAACCCGCGGCCGGGAACGCCCTTCGGTGACCTGCCCGTGATGAGCTCAGCAGATGCACTGCGGGCAATCGCCGCGTTCCGGCTGGCGATGCCGACGACGATCCTGCGGTACGCCGGCGGGCGCGAGCTGACGCTGGGCGACGTCGGTACTCGCGACGGGCTACTCGGCGGCGTCAACGCGGTCATCGTCGGCAACTACCTGACCACGCTCGGCCGCGATCCAGCCGACGATCTGGAGCTGCTCGACGAGCTGGAAATGCCGATCAAGGAGCTGAGCAAGACGCTGTGACGGTGGTCGATGGGCCGTACTGCGGCCACTGCGGAGAGCTTCTCCGCGGGCGGGACCATGCCGTTTGCCTGCAGCGGGCTGCGCTGGAGCCGCCGCGCTACTGCGCCGAGTGTTGCCGGCGAATGATCGTGCAGGTGGTGCCGAAAGGGTGGTCTGCCCGCTGTTCACGGCACGGCGAGGCGGTCTCCGGCTGAACCCTGCACCATGGTGTCGGGACCCCATAGATCACCATCGCCAGCCGGCCCGGAGCAGATTGGCTTCGGCCAGTAGCCGGGTTGCGGGACCGCCGTCCTCATCCGGGACGGGGACTCCGGCAAGCGCGCAAGCCTGCAGCAAGGTCTTGTCGTACGCGAGGCTGACGGCCCGGCCATGGTGTCCGCGGGCGAACTGCGGCGTCGACTGCTGAGCCATCTGCTGCATCTCGGTTGCCAGGCGCGACAGGCGTGCCTGCATCTGCAGCATCTTGAGATCGTCCGCGGCTGATTGCCTGGGTCGTCCAGACACAGTGCAGCGAAGAAGCTCCAGCAGTTCTTTCATGTCGCGCCACCCATAAGCCGGCTGTGCTGCCAGGGTATGCCGAGTGCCGGCAGGCGGCCAGACTCAGACCGAGAGGAGGTCCGCTTTCACCGGTTCCCATAAGAACGCTCGAGCATCGATGCCCGTCAAGGCCCCGATCACCGCCGAACTCGAATCGTCGAACTGCACGCGCAACAGTTCCTGCGCTATCACCACTGGACCCACCTCGCTGGGCAACCCACCTGCACGCACCGTGTCCCACATCGACCATGGCGACGAGTGGTCACGCTTCGAGGTAACGTGCGGCGGCACGCGGCCCGCCTGGTCCCTACGCGTGCAGCACAACTGCCAGCCCCTGGCCCACGCCGATGCAGATTGCGGCGAGGCCCCAGCCTCCGCCGCGTGCGTGCAGCTGCCACGCTAACGAGCCCAGGATGCGCCGCCCCGGAACAACCGAGCGGGTGACCCAGTGCGATCGCGCCGCCGCGCTGATTGACGATGTCCGGGTCGAAGGCCGCCCACTCGGCGAGGCAGGCCAGCGACTGGGCGGCAAACGCCTCGTTGAGCTCCACCACCGAGAGGTCGTCCCAGCCGACGCCTGCCCGTTTCAGCGCGAGCCGTGCGGCCTGTACAGGCCCGATACCGAACAGCTGCGGCTCGACCGCCGTCACCGCGCGTCCGACGATGCGGGCCAGCGGCCCCTTGCCGGTGCGCCGGCTGGCTTCCTCGTCGCCGAGCAACAGCGCGGCAGCGCCGTCGTTGAGCGGTGAGGAGTTGCCGGCCGTCACGGTGCCGTCCGGGCGGAACACTGGCTTGAGCGTCGCCAACCGCTCGAGGCTGGTGTCGACGCGTACCGACTCGTCCCGCTCGACGTCCGCCGCGTCAGGCACCGGGACGGACCACCTCGGCAGCGAAGTCACCGCGATCCCAAGCCGCCGCGGCTCGCTCATGGCTGCGCAAGGCGAACGCGTCCTGAGCGTTCCGAGAGAGGTGGTAGCGGTCCGCGAGGATCTCGGCACCTTCCCCGAGGGCGACCGTCCATTTCCCCGGCAGGCGCGAGTTGACCATCCGCCAGCCCAGCGCAGTGGAGTGGAGCGTCTCGTCCCCACGAGGAAAGCCGGCGGACGGCTTCTGCAGAACCCACGGCGCCCGGCTCATCAACTCCACGCCACCGGCGATCACCGTCGTCGCGTCACCGGTCTCGACCGCTCGGGCAGCGCCGATCACCGCTTCCAGACCCGAGCCGCACAGCCGGTTGACGGTGACACGGGGCACGCTCGGCGGCAGGTCGGCTAGCAACCCGGCCATCCGGGCTACGTCCCGGTTGTCCTCACCAGCGCTGTTGGCGTTCCCCGACTACACGTCGTCGATCCGCACCGGGTCGAGGTCAGGTGCGCGCCGTATGAGCGCACGCACCGCCGTGGCAGCCAGGTCGTCGGGGCGTACGCCAGCGAGCCCGCCTGCGTGCTTGCCGATCGGGGTACGGACGGCATCGAGAATGAAGCAGTCGGTCACGGCTGCAATAGCACCTTGATGGCCCGACGCTCGTCCATCGCGGTGTAGCCGTCAGCGACCTGCCCCAGCGGCAACGTGGCGTCGAAGACCGCGCCGGGGTCGATCCGGCCCGACCAGATGTCGTCGAGCAGCTCGGGCAGGTATGCGCGTACGGGGGCCACACCACCGTTGATCCCGATGTTGGAGCCGAACATCTTGCGGATCGGCAGCTCCACCCCGTGCGGCACGCCGACGTAGCCGACGACGCCTCCGTCGCGAGTCACGTCGATCGCCTGGGTCATCGCGTCACCGGTGCCGACGCACTCGAGTACGGAGTCGGCGCCGATGCCGTCGAGGATCTCGCGAGCCTGCGCGACACCCGCCTTCCCTCGCTCAGCCACGATATGGGAGGCGCCGAACTGCTTGGCGACCTGCTGTCTGGGCTCGTGCCGCGACATTGCGACGATGGTGCGCGCGCCGAGCCGCTTGGCGGCGAGGACGCCGCACAGGCCTACGGCTCCGTCGCCGACCACCGCGACGGTCGATCCTTCGTGTACTCCGGCGGCGACGGCAGCGTGGTGTCCGGTGCCCATGACATCGGACAGCGCGAGCAGCGATGGGACGAGTGCCGGGTCGGGCTCGGACGGCGTCGCGACGAGCGTCCCGTCGGCCATCGGCACCCGCACCCATTCGCCTTGACCGCCGTCGACGGGGTTGCCGTCAGCGTCCTCGCCACCCCAACCGCCACCGTTGTCGCACGAGGTCTGCACGCCCCGCTGGCACATCGGGCAGGTGCCGTCGGACCACACGAACGGTGCGATGACGAAGTCGCCGGCGCCAATGGTCTCGACAGCGGCACCGACCTGCTCGATGACGCCGACGAACTCGTGACCGATGCGCCAGGGTTCGTCGAAGGTGTTGGCACCGCGGTACGGCCACAGATCCGAGCCGCAAATGCAGGAAGCCACGACTCGTACCAGCGCATCGGTGTCGGCATGCAGCTGCGGGTCGGGTACGTCCTCGAGCCGGACGTCACCTGGCTGGTGGATGAGGGTCGCTTTCATTCCGGCATCGTTTCACGCCCCGGAAGCGAGTACCGCAGCTCGATCATCGTGCCGGCCCGGCGGGTCTCCGCCAGCCGCAGGCCGGTCAGTCGTCGCGGCAACAGTGGTGCTCCGGCGCCCAGCATCACGGGCGCAACGCCGAGGATGAGTTCGTCCAGCAGCCCGTGGTCGGCGAACTGGCCGACAAGATCACCGCCGCCGATCAACCAGATGTTGGCGTCACCTGCAGTCGCGGTCATCGCCTGATGCACCGGCCGGACGTCACCGCTCACGAACCTGATATCGGCGCCGGGGATGGGCGGCAGCTCCCGGTGGCTGAACACCCACGCGGGCGTGTCGCCGTACCAAATCCGCCACTTGGCCGGGTCGTCGAGGATGTGTTCGTGGTCCAGCACCCATTCGTACGTCGTCGAACCCATGGCGATCGCCCCGACCGCGGCCATGAACGAACGAAACCGGTCCTCGTTGTCGTCGCCGGAGTCCTGCTCGAACAGCCAGTCGAGGGAGTTGTGCTCGTCGGCAATGAAGCCGTCGATGCTAGTGGCAGTGTAGTACTGCGTCGTGGCCATGTCCCCACCTTGTCGGACACCACCGACAACCGCCCAACTCTGCCCCAACCCTCGAGTTGTCACCGTCAGACCAGGTCATAGCCTGGTGACGCAGTGACAACTCGAGAAGATGCGCGGAGGAGTGCCCCGTGAACCAGGTGGTCCCGGATATTCGGCTCAACAACGGCGTCGAGATCCCTCAGCTCGGCTTCGGAGTGTTTCAGGTACCGGCCGAGGACACCGCGTCCGTGACGTTAACGGCGCTGGAGGTCGGCTACCGGCACATCGACACCGCTGCCGCATACGGCAACGAGGAGGGCGTTGGTCAGGCCGTTCGGGACTCTGGGCTGGCGCGCGAGGACGTGTTCATCACGACGAAGCTGTGGAATTCCGACCAGGGGTACGACTCCGCGCTGGCGGCGTTCGACGCCAGCTGTGAGCGGCTCGCTCTGGGGTACGTGGACCTGTACCTCATCCATTGGCCCACCCCGACCCGAGACCGGTACCTTGACACCTGGCGCGCGATGGAAAAAATCTACGCCGACGGTCGGTCACGGGCGATCGGGGTCTCGAACTTCCAGGCCAACCACCTGCACCGCCTCGCGGCCGAGAGCACCGTCCCGCCGGCGGTCAACCAGATCGAGCTGCACCCGACGTTCACCCAGGAGCCGATGCGAGACGTCCACGCCGAAATGGGTGTGGCAACCGAGGCATGGAGCCCACTGGGCCAGGCGCAGGACCTGGACAACCATGCCATCGGCGTCATCGCCGACCGGCTCGACAAGTCACCGGCGCAGGTGATCCTGCGCTGGCACCTCCAGCTGGGCAACATCGTCATCCCAAAGTCGGTCACTCCGGAGCGGATCCGCGACAACTTCGACGTGCTGAACTTCGAGCTGTCCGTTGCCGACATGGGTGATCTCAACGCCCTGGACCGCGGCAACCGCATCGGCCCTGATCCCGATCGCTTCAACGGTTGAGATCAGCACCCCACGCTTGGCGAGTTGTCACCGATACACCAGGCCATAACTTGGTTTTGACAGTGACAAGTCGTGGCGGCGGGGTCAGGTGGCGCTGACGCCACCGATGCGACCAGCGCGGAAGGCATCCACGAACAGCGCGTAATCATCTCGGGCCGTGTGCGCGTAGGCCATCGACCAGTCGACGATCTCCGCGACGAAGTCGCTCGGGTCGGAGCCGACCGCGGCGGCGATCACCTCCTCAGTCTGGAACTCCACGAGGCTCTGGTCGCTATCTTCGTCGCTGACGCAGTGGATCTTCGCCGTCGCACGACCGAGATCGATCAACACCGGTTCGATGTCCTCCGGCTCGGTGATCGTGGCCCAGTCGAGGTCCGACTCGTACGGTGACATCTCGTCGACCACGTACCCGACACCGTCGACGGTGGTGTAGCCGAGAAACGGGTCGGCATGCACCTGGAGCGCACGCTGGCTGACCGTGGTGCGGTGGCCCTCGTGCTCGAAGTAGTCCCGTGCCCGCGCCACGTCGACGATTCGGCTCAGCGCCGGCACGTTGCCCTGCTTCATGCTGAGCACGACGTCGTTCTCGAGCGCTTGGTTGAACCCCTCGATCAAGACGTTGTACGCCGGTAGACCGGCGCTCCCGACGCCGAAGCCGGCCTTGCCCACCACATCCTTGACGACATAGAACGTGTCGTGGTGCTCCCGCTTGGACTCGGGGATCGTCTCGCGGTAGCGCAGGAACGCGTCGTACACATCGTGCTCCTCAGACTTCTTGAGCCGACGTACGCCCGACCCCTCGGTGAATTGCCGCTCGTAGTCCTTGACGTGGCTCAGCGAGTCGAGCATGCCGACTCGGGTCGACGTCCGTGCGTCTTGCAGCACCCGGTGCACGACGCCCTCCGTGGTGTCGAGGCGCAGCGCGAAGTCCTCATCGGCCGGACCGTCGACGTACTGCTGGACCTGGTTGACGTACGCCTGCAAATAAACCCTGGAGAGGTAGCGCAGCGCATCCTCGGGCAGTGCCTTCTGCCAGCCCATCAGCGCCAGGCTGGCGACGAAGCGGCGTAGGTCCCAGGAGAAGTTGCCGAGATAGGCCTCGTCGAAGTCGTTGACGTCGAACACCAGCACCCCGTGGGAGTTCATGTACGTGCCGAAGTTCTCCGCATGCAGGTCGCCGTGGATCCAGACCCGGCTGGTCTTGTCGTCGGCCCATGGGTCCTTGAACGCCTTCATGTCGGCGTAGAACAGGCACGCACTGCCGCGGTAGAACGCGAACGGGTCACCGGCCATCTTGCGGTACTTGGTGCGGAAGCCGGTCGGGTCCGCGGCCATCAGCTCCGCGAACGCCTCTTCGAACACCTCGATTATGACGTCTCGGCGTTTGGCCTGCTTGGTAGGTGCAGCCATGGTGGTCGTTCCTACAAGCCGTAGGCGGTCGGGTGCTTGGGCTGGTACAGCAGGACGTCGTCGGCGCCCGGCAACCGCATTGAAATGGCCAGACCGAAGCCCATGTCTTCGACTTCCCCGCTGAACGCGGCACCGCGCGACCGCAGTTGTCCGACAGTTGCTTCGATGTCGTCACACATCAATGAGAGCTCGTGATGGCGCGGATGCGTGTACACCTCGCCTTGCCAGGTGCTCGACGTGGGGTGCACGCCGACCTCGCTGGGTCCGCTGCAGAAGATCGGCCAGTCCGGCACCGAATCCGAGTCCTGCACAGACGGCCACCGGAGCACGTCGCGCAGGAACGCCCGAGTCGCTTGAGCGTCGTCGGAGTAAATGAGCGCGTGGATCGAGGTGATCATGCGCCGAGACTAGATACTGCAGCCATCATCCGCCGAATCCGTTTGATCGAGACCGGGTACGCGGTACCGAGTGTCTGTGCGAACAGGCTGACCCGGAGCTCCTCGATCGACCAGCGGATCGCACACACGTCACGGTCTGTGCGGCGGGCCTCGGGCAGCTGCTCGACGAGTCGGTCGTACGCATCCTCCTGGTCGTGCACGACGACGGTCGACGCTGCGTCGCGTACCGGGTCGTCGCCCATCCGGTCGAGCCGGCGCAGCATTGCCTGCAGGTAGCGCGGGAGGTGCCGCAGCTGGTCGCGGCCGGTCTCGAGCACGAAGCCGTCGTGGATCAGGCCAGCCAGTTGCGTACGCATGTCGTCGATCACAATTTCCGGGCCGACCATCGCATCGAGGCGCTGGCCGACTGAGGCGGCCAGCTCGAGCACCTCGGCCACAATTCGCACGAGGCCGAGCGTCACGTCGGCCACGTCACTGCGTACCCGCTCGCGCAGCGCCGCGAACTCGGCAGCTGTCCAGGCCACGCCCCGCTCGGCTATCCCGGCGTCGGCTGCGGCAGCCCAGCAGTCCTCGAGCAGCGCCAGGACGGAGGGATACGCGCTGGCCGCAAGGGCCAGCTTCGTGCGGTTGTCGAGCTGTCGCACCACCGCGGGCAGTGGGGAGGACAGGCTGAGCAGCAGCAGTCGCCGGGTGCCGGCGCGCATGGCGGCGGCCTGAGCTGGCTCGTCCTCGAACACCCGGACGCCGACGCTCGCAACCTCGTCGACCAACGCCGGATACCCGCGGACGCGGCCACCGATCTGCTCGACGACACGCGGCAGCTCCGCAAGGTCCCAGGATGTCATGCCGGTCCGCTCGATCCGCGTCGCTGCTTCGGTCAGCGCCGCGCGCAGCCTGCCTCGCAACCGACCGCGCAGCTGGTGGAGATCCTTGTCGGTGGCCAGAGCCTGGCCGTTCTCGACCACCCTGAAGGTCACTCGCAGGTGCCCCGGAACCCGATCGAGGTCGAACGCATCCGGGGGCACGACCACGCCAGTCATCCGGCGCAGCTCGTCGGCGACCGCATCGACCAGCGGCCGGTCACCAGGGGTCAGCCGCTCGAGCAGGGCGCGCGCGTGGTCGGGTGCCGGCACGAGCTGCCGCCGCCATTCCTTCGGCAGCGACTTGATCAGGGCGGTGAGCAGCTCCTCACGGTTTCCCGGCACCTGCCACAGGAAGTCGTTCGGGTCGAGTCGGTTGAGCTGGTCCAGCGGTACGTCGACGGTGACGCCGTCGTCGGGCGCACCCGGGTCGAAGGCGTAGCGCACCGGCAACGTCAGATCTTCGGAGTGCCACTCCATCGGGTACTCAGCCGGATCCACTTCGTCGACACCGTCTCGTACGAGCAACGACGTCTCGAAGTCCAGCAGGTCCGGGTGCTGGCGTCGGGTCTGTTTCCACCAGGTGTCGAAGTGGCGCCCGGACACCACCTCGGCGCCGACCCGCTCGTCGTAGAAGGTATACAGCGTCTCGTCGTCGACCCGAATGTCACGGCGCCGGACCCGCTCTTCGAGCGACTCGACCTCGGCGATCAGCGCGCGGTTCGCCGCAAAGAATGCGTGCCGCGTGTCCCAGTCGCCGTCGACCAGGGCGTGCCGGATGAACAGCTCGCGCGAGGTGGCCGGGTCGATCCGACCGTACGAGACCCTTCGTCCGGCGACGAGTGGGATGCCGTACAGCGTGACCCGCTCGAGCGCGACGACCTCGCCGTGGTGCTTCTCCCAGTGCGGTTCGGCGTACGTGCGTTTGACCAGGTGCCCGGCGGCCGCCTCGATCCACGCGGGGTCAGTGCGGGCGGCGTCGCGAGCCCAGAGCCGCCTGGTCTCGACCAGCTCGGCGGCCATCACCCATGGTGGTGGCTTGCGCGCCAGCGCCGAGCCGGGCCAGATGGCGAACCGGGCGCCACGGGCGCCGAGGTAGTCACGCCCGTCGTCGTCGCGCAGCCCGACCTGGGACAGCAGTCCGGCCAGCAATGACCGGGACACCGCCTCCGGTGCGGCGACGGCATCGCCGAGCGCCATGCCTAGCTCGGTTGCCGCCGAGCGCAGCTGCACATGGACGTCCTGCCACTCGCGGACTCGGAGGTAGTGGAGGAACTCCTCCCGACACATGCGCCGGAACTGGTTCGAAGAGAGCTCCTTGCGCCGTTCCCGCAGGTAGCGCCAGAGGTTCAGGTACGCCGCGAAGTCCGAAGTGGCGTCCGCGAATCGGGCGTGCTTCGCGTCGGCCGCCTGCTGGTGGTCCGCAGGTCGCTCGCGCGGATCCTGGATCGACAGCGCAGCGACGATGATGAGGACGTCGCGCAGACAGCCGAGGCGGTCGGCCTCGAGCACCATCCGGGCAAGCCGCGGGTCGAGTGGCAGCTGTGCCAACGTGCGACCGATGGCGGTCAGTCGCTGCTGACCCCGCGCCCCGGCCTCGATCGCGCCGAGCTCCACGAGCAGGTCGATCCCGTCGCGGATGCTGCGCCGGTCGGGGGGGTCGAGGAACGGAAACGCCTCGACCGCGCCGAGGTCGAGGGCGATCATCTGGAGGATGACCGAGGCGAGGCTGGTCCGCAGGATCTCCGGGTCGGTGAACGCCGGCCGCGAGGTGAAGTCCTCCTCGGTGTACAGCCGGATGCAGATGCCATCCGCGGTGCGACCGCAGCGGCCCTTCCGCTGGTCGGCCGAGGCCTGCGAGATCGCCTCGATCGGCAGCCGCTGCACCTTGAGCCGCTTGCTGTACCGCGAGATCCGAGCCGTTCCCGGGTCGATGACGTACCGAATGCCGGGGACGGTCAGCGACGTCTCGGCGACGTTTGTCGCCAGCACGATCCGGCGCCGCGTGTGTGGTTGGAAGATGCGGTGCTGCTCGGCAGCCGACAATCGGGCGTACAGCGGCAGGATGTCGGTGTCACGCCATGCCTGTTGCGTCAGGGCATCGGCGGTGTCGCGAATCTCCCGCTCGCCGGAGCAGAAGGCCAGGATGTCGCCCGGGCCCTCGGCGATCAGCTCCCCGACCGCGTCGCACACCGCCTGCACCTGATCGCGTTCCGGCTGCTCCGGGTCGACGACCGGCCGATAACGGGTCTCTACCGGATATGTGCGCCCGGACACCTCGATGATGGGAGCACCGCTGAAGTGGTCGGCGAAGCGCTGCGGGTCGATGGTGGCCGAGGTGATGACGACCTTGAGGTCAGGTCGCCGGGGCAGCAGCCGGTGGAGGTAGCCGAGGATGAAATCGATGTTGAGGCTGCGCTCGTGCGCCTCGTCGATCACGATCGTGTCGTACGCGTGCAGCATCCGGTCACGCTGCATCTCGTTGAGCAGAATGCCGTCAGTCATGACCTTGACCAGCGTGCGGTTGCTGACCTGATCGGTGAACCGCACCTGATAGCCGATCACGTCCCCGACGTCGCCGCCGAGCTCTTCGGCAATCCGCTCGGCAACCGTGCGCGCGGCCAACCGGCGCGGTTGGGTGTGGCCGATCATGGCCCGGACTCCGCGGCCGAGCTCGAGGCAGATCTTCGGGATCTGAGTCGTCTTGCCGGAGCCGGTCTCGCCGGCGATCACGACCACCTGGTGGTCCCGGAGCGCCGCCGCGATGTCGTCGCGCCGCCCGCTGATGGGCAGCTCGGTGGGATAGCTGATGTGGGGGAGTACGGCGCGGCGGGACTTCAGTGCCGACTCGGCGTGCGCGATGCCGATCTCGATGTCGCCGAGCACTTTGCGACGACGCGACTCGTCACGGAGCCTCGCGGCGCCATCGAGTCGGCGACCCAGTCGCACCTCGTCCCGAAGGGACACGGTGGACAGCCGGTCGCGCAAGTTGGCTGGTGCCGGCGGGGGGTGGTCAGACATCGCGCCGGCCAGCGTAGGCGACGAGAGATGATGCAATCGTGCTGCTATGGCGACAGGTCTGCAGCATCGCTGGCCGAGCGGAGTCGGAGGTGACGGGCGTGGCGCAGGTACGCCGACGGATCGTGGTGCACGGGCAGGTGCAGGGGGTGTTCTTCCGCGACGGCTCGCAGCGGGAGGCGGAGCAGCGTGGCCTCACCGGATGGGTCCGCAACCGCGAAGACGGCACTGTCGAGGTCGCCGTACAGGGTGATTCCGACGCGGTGGCCGGATTCGTACGCTGGGCTCGCCGGGGGCCGTCGGCGGCGGAGGTCAACGCGGTCGACGTCGACGACGAGGCCCCCGTCGACGGTGAGTCCGGCTTCGAGGTGCGCTGATCCGCTCGGGTTTCCACCGAGTGGCGCAAGTCCGCGGGTCCGGGCGCCGACGAACCGCAATCCTGCGCCACTGGAGAGTGAGGCGGGCTGGGCGGCCGAACGCTGGCAGCGCTCAGAGCAGGTAGGTCGTGGACCAAGATCGCGATCTGCACCCGGTTGTCGGCCCTCAGCTTGGCGAGTAGCCGGGAATCTGTGGGAACTCACCGTCACCGGTCCAGCGGAACGGCGTCGCCGCCGCCGCCGGCAGCGCGTTGAGCGCCGTCTTCGCCGCCACCTCGTGGAAGGTGGTTCCGGCGAACTCCGGCGTCCGCACGGTGCGCCACGGGCCGGCCACTCGGCCGAGGCCCGGCAGCGCGTCGGCATCCGGCGGCCGTCAGCACCTGCCGGTCCCACCGCATCCGCTAAGTCGAACACTCGTACGAACGGATGGCGAGTCTGCGCGGCGTAGTGTCGGAGCGTGCGGCTCACCAAGTACACCCACTCCTGCGTACGCCTGGACCACGACGGGCATGCGTTGGTGATCGACCCTGGCATGTTCAGCGAGACCGACACTGCCTTGGACGGCGCCGACGCGGTGCTGATCACGCACGAGCACCCCGACCACATCGACGTCGATGCCCTGACGGAGACCGCGCTCCAGCGCACGGAGCTGCGGATCTGGTGTCCGGAGTCCGTACGCCGCCAGCTGGACGGCCTCGGTGACCGGGTCACAGCCGTCGAGCCGGGTGAGTCGTTCGACGCCGCTGGTCTCGGGGTGCGGCCTTCGGCGGTCAGCACGCGTTGATCCACGCCGACGTCCAGGTGGTACCGAACCTCGGTTATCTGATTGCCGACTCGGTGTACCACCCCGGCGACTCGTTCATCGTGCCGGAAGCCGGCATAGAGATGCTGCTGCTGCCGATCCATGCACCGTGGTCCAAGATCGGTGAAGTCCTCGACTTTCTGATCAGCGTCCGTGCACCGCGGGTGCTCCAGATCCACGACGGGCTGCTCAACCAGCGCGGCATCGGCCTGGTGGAGGGGCACGTCGACCGGGTGTCGCAGCGCTACGTCAGCCGGTTCGAACACACTTGGACAGCGGCGAGTCCGTCGATCTGTGAGCGGTCGGCTGACCTTCGGAGTCTCGCTGGTGACGTATCAGACGCGGGAGGCCCCGAGCTTCTCGACGCCCAGCTCGATGACTGGCGCTGCGGGGTTCGTCGCCCGGCACAACGGACGCGCCTCGCCCGGTTGATGATCGGGCTACCCTCGCAATGTGCAAGCGGCAGGGGTCGTGCTCGCGGGCGGACGCTCGTCGCGGATGGGCACGTCCAAAGCGGGGCTGCCCTGGCATGGGTCGACCCTATTGCGGCGCACCGTCGGCGTCGTGGCCAGGGGAGTCGCGGGTCCCGTGGTGGTGGTACGTGCGCCTGACCAGCCGCTCCCGGAGCTGCCCCCCGACGTCGAGATCCGCGAGGACGACCAGGAGGGTCTCGGCCCGCTGCAGGGCCTGGCGATCGGATTGCATGCGCTGCGTGACGTCGCCGACGTGGCGTTCTGCTGCTCCACCGACATGCCGTTCCTGCACACCGCATTCGTCTCGCGGGTGGTCGAGGCCATGGACGACGACCACGACGTGGTCCTGCCCGTTGCCAACGGCCACCGACAGCCGCTGGCCGCCGCCTACCGGCCCTCGCTGGCGGTCGAAATCGACGATCTCTTGGCCGCAGGACAGCTCAAGCCGGCGTTCCTTTTCGATCGGTGCCGGGTGCTGCGCCTGAGTGACGACGACCTGGTCGCTGACCGGCGGCTGGCCGCCGCAGACCCATCGCTCGACTCGTTGATCAACGTCAACGCGCCGGCCGACTACGAGCAGGCGCTTGCCCGGCCCGCCCCGGTCGTCCGGGTCGAATGCTTCGGGACGCTCGCGCGTAACGGTCATCGAGGTGTCCGTGCCGTCCAGGCGGCGACGATCGCAGCAGCGGCACAAGCCGCTGATCTCGACTTCGACCGCCATGTGGTGGCCGCCGTCAACGGCGAGCAGGTGACCCGTGACGGCGCAACGCCGTTGGTAAGCGGCGACACGGTCACGTTCGTCTCCGCGGACGCCGGAGGTTGAGCGCATGACCGCCGAACCGATGACCGATGCGCCGGGTGGATACTTCGGCCGGGCCTTGGTGGTCGACGTCGGCACCGGGCGGGCGACCGTCGTCAAGCTCTCCGACCGCGTCCTGCGCGACCATCTGGGCGGGGTCGGGCTCGGTGCCTGGCTGTTGACCGAGCTCGCGCCCGTCGGCGTCGACCCGTTGGCACCCGAGGCGCCACTGGCATTCTGCTTCTCCCCCCTTGTCGGAACTCCGCTCACCACCAGCGCGAAGTTCGCCGTCGTGGCCAAGTCGCCGTTGACCGGACTACTGACCGACGCGTTGGCGTCGAGCCACTTTGCGATCTCCGGCAAACTCACCGGCAACGACGCGATCGTCGTACGCGGTGCCTGCACCCGGCCGTCGATACTGCTCGTCGACGGCGCCGGTGCGCGGGTCGAGCCGGCCGACGACGTGTGGGGGCACTCGGCCGCTGAAGCCGAGGCGGCCCTGAAGAAGCGGCTCGGGGCAGGGTGGCGCATCGCCGCGATCGGAACCGCGGGGGAACGCCGCGTGCGCTACGCCACCGTGTCGCACGACGGCCGCCACGCTGGCCGGGGCGGACTGGGCGCGGTCATGGGCTCCAAGAAGCTCAAGGCGGTGGCCGTACGAGCGGCGACGAAGGTCGCCCCCGCCGACCGGGATGCGGTGCTCGCGGCATCCCGCGACCTGCGCAGCCGCTCTCTTGGCAAGGCGACCGCAAAGTACCGTGAGCTCGGCACCCTGGCCAACCTGCTGGCCTTCAACGCGTTGTCAACGCTGCCGACCCGGAACTTCACCGCTGCCACCTTCGAGCAGGCGCCAC
Organism: Nocardioidaceae bacterium; assembly: GCA_013696555.1. Classification (GTDB taxonomy): domain Bacteria; phylum Actinomycetota; class Actinomycetes; order Propionibacteriales; family Nocardioidaceae; genus JACCYJ01. The sequence goes on along the minus strand of JACCYJ010000265.1, from coordinate 738 downwards.
GGCTGGCGGCCGAGGACATCTCCGACCTCCGCAAGGTGGCCCGCAACAGCTGTGCGTCCTGCTCGATCGGCTGTGAGCACATCTATGCCGCAAAGGGCGGCAAGAAGGCGCGGGTGGAGTACGAGAACGTGTTTGCGCTCGGACCGATGTGCGGTGTCTCGGACCCTGACGACGTACTCGCCGCCAGCGCCCGCTGCGACGAGCTCGGCCTCGACACCATCTCGGCCGGTGGCACGATCGCGTGGGCGATGGAGTGCGCGGAGCGCGGGCTTCTCGACGCACCGTGGCTGCGGTTCGGAGACGGCGCGGCGCTGCTGCGCGCGCTCGACGAGATCGGCGCCGGCACGGGCATCGGGCCGCTGTTGGCCGAAGGGTCGCGCCGCGCCGCCGAGCGGGTTGGAGCCGGCTCGGCCGACTTCGCGCCGCACGTCAAAGGCATGGAGATGCCCGGGTACGAGCCCCGCACCATGCACGCGATGGCGCTCGGGCTGGCCGTCAACGCACGCGGTGCCGACCACAACCGCTCTGGCGCGTACGAGGCCGACCTGTCCGGTGATCTCGACCGGCTCGACGGCGGACAGGCCCACGTGGACGCCGCCATCGAGACCGAGGACCGCGCGGCGGTCATGGACTCCATGATCTTGTGCAAGTTCTTGCGGGGAGTGTTCACGGAGCCGTTCGACGAGTGGGCTGCGCTGATGCGCCCGGTCACTGGCTGGGACGTCGACGGTGCCGAGC
>JACCYJ010000247.1 GCA_013696555.1 Nocardioidaceae bacterium | reverse complement strand
GTCAGATGGCGAGCGCCAGTTCATCGAACGCCTCAAGTAGCCGGTGTTGGGCCGGTGAGTCGGTGGCGATGTCGTAGTGACCGCGTCTGAGGTTCTGGACGAAGGCGTGGCCGGTAGCAAGGATCCGTGCTGATCGGAAGGTCTTCAGGTCGCGCATCGGTCGAAGCCGGGCCTTGAGACGACCATGGTCGGCTTCGACTCTGTTGTTCGCGTAATGCGCGGTGTTATGCAGGGCGGCCGAGACGAGCTCGTCGAGGACGCGCGGGTAGGCCGGCGCCCGGTCCGTGGTCACCTCGACCGGCACCACGCCGGTGGTCAGTGCCCGGTGGAAGAACGCCCGAGCAGCGGTCAGATCGCGTCTGGCGGACAGCCACACGTCCATGACCTGCCCGAACTGGTCGACGGCCCGGTACAGGTACGTCCACCGGCCGTTGACCTTGACGTAGGTCTCGTCGACGAACCAGCGGTCACCAGGCACATGACGTCGAGGACGGGCCGCCTCCATGAACTCCGGTGTGAACCGTTGGACCCACCGGTAGATCGTGACCTGATCGACGTCCACTCCCCGCTCGGCGAGCAGCTGCTCGACGTCACGGTAGGACAGGCCGTACCGCAGGTACCACCGCACCGCCACCGACATCACCTCCCGAGGGAACCGGAAACCAGCGAACGCCGAGGCCGACGAGGATGTCATGACACCATTCTCGTGCCAGGCCCGATCGAGCAACGCAACAGTGCCCTCCCCGGCGTAGAGTGATCGCATTTACCGAGTGCGAATGTGCAGTCTGGATGGACTTTCGGCGCGTCCTTATACGCGTCCTTATCACCGTCGTCCACCTGCGTCCAGACAGGTCCAGCGACCTCACCAAGGGCCCACCACCTGCGGAAATGTAGATGCTCGCGGACGTCCGTGGACTGGCTGCCGACATCTGGGGGTCAAGGGGTCGCAGGTTCAAAACCTGTCAGCCCGACTAGTATCACCGCAGGTCAGGGGGTAGTTTTACCATTCGGAGTCGTCCCTGGCACTCAGACCAGAACCCGGTCTGACGTCTTCCTGTCTTACAGGCCAAGAGCCCGACTGACCGCATCGGCGGCACTGCGCGAGGCATCGTCAGTGACGTGCCCGTCGATGTCCGCAGTGCTCGATCCTGCCCAATGCTCCGTTTCGTTGCCTCATGACCGTTGCCTGGCGAGGTTCCCCTTCCTCGTCCCTGCCACGTTCACTGACGAACCCAGTCGACCAGCGCGGTGACAGGAAACTTTGCTGGATCCGGAGTGCCACCCCAGCCTCCGGCGCGGGCCGATAGCACCAGCGAGAACCGACGCTCAAAGGGCCAGGTGCAGCCCTTCGCCAGCAGTTGCGACTTGGTGATCGTCGCCTGCTTGACCCCGTCAAGGAAGAATTGGGTGTAACTCGGCTGGCGGTTCACACCGAAGGTGTGCCACTGATCGAGGCTGTTGTTGGGCTTGTCGATAGCGATCCCGCAGCGCCGGTCGGCCGAGTCGACGGACCAAAGCCGGTAGTGGATCATGCCGTCCCTGATCTCCGTGTCGATCTCGCCGTCGGCGAGTCGGCTTCCGCCGCTTGCTTTGCCGAACATGACGAATCCACCCCAGAACCCGGGCGCAGCGTTCCACTTGACGCGCGCCTGCACGAGGCCGTAGCCGAGGTAACGCTTGTTCGCGGTCACCAGGCGCGACCCAACCCATGGGCAGTCGGCCGTGCTTCCCTGGCGAGCGGTCATGCGGAGGTAGCCGCCGGAGACGCGGACGTTCGAGGCCGATGAGCATACGCCGCCCAGGCTCCTGGTCTCGGCGGTCCAGACCGCCGTGTTGAGGGACGTGCCTGAGAACTCGTCGTGGAAGGCGTATGTTGCAGCGCTCGTCGGCGAAGCAGTCTGGACGCACGCCAAAGCGACGCCCAACACCAGCACCGCCAGGTACCTCTTCATCAGTCCCCCGCAACGATTCATCTCGATGGGGTCAAGCAGCCTACAGTTAGGGATCAGCTATCTAGTATGTAGCAGCGCCTGGTTTGTGCTCATCCGGTGTTTCGTCGCACCGAGTATGGCCGCCTTCGGTCAGTTTGCTCCGAGCGGTCGCCCCTTGTCACTGCCTGGTCAGCATTCTGGGGCACTTCCGCTTCTATGGACCCATCCGAGGGTCGCCGGTGAATGTATGCAACTGTGTAGCCACGGGCTCTCGTCCTGAGGTGTCTGCCAATGTCCGGCGTCGTTGCCACACCACGTTGACCTGCGACGATGGACGCCGGCGGAGACCGGCGGACGACGCGCCCAAGCTGGGGGTCGAGGGGTCGCAGGTTCCAATCCTGTCAGCCCGACAGTGTGATTTCTCGGGACCGGTGCGACCACTCTTCCTTGAGGATGATCTGGAGGCAGCGGTGCACGGGGATGCTCTCCGGCTCGGGGTAGACGACGATAACCGGCCGACATGGCGCGCGGCTGCTCTGTGAAAATGGCGTGGTGAGCTCTCGATGGTCGATTCGGTCCAGAAACTCCGTCCTGTCGATTTGTTCAAGCGAGTCGATCATGTCCATAGGTTCGACCGGGTCGTTCCTGTCGGCCGGATCGGTGGCATCGTTCGCCTCGTGTGGCTCTCTCGGGTCGGCGATGTCGTTGCTCTCTGTCGGGTCCTTCCAGTCCCGGTGGTCGGTGCTGTCCGGCCAGTCGGACGGGTCGGTGCTGTCGTGGCAGACACAGGCCACAATGCGCGGGTACCAGGCCCAGGGCGCCGCTGGCACTATCCTGCGCCGTCCTTGGCTGATGCCCGCGGCGGCCGCCACCGTTGTCACCACAGCGGGTCTCGGCTGGTATTTGCTCGGCCGACGTCATCATTCCTCTCCGATCGGCTAGACGGACCCGGCCTCGGCGGGGTGATCGTGAGCCGCGATCACCGACGAGGGATCGAGGTCGTAGCCGTCGACACGGGCAGCTGGGTGGGCGATGGCGCCTCAGCCCCTGCCGTTCCCGGTGACCCTACTTGGATGCGAGTGATCGAGCGCGGGCGACACCGCGGCTCACCCAGCGCCGGAGTGCGTCGTCGGTCTCGAGCACCTCCGCGTCGACCCGGAGCCAACCGTCCATCTCCCGGCCGCGCATCTCGAAACGCCACACATGTGGCTCACTGACAAGAGACTCGGTCTGAGCGGGATCGACGCGCAGCAGCAGTCCGCCCCTACTGCTGGCGCTAACGGCCATGTTGCCATTTATCAAGAACGCCAGGCCGCCGAACATGCGCTTCTCGGTCAGGCCGCCTTCACCTTGAACGACCGTGCGAATCCGATTCGCGAGATCGTCGTCGTATGCCATAGCAGAAGTATCGCGTGTTGAGCCGACAATGACTGGAGCGGCTTGCTCTGCGTACTCTGCGCGTGACTCGGCGCCCCTCGCCGGGCTACGCCAGGTGTGACGCTCCCACAACACAAGCACTCAGCCGGCCATCGGCGAGCAGCCAGACCCAATCGGGGCGGTTGCAGCTCACCGCCAGAGCGTTAGCGTAGGGCGGACCCGGTGCCTTCCCCAGGGTCTGGGGGGTGGCCTTGCCGGGTCCGCCGAAGCCGCCTAGCCTCGCGCACTCCACCGGCGTGGCGCTAGCCCTTCCGAAGCTTTCTGGGCAACCTCATCGAGGCTTCGGCTGGCGCGAACCCGAGGAGTGGTTTCCGTCGCCGCCGTCCGGGCGGGGCTCCTTCCATTCCCGAGCGGCGCCGCTGAGCCGGTCCCGACGGAATCCGGCATTCTGCGATGTCAAGCAGGATCTTCGCTCTCCTAGTGCCGCGTGCCTCGGCCGACGGACCGCTGGATTGCTTCGTCGGGGCGGTTCTGGTTGAACATCAGGTCGTAGATGGCCATCGCGGTCGCCTTGTTGCGTTCGGGTGATGCCGTCACCGCTCCTCGTCACCTTTTGCGGGGTCATCGGCGGTCAGCGGGCACCCCTGCGAGCAGTGCCGTCGTACCGGGACCCACATCAAGGGCAGCGATGGGTGGGCAGTCGTGCAGCCCTGCTCGATCAGCTCCAACTGTGCTCCGCATCGCGGGCACCGCTGATCAATGGTGCGGGTTCGGCTCAGGGCCACCATGCGCTGAAGATACTCCGCTGACTGCCAGGCGACAGTCGGCCGATGGGAGTCTGAACCATGGCGATGGTACGCAGTGCCCAGGTGTACGCCGACTTCCTCCTGCCCTTTCTGACAGCTCAGGACCATCTCGTTGATGTGGGTTGTGGGTCAGGTGAGCTGACGCTCGAGCTGGCGGGATTCGTCGGGCGGGTGATGGGGGTCGACATCGATGAGGTGGAGATCGCCGACGCGCGCCGACGGGCGAGTCGGCTCGAGGTCACGAACGCCGACTTCCACGTCGGCGATGCGTACTCCTTGAGGTTGCCGAGCGACCATGTCGATGCCGTCTTCGCACACTCCACTCTGGAAGCCTTGGACCGACCCCAGGACGCGGTGGCCGAGATGAAGCGGGTTCTCAAGCCGGGTGGCATGGTGGCTGTGGCCAGCGTCGAATACGCCGGGCTGATCCTCGCCGGTCCGCATCCCGAGCTGGGGCGTCGATTTTACGAGATCCGCGAGCGACTCTGGCAGCTCGACGGGGCCGACCCGTACCGCGGTCGAGAGCTCCGTGGGTTGCTGCTCGGTGCCGGATTCGTCGACGTGGTCGCCACCACGAAGTGCATCTCGTACGGGAAGCCCGACACGGTGAAGGAGTTCGGGCTCGGGAGGGCCGAAGACTGCACGGACGACTGGTTCGTCACCTCGGCGGAGGACCATGGATTGGCATCCACTGAAGAGTTGGCAGAGATGCAGCGCGCCTGGCTCGACTGGTCGGATTCGCCAACGTCGTACGCCGCCTTCGCCTGGTGCCGCGCGGTGGGTCGAAACCCCAGCCCTTGACGGCGCCGTGGCGGCGGTGCTACATACCAGGTGACACGCGGGATAGCCCTGCGGTCGGGGGATGTCGCGGCCATGGGCGGGCCAAATCATGCGATGGACGAAGAAAGCGACAGCTACATCGGCGGCGGCGGCTTTGGTGGCTCTGACAGTGCCCGCCGCATGGGCAGCCAGCAGCGTGCAACCTGTGCTCTCCGACCTGGACGGCCCTCGTGGCCTTGGTGTCGGTCGCCATGGGGCAGTGGTGTTCAGCGAGAGCGACGGAAGCGTCAGCAAGCTGATCACCAGAGGCCCGGACGCGGGAGATGTAAGGCAGCTGACGTCAGTAGCGCCAGGCCTTGCGCCCGCCGTGGACATGAACTCGCGCGGGCGGGTCTTTATCCTGACCGGCGGTGGTGAGCCCGGTCCCGGTGTAGCCACGCTGTACCGGTGGTACCGAGGCAGTGGGCTCAAGCCGATGGCGGACATCGCGGCGTACCAGCAGCGGCACCCCGACCCGTACGACCTGGAGGACTTCCCGGGGGACTCCAACCCGTTTGGTGTCCAGGCGGTGAAAGGTGGCAGTGCGCTCGTCGCCGATGCGGCGGGGAATGAGGTGTTACAGGTCTTCAGGAAAGGCCACATCCGTAGTGTGGCAATTGTCAAGCCACGGATTGTGCGAGTCCCGAATGCGCTGCCGGACGAGGGGTTCCCTCAGGCCGGAACCAGGATTCCGTCCGAGTCCGTCATCACGTCGGTCGCAGTCGGAGACGGCTACTGGTACTTCGGTGAGCTGCGCGGCTTCCCGGCTACCCCGGGGAAGTCCCAGGTGTGGCGGGTCAAGGCAGGCACGAAGAACGCAGTCTGTGACCCGGAGCACCCCTACCGAGGCGCCTGCCGCCGGGTCGCCGACGGCTTCACGTCCATCGTGGATCTCGCGGTAGGTCCCGCCGGCCACATCTTTGTCGCGGAGCTGGTCAAGAAGAGCTGGCTGCAATGGGAGCTCGAGATCGCCCCACCGATCGGTGGCATCTTCGAGATGTCGGCCAACGGCCGGAACGTCAAGGAGCTGGGGCCTGGGGAGTTCATCCTGCCCGGCGGTGTGGAGGTCGGCGCCGACGGCAAGATCTACGCGATCGGACCGATCTTCGGTGAGGGAGCGCTGTCGCGGATCAGGCGCTGACACATCAAGATTGCTTGGGAGACAACTTCATGGGGGGCGTGCCTTCAGGGGTCGTTCGCGGTGGGCGACGCTGACATCCACAGCGACTGCGACTTCCTCATCCCCGTCAACTGCCCGATTCAGCGCGGCAGGAGGTACGCCCCCGAGAGCTGCACTGTGACGCGACCCGAAGACGGGCTGTACGTCGACCGCGGGCGGCGCGATCCCGCCTGACATCCCGCCCTTCACTCGTCCAGAATGGCTTGATGGCATCGTATTCGGTCAACCCCGCGGCGGTGGAGCACGCACGCACCCTGATCCGTGCCCGGCAGTACGTCCGCGACAGCGACTGGGGAGAGTCACAACCCAAGGCTGCGGACGAGAACGCCTTCCTCGAATCGCATTCGTGGGATGCGTACGCGGAGTGGCACCTCGGCTTGACGGAAGGGGCGAGTGACGAGACGAAGGCCCGCTACGCATTCGGCTACGGTGACTTCCGCCGCGTTCATCGGACTGGACTGATCGCCTGCGTGTACCGGGCGGCTGAGTGGCGGCACAAGGATATCGAGTTGGCGGCACATGACCTGCTGCAATATTTCGATCAAACGACGGCTTGAGTTGTTCGGCGGCCGTGCCTAAGCCTTGACAGGCGCAGTTGGCGTGGTCGCAAACGTCGCGGACCCGGTCGAAATCAACCGCCCCACCTCATGCCCCCGAGTCGGTGAGTTGTCACTGTTAGATCAGGCCATCACATGGCGTCGCAGTGTCAAGTGAGTGGCACGGCCGTCAAGGGACAGAGAGAACTGTCGAGCAGCGAGCCATCTGGGGCTCCCGAACGCCGCCGCCAACTACGCCGTGGTGACCGCCGCAAGCACCGTCGCGAACGACAACCGGTGTAGACCTGAGAGTGGCCTTGTCCTAGCGGCCGGCCAGGCGTTACGACTCGAGCGGGTAGCCTGATGCGTCCGTTCCGGTCCAACAGCGCAGCGGTACGCGACAAAATCAGGAGGGGACGTCGGTGGCCGAGGAGCATGTCGCGGCGCCGACCGACCGTGTTCTGACGATTCCGAATTTGCTGAGCGTGCTTCGCCTGCTCGGTGTCCCGCTGTTTCTCTACCTCGTCCTCGGCCCCGAGTACGATGTACTCGCGCTCATCGTGTTGATGGTCTCCGGGATCACCGACTACCTCGACGGCTATCTCGCTCGGACGCTCAACCAGGCCTCCAGACTGGGTCAGATCCTGGATCCGGTCGCCGACCGCCTCTACATCCTCTCCGTCGTTGTCGCGCTAGCGATCCGGGACATCATCCCCGTTTGGCTGGCAGTCATCCTGCCGTTGCGGGACGTGTTCCTGTTTGTTCTGGTGCCCTTCATGCGAACGCGAGGTATCCGAGCGCTGCCGGTTCATTTCCTCGGCAAGGCTGCGACCGCGAACCTGCTGTACGCCTTTCCCTTCTTGTTGATCGGCGATGACGACGGTACCCTCGCCGACTTCGCCAACGTCTTGGGGTGGGCGTTTACGATCTGGGGAACAGGGCTGTATTGGTGGGCGGGGCTGCTCTATGGGTGGCAGGTGCGCAAGCTCCTGACAGACACGCCGCGCGTCGCCCCCACCTGATCCGAATCGCAGCGAGACGAAGGACGGCCCGTCATAGACATCCAGACGCCACGGGCCACCACACCACCCAGCGACGTGCTGCGCCGGCTCCTCGACGATGCGGTGGACGACGACTACGGCGCCGCCGTGAGTGACCGGCAGCCCGGCAACCCCCCGCTGCAGCGTCCGGCGGCAGCCGCCATCGTGGTCGTGGTCGCGTTCGGGCTGCTGGTAGGGATCGCCGCCGGTCAAGCCCGCTCCGGCGCTCCCCAGGAGGCGCGGGAACGGTCGGCGCTGTTCGATCGCATCGAAAACCGCCAGGTCACCATTGCGGCTCTCACGGACCGACTCGAGCAGTTGCGCCAGCAGATCCTCGATCTGCAGGGGACTGCAACGGAAGGCAACGAGCGCGCTCGAGACCTTCTCGCTGGCCTGACCACGGCAAGGACGCTCACCGGTGCCGCGCCGGTGATCGGCCCCGGCGTGCAGATCACGGCTGACGACGCTCCCGGCGGTCAATCGGGTCCGGAAGGCAAGGTTCTCGACGTGGACCTCCAAGTCCTCGTCAACGGGCTGTGGCAGGCGGGGGCCGAGGCGGTGGCGATCAACGGCAACCGACTCAGTCCGCTCTCGGCGATCCGGACCGCCGGACGGGCCATCACGGTCAACTATCGTTCCCTGTCGCCGCCCTACGTCATCGAAGCGATCGGCGACCCGCAGACGCTCCAAGCGCGCTTCATCGAAACACCTGGGGGTCAAGCATGGTTGGATCTGCAGACGAACTTCGGCCTGCGCTTCGAGTTGGACAGCGGTGACTCGCTGACACTGGCGGCGGCACCAGCGCCTCGGTTGCTCGTCCAGTACGCACAACGCCAAGGGGAGCTCCCGTGATACCGGTGATCGGCCTGTTGGTCGGCATCGCCGCCGGGCTGTTCCTCGACCCGTCGGTGCCGGTTGCGTTGCAGCCGTACCTGCCCATCGCCGTGGTGGCTGCGCTCGATGCGGTCTTCGGCGCCCTGCGGGCGTACCTGGACGGGATCTTCGACGACAAGGTCTTCGTGATCTCCTTTGTCTCCAACGTCGTGATAGCGGCTCTCATCGTCTATCTCGGCGACCAACTCGGGGTCGGAGGACAGCTGTCCACCGGCGTCATCGTGGTTCTCGGGATCCGCATCTTCTCCAATGTCGCGGCCATCCGAAGGCACATCTTCCATGCCTGAGCGCAAGGTCCGGGGACAGGTCATCGTCGCGCTACTGCTGGCGGTGCTCGGATTCGCCGTCGCTGTTCAGGTTCGCGCGCAGGACCGTGAGGGCATCTACCCCGGTGCTCGTCGAAGCGAGCTGGTGCAGTTACTGGACTCCCTCGACGCCGCCAACCTCCGTGCCGACAGGCAGATCGCCGAGCTCGAAGCAACCAAGCGGGAGCTGCAGACCAGCACGAACGCGACCCAGACAGCGCAGCAGGAGGCCCGCGAGGAAGCCACCACCCTGGCGATCCTCGCCGGAACGGTGGCAGCGACCGGCCCTGGCGTCGCCATCGAGATCCAGGACCAGAAGGGCTCGATCAGCGCGGCAACGATGCTCAATGCGGTCGAGGAGCTCCGCGACGCCGGCGCCGAGGCCATCGAGGTCAACGACACCGCCCGCATCGTGGCGCAGACGTACTTCGCCGACGGTGACGGTTCCATCACCATTGACGGTGCTCCGGTGCGGCCGCCGTACCTCATCGAGGCGATCGGTTCGCCGCAGACCCTCAGCGTGGCGGTCAGCTTCCCCGGCGGGCTCGCCGACGAGGTGGAGGCACTGGGTGGCAGCGTCTTCGTGGCGGAAGCGGACGCCATCGACATCACCGCGTTGTCGCAGCAGCGTGCGCCCGAGTACGCTCAGCCGGCGCCATGACCGTGCACCGCATGACGAGGAGTCCGCGTGTACCCCGATGAGCTGAAGTACACCGCCGAGCACGAGTGGGTCCGGGTCGACGGTGACAGTGTCGTGGTGGGGATCACCGACTATGCGCAGTCGCAACTCGGTGACATCGTGTACGTGTCGTTGCCCGAGTCCGGCGACACCATCGAGCCGGGGGTCAGCATCGGGGAGCTCGAGTCGACCAAGTCGGTCAGCGATCTGTTCGCGCCGGTGTCCGGGGTGGTGACCGAGCGCAACGAGCAGCTGGACTCGACCCCCGAGCTGGTGAATTCTGACCCGTACGGGGAGGGTTGGCTCATCAAGGTCAGGATCGACGATCCGGCGGCCGTGGCATCTCTTCTCAACGCCGATGCCTACCGCGCCCAGGTGGCTGAGTGAGTGGCCCGCTGAGCTGTTTGACCGTGTCAGGGGTGGCACGTATAGGTTGCAACCACAACCGTCAACCTTGAGTGCCGCCTGAGACTCTGGCGGGCCGCTGTCAGAGGAGGCCGCAGATGCCATTCTGCACAGAGTGCGGGCACGAGAACCCCAGCTCGGCCCGGTTCTGCTCTCAGTGCGGTCATCGGTTGCTGAGCTCTGAGCCATCGTCGGAGACGACGACCACGCTCGCGCCGACATCCGGACCCGGCGACGGCGACGGCGAGATGAGTGAGCTGAGCCCGGCCGACGCCGCCGCGCTCG
>JACCYJ010000236.1 GCA_013696555.1 Nocardioidaceae bacterium | reverse complement strand
CCGTCGGCAAGAGCGGTGAGCCTGGGCGCTGTCGAGGTCGATCCGCAACCTGACGTTCGATGGCGCGTGCTTCTCGACCCTGCCGGGCACCCGTTCTGTATTACGACGATTACGGCTGACTGAACCCGCGCGGGACCGATGCGACCGACGTCCGCACATGCCGCGGACAGGGCACGAAACTGCCGAAGAGAGGATGGCCCGTTCCGGTGGTGCGATCGCTGCGGTGCCGAGGCAGCGACGCGTTGTGTCGGCGTAGGGTCGGGACGTGAATGCGGGGCCGGTGCGCCTTCGGGCAAGCGTGGAGGAATGTTTGTGGCCTCTGGTCGAGACCTTCCTCGGCTCGCACGACGTGGCAGGCCTGGCCGTTGCGGTGGTACGCGAGGGCGAGGTCGTCTCGCGTGGTTTTGGCGTCCGTGACGTCGGCACCCGTGCGTCGGTCACACCCGAGACGATGTTCCACCTGGCGTCGGTGTCCAAGCCGTTCGTCGCGACCGCGATCGTGTCGCTGGCCACCGCTCAGGACGCCGGTGAACCGGTCCTCGATCTGGATGCTCCGATCGTCGCATGGGTGCCTGAGTTCAGGCTGGCCGACGGTCGGGCAGGGGAGGTCACAGCCCGGGGCCTCTTGAGCCACTCGAGCGGTCTCCCGGATGTCTCGGACTACGGCTGGCACGACCCGCAGCTGGGCGACGACGCGCTCAGCGAGTTCGCTCGCAGTCTGTCGGGCAGGCGGCTGCAGGCGGAGCTCGGCTCGGCGTTCTCCTACTCCAGTGCCGGGTTCGAGCTTCTCGGGCTGCTGCTGTCCAGGGCCACCGGCCCGACGTTCGAGAACGCCGTCCGGCAGCACGTCCTTACCCCGCTCGGGATGCCGAACAGCACGTTCTTGCGCGGCCAGGTGCCCGCACACCTGGCTGCCTCACCGCACGTGGGGGTGCCGCTGACGGTGCCCGAGGGTGCCTATCCCTACACCAGGCGCCACGCTCCCAGCTCGACCCTGCACTCCAACCTGGTCGAGATGTGTCGGTGGATGGAGGCCCACCTCGAGCCGGCTGAGGTGACCGCTGGGGGTTCCGACGGGCAGTCGGCACGGCTGGATCCCGGGTTGCGCGACCTGATGTGGCGCCCGGCGGTGCCCGTGGGTGACCCCCCATGGGAGGAACAGGCGGCGCTCGGCTGGTTCGTGGGCAGCTACCGCGGGCACCGAACGCTGGGCCACAGCGGTGCGAACCCTGGGTTCGGTTCGCGGCTCGTGCTAGTGCCTGAGCGGCGGACCGGGGTCGTCGTTCTAGCCAACTCCAACACCGTCCCTACCTCGAACATCGCCGCGGCAGCGCTCGACGTCGCCCTCGCCGATCCGGCCCGCTCGGTAACCTCCGGGGTGACGCCCGAGGAGTTGGGCGAGGGCGTGGCGGCCATGCGCGCGTTGCTGCCTCCGGTTGTCGGCCCCGTCGCCGAGACGTTGGCCAGGTCGGGTCCGGACGCCGCAGCGGCGACCTTCCACCGACTGGCGGCAACCGAGCCGGCCGAGTTCGACCTCGACGACGGCCGGTTCATCGGTGCCGTGTGCGGAGCGATCGAGCTTCACCGCACCAGCCTGGTCTGGCCCCTTCTGCGAGTGTGGACCACGGTGCGTCCAGACTCATCCGCTGCGTGGACGATGACCGGCTGGGCCCATCAGGTCGACGGACATCTCGACTTGGCGAGGAACCTCCTCCGACGCGCCCTCGACCTCGACCCCGAGAACGACGACGCCGCACTGATCATGAGCAACCTCCCGTCGGCGTGACTCGGTGAGGTGCAGTTGCGCTCTCCTCAGGCCGCCCACAGGGCCAGGACCAGCAGCATCGGCAGTGGTTGGAAGACCAGCGGTGCGCCGGGCCGCACGAGCCCTCGGCGCGAAACCCTTGCGAAGGCCAGGCGTCGGAATACTTGCCTCACTGGGTGCCCTGGTGGCTGATCACGACGCCAACCCTTGCACGTCGTCGTCGACCGAGTGCGCCCCACCGCCGCCTGTGCCACAGGACTCGATGGGCTCGAACAAACATCCGGTCATGCCGCCTTCCGCGCGAGCCTGCCGGTGCGGCCACCTGGAACGCGAGTTTGGGGTTAGAGCGCACCCCACCGGGTCAACCCGATGATCTCGGCGGCCAACTGGGACGCCGAACGTCCATCGGTGTTG
>JACCYJ010000230.1 GCA_013696555.1 Nocardioidaceae bacterium | reverse complement strand
CGATCCACGGTTGAAAGTCGTCAGCAAAGGAAAGCTCGGCGCACTCGCTGTCGCCCAGAAATCGGTCGACGATCACGCGGCGCAGATCCTCCCGATCGCTGGTGATGCCGGTCTCCTCCTCGAACTGCGGCACCCGACGCAACAGCTGCACGACGGCAATCTTTTGACTGGCGGACGGGTCGAAGTCGATGCGGGCGTATGCGATTGCGCCGCCTGGCAACGCGTCCGCGGGTTGGTCCCCGGCGCTGTCGAGGAACTGGTAAGCGGCGAACGCCCCACCTCCGACGAGTGCAAGCGCGGCGACCGATGCGCCGATGATCACGCCCCGGCGGCGGCCGCCGCCCGACCCGCTCTCCGGCGGCGCCGAGTTGGTGAGCCATTCCGGCTGACCTGCACTGTCCGGCGGCGAGCCCCACTGTGGAGTAGACACCTGAGAAGCCTACTGTCCGTCCGGGTAATGGTGTCGTCGCTTTGGGTGAACAGCGGCCACGCTGGCAAGAACACCTATCAGCGCGGTCATCGGCCAGAGCAGCAGCAGACCCTTCGCGTGGACGTCGAGCCGTTCTGGAACCAGATCATCGCGCTGGGCGCCCTCCAGGGCGCTGAGCGGCTCCGGCGGACCCAGCCCGACGCCGAGGCGCCAGGCAATGATGGCGGCCAGCAGAGCCGCCGCGGTGACCGCGACGGGTAACGCCCACCCGCTGCCGCCGTAACGCCAGCCCAGCACGCTGCCCGCCAGCAGGCCGGCGACGGCTGCGATGATGGCGTAGAGCACGTCGACGCCGAATTCGCGACCCGCTTCCAACTCGCCCATCACGGCGTTGTCCGCGGTGACCACAAACCTCGCCGGATCCGCCCACTGCGCCCACAGCCATCCCCCGAGACACCCCAACACGATGAAAACGACCAGCGTCACCAGGCTGGCGCGCACCGCCTCAGCGCGCGCGGTCAGCGGCTCAGGCACGCCGGCCCGAGCAACGCCTTGAGGTCGGCCATCAAGGCCGGGCTCGCGGTGACGCGAAGCCTCTCGTCCAGCCGGAGGACCTTGGTGCGCTCCGGCGTAGTCAGCCGCAGCTGGACCTCGGTGACACCAGGATGGGTGACGAGCACGTCCTTGAGAGCGTCCACCGTCGGCGACGTGCACCGAGCGGCCGGCAACGAGATCACCACAGGCCCCTGCAGGGCGCGCGCCAGCTCCGGAACGCTGACGTCGGTCGCGGTGATCTCCGGAACGTCCTCGTTTCGCCGCAGCCGACCCTTGACGACGACGATGGCGTCCTCGACCAGCAGCGGGGCGGCCACCAGGTAGGCCGACGGGAACAGCATGACGTTGACCGCCCCCTCCAAGTCCTCGAGCGTGACGATTGCCCAGGTGTCACCCTTGCGGGTCCTCTTCAGCTGGATCCCGGTGATCAGACCGCCGATTGCCACCGGCGTGTTGTCCCCTCGGGACTCATCGGCCACCAGCGCCCCGATTGTGCAGTCGCAGGAAGCGGCCAGCACGTGCTCCAGCCCGAGCAACGGGTGGCTCGACACGTACAGCCCCAACATCTCCCGCTCATAGCCGAGCAAGGTCTGCTTGTCCCACTCGGCGATGTCCGGGACCCGGAAGGACACGGCTGCGAAGGTGTCGTCGGTGAGACCGTCGAACAGCGAGTCCTGCCCCATCGCCTCGTTGCGCTTGATGTCCGCGTACTGGTCGACGGCATCCTCGTGGATCGCGACCAGGCCACGTCGGCAGTGGCCGAGGGAGTCGAAGGCGCCGGCCTTCGCAAGCGACTCCACAACCCGCTTGTTGCAGACGATCGGTGGCACCTTGTCCATGAAGTCGGCGAAGTCGGTGAACTTGCCGCGCTCGGTGCGGGTGGCGACAGTGGCTGCGACCACGTTGTTTCCGACGTTGCGGACAGCGTTGAGGCCGAACCGGATGTCGATTCCGACCGGTGTGAAGGTCGACTCCGACTCGTTGACGTCGGGAGGCAGGACCGAGATCCCCATCCGGCGGCACTCACCGAGGTAGACCGCCATCTTGTCCTTGTCGTCGCGGACCGACGTCAACAGAGCAGCCATGTACTCGGCCGGGAAGTTGGCCTTCAGGTACGCCGTCCAGTACGACACCAGACCGTACCCCGCCGTGTGGGACTTGTTGAACCCGTAGTCGCAGAACGGCAGCAGTGTGTCCCACAAGGCCTTGACCGCGCGGGCCGAATAGCCATTGGCCACCATCCCGGAGCAGAACCTCTCGTGCTCCATCTCCAGCACGTCACGCTTCTTCTTGCTCATGGCGCGCCGCAGCAGGTCGGCCTGTCCCAACGTGTAGCCGGCCACCTTGCGGGCGATCGCCTGGACCTGCTCCTGGTAGACGATCAGTCCGAACGTCTCGTCAAGGATCTCGGCCAGCGGCTCGGCCAGCTCGGGGTGGATCGGGGTCGCCGGCTTACGGCCGTTCTTGCGGTCGGCATAGTCGAGATGGGCGTTGGCCGCCATCGGGCCTGGCCGGTAGAGCGCCAGGACCGCCGAGATGTCCTCGAAGGTGCTGGGCCGCATCAGCCGAAGCAACGATCGCATCGGCGCCCCGTCGAGCTGGAAGACACCGAGCGTGTCACCGCGCGCCAGGAGCGCATATGTCTCCAGGTCGTCGAGCCCCAGCGAGTCCACGTCGATCTCGCGGTCGCGGTTGCTCTTGATATTGGCCAGCGCGTCATCGATGACGGTGAGGTTGCGCAGCCCCAGGAAGTCCATCTTGAGCAGCCCCAGCGACATGCACGCCGGGTAGTCGAACTGGGTGATGATCGCGCCGTCGGCTTCCCGGCGCATGATCGGGATGACGTCGACCAGCGGCTCACTGGACATGATCACGCCCGCGGCGTGGACTCCCCACTGGCGCTTGAGATTCTCCAGCTGGGTGGCAGTGTCGACGATCCGGCGGATGTCAGCGTCGCTGTCGTACAGCGTGCGGAAACCACCGGCCTCGGCGTAGCGGGGGTGCTGATCGTCGAAGATGCTGGTCAGCGGAATGTCCTTGCCCATCACGGCGGGCGGCATCGCCTTGGTGATCCGGTCCCCCATCGCGAACGGGTAGCCCAGCACCCGGGAGGAGTCCTTGATCGCCTGCTTGGCCTTGATCGTGCCGTACGTCACGATTTGCGCGACCCGGTCCTCACCGTACTTCTGGGTGCAGTAGCGGATGACCTCGCCGCGACCTCGCTCGTCGAAGTCGATGTCGATGTCCGGCATCTCGGCGCGGTCCGGGTTGAGGAAGCGCTCGAAGAGCAGGCCGTGCACGAGCGGGTCGAGCTCGGTGATGCCGAGGGCGTAGGCAACGATCGCGCCGGTGGCCGATCCGCGGCCGGGGCCGACCCGGATGCCCTGCGAACGTGCCCAGTTGATGAAGTCGGCGACGACGAGGAAGTAGCCTGGGAAGCCCATCGCCAACACGACGCCGACCTCGAAGTCGGCGCGGGCCCGGGCAGCCGCCGACACCCCGTCTGGATAGCGACGTGCCAGCCCACGGTCGACCTCGCGGACGAACCAGGTCTCCTCCGACTCGCCTGGCGGCACCGGGAACCGGGGCATCAGGTCTCGGCCTTCGGCGAACTCGACCTGGCAGCGCTCGGCGATCAGCAGCGTGTTGTCGCACGCCTCGGGCAGGTCACGCCACACCTCGCGCATCTCCTGCGGCGACTTGAGGTAGAAGTCGTCAGCGTCGAACTTGAACCGGTTCGGGTCGGCCAGCGTCGACGCGGACTGAACGCAGAGCAGGGCCGCGTGACCGGCCGCCTCCTGCGGCTTCGTGTAGTGGAGGTCGTTGCTGGCAACCAGCGGGAGCCGCAGCTCCCGCGCGAGTTTCAACAAGTCCTGACGTGTTCGGCGCTCGATGTCGAGCCCGTGGTCCATCAGCTCGCAGAAGTAGTTGCCGGCTCCGAAGATGTCCCGGAACTCCGCCGCCGAGCGCACCGCTTCCTCGTACTTCCCCAACCGCAGGAGCGTCTGGACCTCACCAGAGGGGCAACCCGTGGTCGCCAGAATTCCCGAGCTGTACTCCGCCAACAGCTCGCGGTCCATCCGTGGCTTGTAGAAGTAACCCTCGAGGGACGCTCGGCTCGCCAGCCGGAACAGGTTGTGCATGCCGGGGGTGGTCTCCGCGAGCATCGTGAGGTGGGTGTACGCCCCGCCGCCGGACACGTCGTCGCCGCCTCCGTTGCCCCACTGGACGCGCCGGCGCTCGAATCGGCTCGTTCCGGGGGTGAGGTAGGCCTCCACACCAATGATCGGCTTGACACCGGTCTGCTGGGCCGCTTGATAGAACTCGTACGCGCCGAACAAGTAGCCGTGGTCGGTGATTGCCAGAGCGGGCATGCCTAGCCGGGACGACTCCGAGAAGAGGTCCTTGATGCGGGCGGCGCCGTCGAGCATGGAGTACTCGGTGTGGACGTGCAGGTGCACGAACGACCCGCTGCTCGACATCGGGGGAGGGCCTTCCTCGCGATGGATCTGGTGGTCAAGTGGTGACAAGTGCGCGTCAGCCTACGCCGACCCAGGTTCGCGTCCTGGTCCGACACTCAGCGCTCCCAGCGGTACCGGATGTCGGGCGCCCGCTCCTCGTTTCCGTTGCCATCGGTGCGTTCCACCTCGACCAAACCGGCCCCCAGATAGAACCGCTGGGCTGGGACATTGCGTTGGAAAACCCAGAGCGAGAACCCGTCCGGCCGGACCGCCTTGGCGAGGTCTAGCAGTGCAGACCCGATGCCTCGACCGCTGTGGTCAGGAAGCACGTAGAGATGATCGAGCCAGGCGTCATCGAGGACCAAGACGGCGACAAGGAGCCCGGCTGCCTCGGCAACCCAGACCTCCCGGCTCACCATGACGACGTCACTGAACCAACGGCGGACCTCGTCGTCGCTGTGGACACCGACCGGGATCTCGCTCCGGTTCTCGGCGGCTCGTCGGGACACCAGCAACACCTGCGCTGCCCGGGCAGCGTCCGATTTGTCGGCCGGCCGCAAGGCGAGCTCAGGCGGCATCGCGTACCACGTCGAGGGCGTGCGCGAGGTCTTGGGGGTAGGCGGAGGTGAACCGGGCGTACTCCCCGGTGTCGGGGTGCTGGAAGCCGAGGCGCACGGCGTGCAACCACTGCCGGCCCAAGCCGGTGCGGGCGGCAAGCGTCGGGTCCGCACCGTACGTGAGGTCACCGACACAGGGATGATGCAACGTGCTCAGATGCACCCGGATCTGATGGGTCCGTCCGGTCTGCAACGTGACCTCCAGCAGGCTTGCGAACCGGTGCGCCTCCAGGGTCTCGTAGTGCGTCACGCTGGGCTTGCCCCCGGCCACCACCGCCCAGCGGGAGTCATGCCTGGGGTGGCGGCCGACGGGTGCGTCGATCGTGCCGGTCGACGGGTCGGGGTGCCCTTGGACGAGGGCGTGGTAGACCTTCTCGACATCGCGCTCCCGGAAGGCCCTCTTGAGCTCGGCGTACGCGTGCTCCGACTTGGCCACCACCATCAACCCACTGGTGCCGACGTCGAGCCGTTGGACCA
Source organism: Nocardioidaceae bacterium (assembly GCA_013696555.1). Classification (GTDB taxonomy): domain Bacteria; phylum Actinomycetota; class Actinomycetes; order Propionibacteriales; family Nocardioidaceae; genus JACCYJ01. Next base: position 30,872 of record JACCYJ010000230.1, on the reverse strand, counting down.
CCCCTGCACGCTCTGCGGGGCCGGAGGTCGCGACGGTGAAGCCCGTCGCCGCCAGGTGCCCGACCACCGTCGGACCCGACCAGCCGGGGCTCGGGTGAGCGGCCACCCCGACCGGTTTGTCCACCACCACGATGTGGTCGTCGTCGTGGACGATCCGCAGCCCGGCCACCATCGCCGGAACTACCTCAACGGCGGACGGCACGTCGGCGAGTGTCACCTCGAGCCAGCTTCCGGACACCAACCGATCGGATTTCGCGGGCGGCGTACCGTCGAGCAGGACGTGCCCGGACTCGACCAGATCGGCAGCACGGGTGCGCGACAACCCCAACAGCCTGCCCAACCCGACGTCCACGCGTTCGCCGGCCAACCCCTGCGGCACCGGCAGGCTGCGCTGGTCAGGCACGCCCGTCGATACCGATTCCGCGTACGGACTGCACCACGATCAGGACGGCAGCGGCCACGATGCAGGAGTCGGCGACGTTGAACACGGGCCAGTGCGGCAGCTGCAGGAAGTCCACGACATGCCCCCGTAGTGGACCCGGCTCCCGCAGCAGCCGGTCGGTGAGATTGCCGAGCGCACCGCCGAGCAGCAGGCCGAGCGCTACCGCCCAGGCCCGGTCCCGCAACCGCCTGGCCATCCGCACGATCACGAAGGCCACACCGGCCGCCACCAAGCTCAGCAACACGGTCATCCCGGTCGCCACGCTGAACGCCGCACCCGGGTTGCGCGTCAGGTCGAGGTGGAGAACGCCCGGAACAATCGTCACCGGTGCCCGGTCCGTCAGGGTCGCGACGGCTGCGACCTTGGTCAGCACGTCGATGACGTACACGCTTGCGACCACCGCGATGAACAATCGGATGCGGGCAGGTGCGACAGTCTCCGGGTCGTCCGAGGGGTGTGCGGTCTGTGGGTCGCCGGAGTTACTCAGCGACGCTCCTCGCGCTGCTTGCATGTCAAGCACAGTGTGGCACGGGGGAACGCCATGAGCCGCTGCTTCCCAATGGCGTTCTCGCAAGACTCGCAGACCCCGTAGGTGCCGTCGTCGAGTCGCGCCAGTGCTCGCTGCACCTGGAAGAGCATTTCGCGGGTGTTGTTGGCCAACGACATCTCGGCGTCGCGCTCCAGGGTGCTGGAACCAAGGTCAGCCTGGTCGTTGCCGGCGCCCACGCCAGCGTCACGCAGCAGGTCTTCCAGGCCCTGCTGGACCGACGCAACCTCACCTTGAAGGCGTACCCGGTCGGCTTCGAGGTCATTGCGAACCTGCGTGAGCTCCTTGGCGGTCCACGGCTTCTCGTCCGCCCGGACGACCAGTGCCAGCGCCGTGTTCTTGGCCCGGCTCTTCTTCGCCGGCACCTTCTTGGCCGGCGCCTTCTCGGCCGACGTCGTCTTCACCGACGCCTTCTTGGCCGGCGCCGTCTCCGCCGGCGTCGTCTTCGCCGATGCTGTCTTGGCCGGCGCCTTCTTGACCGGCGCTTTCTTCGTGCCGGCCGCCGCGCTCTTGGCGCTGGCCTTGCTGTCCGAGCTCGCCATCTCCGAAGGCCCCTGACGTCGTAGGCGACCTGCGGGTCACCGCGTGTCGTGCCGTGAGGATAGGGAGCCGTGCCTCCCGCTTCAACTCCTAACCGCCGCGCGCCCCCCGTCCGAGTGGTGCAAACCTGCTGGCCCCCGTCCCAAGTGGCGCAAGTCGGTCATCCGACGGCATCCGGAGCAACGAGACTGCGCCCCTCGCGGGCACGGAGGACTCCCACGTAGACTGAGTGGGCCGTATCGGCTGTGACGGGACGAGTAGCTGCGTCAACGCATCGACAGCGACCTGGGGATGGTGCGAGCCCAGGAATGGCGCGTAGCGAAGATCACCCTGAGCCGCTGGAAGAACGGTCGGCCCCGCCGGCTCACTAGACCCAGCTGCGGCAACCTCGAGCGGGCCGAGATGTCGGCGGCCAAGGAGGGTGGTACCGCGGGCGGCGTCATCGGCGCCGATCGTCCCTCCGCCAGCGAACGCCCCCAGGTGATCGGGGCGCTGACGGAGGAAGCGAGAAGTGCCGTGGACCTGCCCGACTTGGAGCGTGACATCTTGGCGCTGTGGCGCACGCAACGCACGTTCGCCAAAACCCTCGAGCAGACGGCGGAAGCGCCGCGGTGGACGTTCTACGAGGGGCCACCGACCGCCAACGGCGCACCCGGCGTGCACCACGTCGAAGCACGGGTTTTCAAGGATGTGTTCCCCCGGTACAAGACGATGCAGGGGCATTTGGTAGAACGCAAGGCTGGCTGGGACTGCCAGGGCCTGCACGTCGAGGTGGGAGTCGAGAAAGAGCTCGGGCTGTCCGGCAAACGGTCGATCGAGGATTACGGCGTCGAGGCTTTCAACGCCCGCTGCCGGTCCTCGGTGGAGCGACATGTCGACGCCTTCGAAGCGATGACCGAGCGCATGGGGTACTGGGTGGACATGTCCGCGGCTTACCGGACCATGGACTCCACCTACATCGATAGCGTGTGGTGGTCGCTGAAGCACATCTTCGACGCTGGACTCCTTGTCGAGGATCAACGCATCACCCCGTACTGCCCCCGCTGCGAAACCGCGTTGTCGGATCACGAGCTGGCGCAGGGCTACGAAACGGTCGCCGACCCGTCTGTCTACGTACGCATGCCGTTGACGACCGGTCCGCTGGCGGGGCGGGCGGCGCTGCTGGTATGGACCACCACACCGTGGACGCTGGTGTCGAACACCGCGGTGGCCGTGCACCCAGACGTCAACTACGTCGTCGCGAGCAACGGTGAAGAACGCCTGGTCGTCGCCGAGCCACTTTTGCGCACGGTGCTAGGAGAGGGTTGGGTGGTCGAACAGCGGCTCGTGGGCACTGAGATGGAGCGGTGGGAGTACGAGCGCCCGTTCTGGCTCGTCGACTTCCCAGCGGCCGCCCATTTCGTGGTGCTCGGGTCGTACGTCACCACCGCGGATGGGACCGGGCTGGTACATCAGTCGCCGGCCTTCGGTGCCGACGACCTCGCGGTTGCCAAGGCGTACGGGTTGCCGGTGGTCAACCCGGTCCGTGCCGACGGTCACTTCTCCGACGATGTCCGCCTCGTGGGTGGACAGTTCTTCAAGCACGCGGACGCTGATCTGGTCACGGATCTCGATAGCCGGGGGCTGCTCTTCCGGCATCAGACGTACGAGCACTCGTACCCACACTGCTGGCGGTGTCACACGCCGCTGATGTACTACGCGATGCCGTCGTGGTACATCCGGACCACGCAGGTCAAGGACCAACTGCTGCGCGAGAACGAGCGCACGTCGTGGTACCCGGAGACGATTCAGTGGGGGCGCTACGGCAACTGGCTCCACAACAACGTCGACTGGGCGCTGTCGCGGTCGCGCTACTGGGGTACGCCGCTGCCGATCTGGCGCTGTCCGCAGGGTCATCTGCGCTGCGTGGGGTCGCGTGCCGAGCTCGCGGCACTGTCAGGGAGGATGCTCGACGATCCGCACCGGCCGTTCGTCGACGAGGTGACGTTCGAGTGCCCGGCAGCCGGCTGCACGGAGGCTGCGCGGCGCGTCCCGGAGCTGATCGACTCCTGGTACGACGCCGGGTCGATGCCGTTCGCCCAGTGGGGCTACCCGTACGTCGACGGCTCCCGAGAGGAGTTCGAGCGGGCGTACCCGGCGCAGTACATCTGCGAGGCGATCGACCAGACGCGGGGGTGGTTCTACTCACTGATGGCGATCGGCACGATCGTGTTCGACCAGTCGAGTTACCAGAACGTGGTGGTGCTCGGGCACATCATGGCTGAGGACGGCCGCAAGATGTCCAAGCACCTGGGCAACATCTTGGAGCCGTTGCCGCTGATGGAGCGGCACGGCGCCGACGCGCTTCGCTGGTTTATGGCGTGCTCCGGGTCGCCCTGGGCATCGCGCCGGGTCGGGAACACGGTGCTGCAGGAGATTGTCCGCAAGGTGTTGTTGACCTACTGGAACACGGTGACTTTTCACGTTCTGTACGCCGCCGCGGCCGGCTGGGCTCCGAGCTCGCAACCGGTGGCCGACCCTGCCGAACGTCCGGTCCTCGACCGATGGGCAGTGTCGCGGGCTTCCCGGCTGGTCGGGGACGTGACCGTGGCGATGGAGGACTTCGACACCCAGCGGGCAGGAGCGCTGCTGGCGGCGTACATCGATGACCTGTCCAACTGGTACGTCCGGCGCTCTCGTCGACGCTTCTGGGAGGGCGACGCGGCGGCCTTCGCAACGCTGTATGAATGCCTGCACGCGCTCACCCTGCTGCTGGCGCCGCTGGTGCCGTTCATCACCGAGCGCGTCTGGCAGGACGTCTTCCGCCCGGGCTCGCCGGCGGTCGCGGACTCGGTCCATCTGGCGGCCTGGCCGCGAGGAGACGCCAGTCTGGTGGACGACCAACTCGAGGCGCAGGTACGGCTAGCCCGCCGGGTGGTCGAGCTGGGCCGGGCCGCTCGAGCCGAGGCAAGAGTACGCACCCGGCAGCCGCTGCGGCGGGCGCTGATCGGGTCCGGTGCCTGGTCGTCATTGTCCGACGACCTGCGGCGCGAGGTTGCGGCCGAGCTCAACGTCGGTGCGGTCGACTCCCTGGCCGGCGCCGGCGACAATCTGGTCGAGCACCTGGCCAAGGCAAACTTCCGTGCCCTCGGCAAGCGCTTCGGTAAGGACACCCCCGGCGTCGCGGCCGCGATCGCGGCCACGGACGCCGGGCAGCTCGCGTCGGATCTGGCAGACGGTGTCGCGACGGTCACCGTCGACGGTCAGCCGGTGAGGCTGCTGGCCGACGAAGTCATCGTCTCCGAGCGTCCCCGCGAGGGCTGGTCGGTCATCAACGAGCACGGCGAAACCGTCGCGCTGGACCTTGAGCTCACACCCGAGCTGCTCCGAGCCGGGCTCGCGCGTGAGGCGATCCGGCTACTGCAGGAGGCGCGCAAAGCGGCAGGGTTCGACGTCAGTGACCGGATACAGCTGTGGTGGGACACCGACGATGACGAGCTGGCGAAGGCGCTGCTCGAGCACGAGGCGTTGGTGGCTGACGAGGTGCTCGCCACGACGATCGGGCGGGGTGAGCCGGGGGACAACTCACTCGCCACCTATCACGACCCCGCCCTCGGCCTGAGGTACTGCCTTCGTCGCCGCTGAAGCCCGCCCTGCCCACCTTCCAGCGACTTGTTACTGCGCGGTCAGGCCCTGACCTGGTGTGACAGTGACAACTCGACTGGGTCGCCGACAGCTCGACTGGGTCGCCGACTCCATCGTTTGGCGCGCTGCGGTTGCCGACACGCCCCGGGCGGCGCAACCGCATCGCGCCGAACGACGTGGCGGTCATCGATCCCGGCCGTCACGGCGCCGACGCCGCGCGAGTGGCAAGAGGTGAGCCGCCGGCGTGCCGCGCCCAATCCGAGCCACCGGTCACTTCGTGGCCCGGCGGTTGCCTGATCTGGAAGTGACACTCAAGTGGAGCACCAGCTATTCGGCGTTGCTGCTCTCACCGAGCAGCGTGCGTAGCCGACGCGGGCTGACCTCTGACTCGGCCTCGGTCAACGGCGCACCGACCGGCTCTTCGCCGTCGAGGGCGGACAGCTGGTTCTGGAGGTAGCTCTTCAGCCGGCTGCGGTACTCGCGCTCGAAGCCACGCAGATGCTCGACCTCGCGGGCCAGCCGGTCCCTGTCCTTCTCCAGCTCGCCGAAGAGCTGCTCGCGACGCGTAGCGGTCTCCGAGTCGAGCTTCTGCGACCTTGTCCGCGCATCCGATTCCACCCGGTCGGCCCTGCCACGCGCATCGTTTTCCATGCGCTCGGACTTGGTGCGCGCCTCGGTGAGAATGCGGTCCGCTTGCTCTTTGGCCTCGGCGACGAGCTCGTCTGCATTGCGCGTGGCGAGCTCCAACAGCCGGGCAGCAGCGCTCGAAGCCTCCGGCACGGTGACCGTCGAGGCGGCAGCCGGCGCCGCTTCGAGGGGCGACGCAGCAGCTGCGGGACGCGACTCGCTGACCGAGGCCGCCTGGTCCGGCTGGGCGGCCGATGGGAGGGACGGGGCTCGGGTGGGGTCGCCCGACGAGGCTGCGGTGAGCTTCACCCGCAGGTCGTCGTTTTCGGCGGTGAGGCGCTCCAGCTCGGACTCGACCTCGTCGAGGAATTGGTCGACCTCACCCATGTCATATCCCTCGCGGAGACGAACGGGAGTGAAGCGCTTGTTACGCACGTCCTCCGGCGACAACGGCATGTGCTCACCTCGAGTCGGGAAACCAACGTGATCAGGTGTGCCACACGCTACCGGTTCCGCCACCCTCCGAGGCAACTGGCAGCCGTCGGATTTCAGCCGTAGAAGATCAGCCCGTTGAGAATCTGGAGCAGGTAGATGATCACGAACAACACTAGCGGGGACAGATCCAACGCAATCATGCCGAGCCGCAGTGGCGGCAGGACCCGACGCACCATGCGAAGTGGTGGATCAGTAACCGAGTAGATGGCCTCGCAGATGACCAGAATGAAGCCGTGCGGCTGCCACGAGCGAGCGAGCATCTGCACCCAATCGAGCACGATGCGCGCGATCAGGATGACCAGAGCGACCCACAGGATGAAGCCGATGACGTCGCCAACAGCGCTCACCGGCTTCAGCTCTGGTTGAAGAAGCCGCCTTCGGCAATGCGCTGCTTGTCCTCAGCAGCAACCGAGACGTTGGGCGGCGACAGCAGGAACACTTTGTTGGTCACCCGTTCGATAGTGCCATGGACCGCGAACACCAGGCCGGCGGCGAAGTCGACGAGCCGCTTGGCGTCGTTGTCGTCCATCTCCGAGAGGTTCATGATCACCGGGATGCCATCGCGGTAGTGCTCGCCGAGCGTACGAGCCTCGTTGTACGTCCGCGGATGCAACGTGGTGATCCGCGACAGCTCCGCCGAACGAGTCGGCACCGACGATGGGGTGCTGCGGCGGCGCTCGGCCAACTGGGTGACCGTGGAACCGGAGGCGACGTGCACCTCGCGTCCTGGTCGGGTCTCGCGGTCACCGTCGGGATTGTCTGCGTAGTCGTCGTCGTAGCGGTCGGTGTCCTCCAGCAAGCCCAGGTACACACCAACCTTGCGCATCGCGCCAGCCATGGGCTCTGACCTCCGGTCCAGGAATGTTGCAGGGCAGCTACCCTGCGTGTCGGACACTACCCGAGCGGGGGCCGCTGACCGAGGATCGCGCGCCCTATGCGTACGTGTGTCGCGCCGGCCTCGATGGCGGCTTCCAGGTCCTCGCTCATGCCAGCGGAGATGACGGTCGCGGCGGGGAACTCAGCGCGGAGCTCAGCGGCGACGTCGGCCAGCTGGCCGAACGCCTCGCCCGGGTCGGCGGTCATCGGGGCGACCGTCATGACGCCCCGAAGCCGTAACCGCTCGGCTGCCGACACCTTGGCCGCTATCTCGATGATCCGCTCTCGCGGAGCACCGGAGCGGTCCGTGTGGGTATCGGGCGGGTCGAGGCTCACCTGGACGAGACAATCCAACGTCCGCCCCGCGCGCTGCGCGCCGTGGTCGAGGGCGCTCACGAGCCGTTCCCGGTCGATCGAGTGGACGACGTCGGCGTATCCGGCGACGGCACCGGCCTTGTTCGACTGCAGCGCGCCCACGAAGTGCCAGGTGAGCTCGGCTGTCACCGCGGCCACCTTCTCCCGCGCCTCCTGATGCCGGCTCTCACCGAAGTCGCGGACGCCCAAGCCCGCAAGGAGTTCGACATCGCTCACCGGAAAGGTCTTGGTCACCACGACGAGGGTGATCGAGTCGTTGTCGCGACCGGCCGTGCGGGCGGCCGCGGCCACCCTCTCTCGCACGTGGCTGAGACGGCCCGCCAGCTCGGCGCGCCGCTCGATCACGCCGCGATCCTCACGGTGGCGCCGAAACGACCGGACTGCTGGCCCTGGCGACGGTAGGAGAAGAGATCGGCGTTCTCGTAGGTGCATGCCGACATACTGTCCGCGACGTCGACGATGTCGACGCTCTCGGCTCGCAGCTGTGCCCGGATACCAGCGGCGATGTCGAGGCCCGGTGTCCCCGCGGAGGTGACCGCCCAGGCCTCAGGGACGGCGGCCGTCACCTCATTCCGAAGGGCCTCCGGTACCTCGTAACAGCCCCCGCAGATTCGAGGGCCGAGCCAACCGCGGATCCGGGTCGCGCCGCGATCCCGGAGCGTGGCGATCGTCGCCGGCACGATTCCGAGCAGCATTCCTTGGCGCCCGGCATGCGCTACCGCCACCACACCAGCGTCCGGATCCGCCAGCACCACAGGCGCGCAGTCGGCAGCGCGTACCAACAGCGTCAGTGTGGGGGTCCGCGTCACCAGTGCGTCCGCGACCGGAATCCCGTCCGGCACATCGTCGAGGAACTCGACATGGCGCCCCTGGACCTGGCTCATCCGCGCCACCCGGTGAACGTCGACACCCAGACCGTGCGCCAGGGCAGCGAAGTTGTGCACCACTCGGGCGGGCTCGTCACCGTTGCTGGTACCGAGGTTCAGCGAGGACCAAGGGCCCTCGCTGACGCCTCCGTACCGATCGGTGAACGCGACCTCGACTCGACCGAGGCGGTCGCGGAACGCGAACACCTACTTCAAGAAGTCCGGGATGTCGAGCTCGTCGTCATCGAAGCTCACCGGTCGCGGTTTCCGCTGCGGGCTGCTCGACGGGTCGCCCCCAGACTGCGCTCCGACTCCCACCGGAACTGGCTGCACCGGGACCCGAGGCCGAGCCGGCTGCGGTGAGCCCGCCTTGTCGCCGTTCGCTGGCGCCGTTACCGCGCTTGCGCCGGCTCCGACGACCGCTGGGGTTCGCTGCGGAGCCTGCGCGGCCTTTGGCTGACCAGCCGACGGCTGCGACGCCTGCGGGACGGCAGCCCCTTCACGACGCAGCACCGGCTGACCGAGGTCACGTCGCTTAGGTGTTCCGCCGTCGAATCCGGCAGCGATCACGGTGACCCGCACCTCATCACCGAGCGCATCGTCGATGACCGCCCAGAAGATGATGTTTGCCTCCGGGTGCGCCGCCTGGCTGACCAGCGCGGCCGCCTCGTTGATCTCGAACAGCCCAAGGTCTGATCCGCCGGCGATCGACAGCAGCACTCCGTGCGCCCCGTCGATGGACGCCTCGAGCAGGGGGCTGGACACTGCCATCTCGGCGGCGGCCACGGCCCGCTCGTCGCCCCGCGAGGACCCGATACCCATCAACGCCGAGCCCGCATCGGACATCACCGACTTCACGTCAGCGAAGTCGAGGTTGATCAGGCCCGGTGTGGTGATCAGGTCGGTGATCCCAGAGACGCCTTGCAGCAGGACCTGGTCGGCCTGTTTGAACGCGTCGAGGACACTGACACTGCGGTCGCTGATCGAGAGCAACCTGTCGTTGGGGATGACGATCAACGTATCGACATCCTCGCGCAGGGCGGCGATGCCTTCTTCGGCCTGGTTGGCCCGCCGGCGCCCCTCGAACGAGAACGGGCGGGTGACCACGCCGATCGTCAGTGCTCCCAGTGATCGGGCGATCCGCGCGACGACGGGTGCGCCACCGGTTCCGGTGCCGCCTCCCTCACCGGCGGTGACGAAGACCATGTCGGCGCCCTTGATGACTTCCTCGATGTCGTCGGCGTGGTCCTCGGCCGCTTTTTCCCCGACGTCGGGATCGGCGCCGGCGCCCAGCCCGCGGGTGAGCTCGCGCCCGATGTCCAGTTTGACGTCGGCGTCACTCATCAGCAGTGCTTGAGCGTCGGTGTTGATCGCGATGAACTCGACGCCCCTGAGCCCGACCTCGATCATTCGATTGACCGCGTTGACTCCGCCGCCACCGATGCCGACGACCTTGATAACCGCCAGATAGTTCTGCGCTGCCACGGCGCGCACCTCTCAATGTGTGGTGGCCGGACCCGGTGGGTACGGCACGCGGTTCGGCTGTCCGGGGAAGGCCGAAAGGTTGGTTTTCATCTCACCCTCTAGTGGAGGGTTATAGTTATGTCAACCTGCCGACTGCGCAGCAAACTAGGTCGCTGGGTGTCAGCAATCAACGAGCGCGGCCGCGTGTCGCGGATCGGGCGAGAAACTTTCGCCGAGCGAACTCACCTGCGGGGGCCTTTCAGGCCCGCGAGTGGCGCAAATTCGTCGCCCTGGACGCCGTTTGCTGACCAATTTGCGCCACTCAGGACGTGAGAGCCAGCAAGATTGCGCCACTCGGCAAGCATCCCGCCGATTTGCGCCACCCGCCGCGAGCTGGGGTCGGTGGCGGTTGCGCCAGAAACGAAAGTTCTGCATCGCGGTCGCCAGAGCAGAAGGCATCAGCCTTCCCAGGGGACAGCCTAGGACCGCGTCGCGGGCTGTTCGGGCACCCGGACGTCGTAGACAGTGGCATCGAGATGCAGCAGGGCCGCCAGTACCACCGCCTTGCGCTCCGACGACGCCGCACTCCCCCACTCGACCTGGTCACCGTTGCGCAATGCCAACATGATCGAATCGGGACTTGCGACCTCGACGTGATCCACTTTGGCGGCGATGGCCGGGGCCAACGAACTGACGACTTCGGCAACCTCGGCGAGCGCCGCGGCCCGCCGCTCCGCCTCCAGCTGATCGGCGCGGACCACCGGAAGCCGTGACGGCCCACGCGGCAGCTGGCGGAAGAGTTCTCCCTCGGCGTTGAGCGCGATGTAGCCGCCGTCGTCGAGCAGCGCCGCCACCGGCGTGCTCTCCGTGATACGGATCGTGACGCCGTGCGGCCATGACCGCTCCACCACCGCGACATCCACCGCGGGCAACTGCTCGAGCCGCCCTTCCACAGCCGACAAATCCAGGCGAGCCAACGGCATGCCCAGCTCCACCGCGGCCACCTGCTCCAGCTCCCTGACGTCGATGTGCCGGGCACCGACGACCTCAACGTTCCGGACCGCCACCCACGACGAGAACCACACCACCCACCCGCCGAACGTCACGACCACGACGAGGCCGACCGCGATCAGCAGCAGCCGGAGCCTGCTCAACCGGCCCAGCATCCGGCGCCGTGCGAAAAGGTCGCTCACTGCCGAACCTCTCTCGTCGAGGTCGCCAACATCGCCAACAGCCGTGGCCCCACGTCGGTCACGTCACCCGCCCCTAGTGTCAAGACGAGGTCACCTGCTCCGACCAGATCGGCCAGCGCGCCGGGGACGTCGCCCAAGTGGGGTCGGTATCGCACCAGCTCGACGGGCAGGGCCACGGCGTCGGCGACCAGCCGACCGCTGACGCCGGTCTCAGCGGCCTCCCTGGCCAGGTAGACGTCGGTCACAACCACGGCATCGGCAGCGGACAGCGCCTGTCCCATCGCGGTCGCGAAGATGCGGGTACGCGAGGCCAGGTGTGGTTGGAAGCAGACGACGAGCCGACCGTCCCCGACAATCGTCCTGGCGGCCTGCAAGTCGCTCCTGATCTCGGTGGGATGGTGCGCGTAGGAGTCGTAAACGCGCACCCCACCCGCCTCCCCCTTGCGCTCCATCCGCCGCCGGGCACCGGTGTAGGTGGCCAGGCCCCGGGCGAGGTCGTCGAACGGTGCGCCCGTACGCAACCCAGCCGCGAGAGCCGCCGCGGCGTCCAGCACGTAATGCCGGCCGGGTATCTGCAGCTCGACGCGGCCGAGGCGCTCTCCGGCCCGCTCCACGGCGAACCCGGAGCCGGCCCCGTGAAGCTTCAGATCCACCACGCGCACGTCCGACTGGGGTCCGATGCCGACGCGGACGGTTTCCAACCCTCGTCCGACTGCCTCGGCTGCTAGCCGGGATGCCCCCGGGTCATCGACGCCCGCGACCAGGTAACCGCCTGGCCGGATCGTGCCCAGAAACGTCGAGAATGCCGCGTAGTAGGCCGCCTCGGTGCCGTAGTGGTCGAGGTGGTCGGCCTCGACATTGGTGACCACGGCACCGGTGGGCGCGTATCGGAGGAACGCGCCGTCGCTCTCGTCCGCCTCGGCGACGAAGAGGTCATCGGTGCCAGCGTGTGCGTTGCTGTCGGTCGCGCTCAGGTCCGCCCCGAGTGTGTACGACGGGTCGAGTCCGGCTGCTCCGAGCGACACTGCGAGCAGTGAGGTCGTGGTGGTCTTGCCGTGCGTCCCTGCCACCGCCAGGACCGTGTGACCGGCCATCACACACACCATCGCCGCCGAGCGCGGCCATAGCCGTGTTTCCGCGCGCCGCGCGGCCAGGACCTCGGGGTTGTCGTCCTTGACCGCCGTCGACACCACCACGGTGCCCGCACCGGCGGCGTGAGCGGCATCGTGGCCGACGAAACAATCGGCGCCCAGCTCCCGGAGTGCTTGCAGCGTCGCCGAGTCCACGGCGTCGCTCCCGCTGACCGTCGCTCCACGGGCTAACATGATGCGGGCGATCCCGGACAGGGCCGCGCCGCCGATTCCGACGAAGTGCACCCGGCCCAGCCGATCGAGTGCCGGGATGTCGTCCGGAAAGGGCACCTTCACGCTGCCTCCCCAGCAGCTCGAAGTGCCATCCGGGCCACTGCCACATCCGCGCTCCGGGGAAGCAACGTGGCGGCAACGGCCGACATGGCTGCGAGCCGGTCCCGGTCGTGCACCAGACCAGGCACCTGCGCGGCCACCCACGCCGCCGTCATCGAGACATCCTCGACCAGCAGCCCGCCTCCGGCCTCGACGACGGGCGCGGCGTTCAGCGCCTGCTCGCCGTTCCCGATGGGCAGTGGGACGAAGACAGCCGGCAGGCCGACCACGGCCACTTCGGTGACCGTGTTCGCGCCGGCACGACAGATCACCAGGTCCGCTGCGGCGTACGCCAGGTCGATGCGGGTCAGGAACGGCACCACGACGTAGGGCGGGTCTTCAGGGCTGCGCTGGACGGCCACCTCGTTGGTGCGCCCGGTGACGTGCAGAACCTGGACCCCGGAGTGCGCCAGGGCGCTGGCCGCCCCGCCCACGGCCTCGTTGAGGCGCCGGGCCCCCTGCGAGCCACCGGTCACGAGGAGTGTCGGTCGGTGCTCGTCGAGGCCGAACTCCGCGCGTGCCGCGCTCCGTAGCGCCGAACGGTCCATCCCTGAGATGAGCCGGCGTATGGGCAGGCCGGTGCAGGTCGCATGCGGCAGGACAGTCGCCGGAAAGCTGGTGGCGACGTTGGACGTCAGGCGCGAGCCCAGCCTGTTCGCGAGGCCGGGTAGCGCGTTGCCCTCATGCACGACGAGCGGCACCCGGCGGCGGCGGGCCGCCAGATAGGCAGGCACGGCCACGTAGCCGCCGAATCCCACGACCACATGGGGGCGGATCCGGTCCAGAATCTCCATCGCGGCGCTCACCGCGGCCCGCACCCGGCCCGGCAGCCGGACCAGGTCGGTCGAGAACGATCGCGGCATCGGGATCGCCGGCACCAGCTCGAGCGGAAAGCCTGCCGCCGCGACCAGGGTGACCTCCGGGCCGCGCTCGGTGCCCAGGCAAATGATGGCGCTGTCGCGCTCGATCCTGCGCACCGCGTCCGCGGTGGCAAGCAGCGGTGAGACGTGCCCCGCGGTGCCACCTCCGGCGAGCAACACCCGCACGACCATCCTCACCCTCCGCCGACGGAGCGGTCCCCGGACCTGTTCCGGAGCCATGGCGCCCGGTTCGAACGACGCGCCCGCAGCGCAGCGCGGGCGCCCGGTTCGGTCTTGGCGAACGCCAGCAGCATCCCGAGCGCGATGAGGGTTGGCAGGAGGGCCGACCCACCGTAGGAGACGAGCGGCAGCGGGATCCCGATCACCGGGAGCAAGCCGAGCACCATCCCGAAGTTGATCACCGCCTGTGCCAGCAGCCACACCGTGATGCCGGCGCTGGCGTAGCGGACGAAGGGCTCGCGGGTCCGCGAGGCAATTCGGAACCCGGTGTAGGCCAACAACATGAACAACGCCAGCACGACCAGCGTGCCGAACAATCCCAGCTCCTCACCGATGACGGCGAAGATGAAGTCGGTGTGCGCCTCCGGCAACGTCCCCCACTTCTGCCTGCTGGCCCCCAGTCCCACGCCCCAGAACTGTCCGGTCGCCAGCGCGAAGAAGCTGTGCGCCGCCTGCCACCCGTCGCCCTGCATGTCGGCGAACGGGTCGAGGAACGACATCACTCGTTTGACGCGTTCGGCGTCGGTGCTCGCCAGGTACGCGACCAGACCGCCGACGACCACCAGTGCGCCCGCGAATAACCGGGCCGGTGCGCCGACCACCCACAGCATCCCGAGGATGATCGTGAACAGCACGAGCGCAGTCCCGAGATCTCGTTGGCCCACCACCAGCAGCGTCACCAGCGCCGTGACCGGCACCATGGGGATCAGCAGGTGCTTCCAGTCACCGAGGAGCCGCTCCTTGCGGGCGTACAGGTCCGCTGCCCACAACACGATGGCGAGCTTGGCGACCTCGGAGGGCTGGATCGTGATAGGCCCGCCGAAGGACAACCAGTTGCGGTTGCCGTTGACGCTGACTCCCACACCCGGGACGTAGGTCAATGCGATGAGGGCGACCGAGCCGAGCAGTGCCGGATAGGCGAGCCACCGCATGACCCGGACCGGCAGGCGTGACGTCAGCCAGGCAACGGGTACTCCGACCACGACCCACAGCGCCTGCTTGCCGAAGACGTGATAGCTCGTGCCGTACTGCTCGAAGGACAGCACCGAGCTGGCGGACAAGACCATGATCAGTCCCAGCGACAGCAGCAATCCGGTCACCCCGATGACCAGCTGGTACGACGTCAGCGGGCGGTCCATGCTGGCCCGTAACCACGCGACGCCGCCGCTGCGCTGCGCTGTGCTCACCGCCTGCGGTTCCTTTCTTCCTGGCCTGCAAGACCAACGCGTCGTTGGACCGCGGCAGCGAACGCGTCGCCCCGCGCGCCGTAGTCGGCGAACATGTCCTGGGAGGCGCATCCGGGAGCCAGCAGGACGATGTCGCCCGGACGGGACATCGCCGCGGCCGCATCGACGACACGGTCCATGACGGTGCCAGTCTCGCCGCCGTCCACCTCGACAACCGGTACATCAGGTGCGTGTCGAGCAAGCGCTGCGGCGATCCGATGCCGGTCGGCCCCTATCAGCACCGCGCCGCGCAGCCGGTCGCGGGTCGCTCGAACGAGCTCGTCGAAGGCGGCACCCTTAGCCAGCCCGCCGCCGACCCAGACCACCGAGGGGAAGGAGAGCAACGAGGCCTCGGCGGCGTGCGGGTTGGTGGCTTTGGAGTCGTTGACGTACTCGACCTCATCGAGCGTTGCCACCGGGGCGACACGGTGCGCGTCGAGCCGGAAAGCCCGCAACCCGTCTCGGACGGCGGTGGCGGGCACCCCGTGAGCTCGGGCGAGGGCTGCCGCCGCCAGGGCGTTGGCGACGTTGTGCGGTGCACTCGGCGTGATATCGGCCATCGATGCCAGCTCGGTGGCCGTCGACCCGGAGGCAAAGGCCCGGTCGACGAGCACGCCATCGGACACTCCCAGGGTGCCGGCGCCGGGAGCATTCAGGGTGAAACCGACGACCCGGCACCCGTCGGCCACCGTGGCGGCGCGGGCAAGACGCTCGGTCGTTTCGTCGGCGGCGTTGTAGATGCAGGCCCGTGCTGCGCGCTCGAAGACCCGACCCTTGTCCCGCGCGTACGCCGCCAACGAGCCGTCGTACCAGTCGAGGTGATCGGGCGCGACGTTGAGCAGCGCCGCTGCCTGCGGCGACCACGACGTAACCCAGTGGAGCTGGAAGCTCGACAACTCGACGGCGAGCACGTCGAGCGGCTCGGGGTCCGTGACGGCGGCTGTCACCGGCCGGCCGACGTTGCCGACCGCGGCGGCCCGGAGACCGGCCGCCGTCAGGATGGCGGCGAGCATCTGCACGGTGGTGGTCTTGCCGTTCGTACCGGTGACACACAGCCATGGCGGCGCGCCGGGGCGGCGCAGCCGCCAGCCCAACTCCACCTCGCTCCACACCGGGACCGCTTGCGCCGCCGCCTCGACGAGTAACGGCGTTCGGGGCGGCCACCCCGGTGAGATCACGACCAGGTCGGTGCTCGGCGGGAGTGCGGCGGTCGCACCGGCTCCCAGCCGTACCCGCGCGCCCAGTTCTTCCAGCGCCGCCACTCGTTGCGGCGGGTGATCGTCGCGGTCGTCGACGAGGGTCACCCGAGCACCTATCCGGGTTAGGGCAGCGACCGCGGCGTAGCCGGAGACCCCGAAGCCGCCGACGACGACCTCGGTGCCTGCGAGCTTCACGCTCCGACCACCCACTCGGCGTAGAAGACGCCCAGACCGCCGGCCACGCACAGGCCGCAGATGATCCAGAAGCGGATGACGATCGTGACCTCGGCCCACCCCTTCAACTCGAAGTGGTGATGGAGCGGGGCCATTCGGAACAGCCGCTTGCCGTTGGTGACCTTGAACCAGCCCACCTGAGCGATCACCGACAACGTGATGACGACGAAGAGGCCACCGATGACGAGCAGCAGCGTCTCTGTCCTGGTCATCAGCGCCAACCCGGCCATGGCGCCGCCGAGGGACAGCGACCCGGTGTCACCCAAGATGATCTTCGCCGGGGCGGCGTTCCACCACAAGAAGCCGAAGCATGCCCCGGTCAGCGCCGCGGCCACCACGGCAAGGTCCAACGGGTCACGCACCTCGTAGCACTTCGGCCCCTGAGTGAGCTGGCAGAACTGGTTGTTCTGCCAGATGTTCACGATCGTGTAGGCGCCGAAGACCATCGCCGCCGACCCGGTGGCCAGGCCGTCGAGGCCGTCGGCGAGGTTCACGCCGTTGCTCGTACCAGCGACCATGATCAGCACCCAGGCCAGCACTAGGACGGTCGGCAGCTCCCAGTTCGGCAGGTCACGGGTGAACGAGATCGCGGACGAGATCGGCGTGGTCCCACGCGAGTCCTCGAAGCGCAGGGCCGAGTAGGCAAAGACCAACGCGATCAGCGTCTGCCCGGCTGCCTTGGTCTTGGTGCGCAGCCCGAGACTGCGCTGCTTGGAGATCTTGATGTAGTCGTCGAGGAAGCCAACGACACCCAAGCCGGTGAACAGGAACAACAACAGCAGGGTCGACGCCGAGGGGGATGAGTGGGTGATCAGCTTGGCCAACGCGTACGCGGCCAGGACCGACAGCATGATCACCAGACCGCCCATGGTGGGGGTACCGCGCTTGGTGTGGTGGGACGTCGGCCCGTCGTCGCGGATGAGCTGCCCGTAGCCCTTGGACACCAGCACGGAGATGGCGAACCGGGTCCCGAGAAGCGTGCCGAGCAGTCCCAAACCGCCACCGAGGAGGATCGCCCTCACGGGGCATTCACCGTGCCGTCGTCGACCAGCGCCGCCGCCACCCGCTCCAGCCCGACGGCTCGGGAGGCCTTGACCAGCACTAGATCAGAGGGGCGCACGCGGTCTCGAAGCCATTCGGTGGCCCGGTCGGCGTCTGGCACCAGCACTGACTCGCCGCCCCAGGAGCTCTGGGCGGCGGCTGCTCGATGAATTGGGCGGGCGCCCTCACCGACGACGAGCAGCCGGCAGATGCCGAGGCGGACAGCCAGGCGTCCGATGGCGTCGTGTTGCTCGTACGAGCTCGACCCGAGCTCGAGCATCTCGCCGAGGACGGCGATCGTGCGGCTCCCACTCCGGCCGCGGGCGAGGGCGGCGAGTGTCTTCAGCGCGGCTCGCATCGAGTCGGGGTTGGCGTTGTAGGCATCGTTGAGCACCAGCACGCCGTCGGCTCGCTCATGCGGCTCCATTCGCCATCGCGAGGTCGCGACGACGGAGGCGAGCAGACTCGCGACCTGCGTCAGATCCATGCCGACGGCTACGGCAACCGCCGCGGCCGCGGCGCCGTTGTGCGCCTGGTGCTCACCGATGAGCGGCATCGTCACGGACGCTCGCTCACCTCGGTAGGTCAGCTCGAAGGACGGGTAGCCGGCTGCCGTCAGCCGCAGCGCCTCGATCCGGAGATCGGCCCGTTCGTGCACACCGTACGTAATGACGGTTGCCCGGGTCTGAAAGGCCATCGCGGCTACTAGCGGATCGTCGAGGTTGAGGACGGCGGTACCGCCACCGGGCAGCGCCTCCGGAAGCTCCGACTTCGCTCGGCCGGTGGCTTCCACGGTGCCGAACTCGCCGACGTGGGCGACACCGACGTTCAGCACCGCTCCCATCTGCGGCCGGGCGATCTCGCACAGGTACCGGATGTGACCGGCACCCCGGGCGCCCATCTCCAGGACGAGGTGGCGGGTGGCGGCGCCCGTCCGCAGCAGGGTCAACGGCACACCGATCTCGTTGTTGAACGAGCCGACCGGCGCGATCGTCTCCCCGTGGTGTGACAGCAGCTGCAGGAGGAGATCTTTCGTACTCGTCTTTCCCTGCGAACCGGTGATGCCGATGATCGTGCACCCGGTCAGTTGCGATCGCACCGTCGAAGCGACCTGACCAAGCGCGCCGACCGGGTCTGCCACCAAGACAGCCGGCACACCGACCGGCCGAGACACCAGGCAGGCGGCCGCGCCGCGCGCTACCGCCTCAGCGGCGTAGTCGTGGCCGTCAGCGTGCGCCCCTTTGACGGCGACGAAGAGTCCCTGCGGCGCGACGTCACGGGAGTCGACGGTCGCCTCACCGCTCACCCGGGTGGCCGGGTCGGCGTCGAGAACCGTGCCACGCGTGCACTGCGCGATCTCGGCCAGCGCCAACGGAATCATCGCGCCGCCGCTCGCTGAATGCTCAGTCGGAGAACTTCTCGGTCGTCCAACGGGTGGACCACGCCCGCGACCTCCTGCCCCTTCTCGTGCCCCTTGCCCGCCACTACCACGCAGTCGCCGGCCCGAGCGAGGTCCACGGCCAGCTCGATGGCCGCCCGGCGGTCCGCGACCTCGTGCAGATCGACGGCCGCGCCGCTCGCCCGAGCGCCGGACAGCAGTTGCGCCCGGATCTGGCCGGGTTCTTCGGTGCGCGGGTTGTCATCGGTGACCACGACGACGTCCGCCATCCGGGCGGCGATCTCCCCCATCACCGCACGCTTGCCCCGGTCGCGTTCACCGCCGGCGCCGATGACGATGAGCAGTCGCGCGCGAGTGACCTGACGCAGAGCATCGAGGACAGCCTGCAGGGCATCCGGTTTGTGGGCGTAGTCGACGAGGGCAGCGAAGTCCTGGCCTTCGTCGACCGTTTCCATGCGTCCCGGGACGGCACGACTGGCCGCGATGCCCGCGATCACCGGCTCCAACGCATAGCCCGCCTCGACCAACAAGGCGACCGCAGCCAGCGCGTTGGCCACGTTGAAGGCACCCGGCAACGGCACCTGAACGCGACCGCGACCGTCTTCGGGTGACGTCACGGTGAACGTCGACCCGGCTGGTCCGGCCACGATGTCAGTGGCCCGCCAATCCGCCTCAGCACCGGCCGCCGAGAACGTGACCATGGGGATCTCGGCCTCGGACACGAGCCGGCGGCCGTAGCGATCGTCGACGTTCACCAGGCCTCGGGAGGCCCGCGCCACGGTGAACAGGGAAGCCTTGGCAGCGAAGTAGGCCGCCATGTCGGCGTGGTAGTCCAGATGGTCTCGACCCAGGTTGAGGAAGGCTGCGACACGGAAGCGAACGCCGTCGACCCGCCTCTGGACGAGGGCGTGGCTCGAGACCTCCATCGCGCACGCCTTGATGCCGCGCTCGAGCATGACCGCGAACAGCGCATGCAACTCGGGTGCCTCCGGCGTGGTCAGGAACGATGACACCCGGTCACCGGCGATCTCGGTGCCGATCGTACCGATCAGCCCGCCGGCAAGGCCGGCGCCGGCGAGTCCGGCCACTGCCAGCGAGGTCGTCGTCGTCTTACCCTGCGTGCCCGTGACCGCGAGGACGTCGAGTCGATCCGCCGGGTGTCCGTAGATGAGCGCCGACAGGTCCCCCAGGACGCTGCGCGGGTCGTTGACCACGAGCACCGGCACGCCACCGGCGCTTGCAAGCGAGCCGCCCTCTGGGTCGGTGAGCACGGCGACCGCGCCACCATCGACCGCTTGGGTGCTGAACCGCGCACCGTGGGTTCGGGCGCCGGGAAGCGCCGCGTACAGGTCACCCGGTGCGACCCTCGTCGAGGCGAGGCTTACCCCCCTCACCGGATCGGCTGTCGGCGGGCCGGGATCGGCGAGGCCGAGTTGTGCCGCGATCCGCGCCACTGCCACGGGGGCCACAGCGGAGGGACGCGGCGCTCCCGTGGACGACACATCGGTCATACCGCCAGGCACCGGGTGAGATTACCGACGCTCACCATTCCAAGGCCCTGCTGGGCTGCTTGGTTCCCGTCGGGGCCACCGCGTACCGCTGCAGCAGCATCGACATCACGTCTTGGAACACCGGAGCGGCCGCGGTACCGCCGAAGCTGCCGTCCTTGGGATTGTCGAGAACCACGTACGTCATGAATCGCGGGTCGTCGGCGGGTGCGAAACCGGCGAAGGAGATCGTCCGCTGCCCCGCGACGTAGCGGCCGCTCTCCGGATTGACTCGCTGGGCCGTTCCGGTCTTGCCCGCGACCCGGTAGCCGGGGATGGCAGCCAACGGCGCGGTTCCGCCGTCGAGGATGACTGCTTCCAGCATCTGTGACACCTGGCGCGCCGCGCGTTCGCTGACGACCCGGTGCGATGCCGGCTCCGGAGCGGGTGTGACCGAGCCGTCGGCCTCGACGAAGCCGGAGACCAGCGACGGCTGGACGTACGTTCCGCCGTTGGCCACCGCCGCCACCGCTGCCGCCATCTGCGCGACGGTCACCGAAAGTCCCTGGCCGAACGCAATGGTGGCGTGGTTGATGTCGGCCCAGATGGACGGCTCGGGCAACAACCCCCGGGACTCACCAGGAAGCCCGATCCCAGTGACGTCACCCAGGCCGAAGCTGCGCAGGTAGTCGTACAACATCTCATCGGAGAGACGACGAGAAGCCAAGACGGTGCCGAGGTTCGACGACTTCGCCAGTACGCCGGTCGCCGTCAACCGGATCATGCCGTGAGACCAGTCGTCGTTGACCTCGTGGCCGTCGATCCACAATGCCCCGGGGACCTTCATCCTCGTTCGCGGCGTGACCTTCCCGGCATCGGACAGGGCAGCGAACGTGAGGATCTTCTCCACACTGCCGGGCTCGTACACGTTCTGCACGCCACGGGCCGACAGCTTGTCGATGTCCCGCTTGGCGGACACGTTCGGATCGAATGTCGGGTACTGCGAGAACTGGACGATCTGGCCCGTCCGGACATCGAGGCTGATGACCGCCCCCCAGTCCGACCTGGTGTCGACGACGGCCTCGTGCAACCGACGGTCGGTATACCACTGCACGTCACGGTCGATCGTCGTCTGGACGGCGACTCCGGGCTGCGGCTGCTGGACG
The DNA here is from genome assembly GCA_013696555.1 of Nocardioidaceae bacterium. Lineage (GTDB taxonomy): Bacteria > Actinomycetota > Actinomycetes > Propionibacteriales > Nocardioidaceae > JACCYJ01. The sequence goes on along the minus strand of JACCYJ010000230.1, from coordinate 9,508 downwards.
CTGGTATCGGCGAGCGGGATGCGTTCGCCGGCTGGGGACACGATGTACGTGGCCAGGCCATCGACCCCGGAGAGCTGCTCGTCGTACTGCTGCTCGAGGCCGGCGAGGCCGGTGCCGTTAGCTCCGACAAGGCCGACCACATTGGCGGCGATCTCGTCTCCCGGGTAGGTGCGAAGGGGGTCGCGCTCGGTGAAGACTCCGGGCAACCGCGCGGCCTCGAGGTCGGCCATGACCGCGTTCGCCCGCCAGGTGGGGACCCGCCGCTCCAGATAGACGAACCGGGACTCGGGCCTGCGAAGCTTCGCAACCGTCGCGAAGTAATCGAGGTGCAGATGCCGGGTGAGGATGGCGGCCACTTCGGGTGCCTTCGCGCTGGTCATCATGGGGTCAGCGGTCAATGCCACCGCGTCGATGGTCGAAGCCAGCTCGGAACCGAACCGGTCGAGAATCGCCCCCCGCGACGCGTGCAGCGGGACCGATGCGGAACCCTCAGCGGTCGCCATCGACGCGTAGGCGTTGCCGTCCAACCCCTGCAGCTGAAAGAGGCGGGCGGCAAACAGGGAAAGGACGAAGGCGATGGCGAGCAGGCAGATCCGCATCCGGAAGGCGGTACGGCGGGCGTGCCGCGAGGGGGTCATCGCTGCTCACCCTGCGGCTTCGGGTTTTCCGGGGAGGTCTGTTGAGGCTTTCTCGTCGGCTGTGGCTTCCTGGTTGCTTCCGGCACCCGCTTGAAGTCATCGACCAAACCCGTTCCCGGCCGCGCCGGTTGCGGGTCGCCGATGATCTTGCCGCTGCCCATGTCGAGGAAAACCGGATTGGGATTGGGCACCATGCCCAGCTCCGCGGCCTGCTCCGCCAGGCGCTCGGGGCTGCCCAGCCGGTCCACTTCAAGGTCCAGAGCCTGCTCCTGGACGTGAAGATCCTGCACCTGCTCGTCCAAGGCGGCGAGGTGGAAGGAGGCGTTCTGCATGGCGATGTTGAGCAGCAGCAGCCCGACAAGCCCGGCACCCATCACGACCACCACGAGGGCCGCGAATGTCGTCGTCGGTTGCTGGCGCGGCTGGGGCGCCACCGCCCGGAGCCGCGGCAGCTTCAGGGCTCGCTGCGGCGGCGTCGGCCGGGTCGCCTGATTGCGCAGGCCGCCGGTGTTCACGCTGCGATCCGGACACGTTCCGCGGCACGCAGCCGCACCGACTGGGCCCGCGGGTTGCGGGCGACCTCGGAAACGTCGGCTTTCTCCGCACCCTTGGTCAGCAACCGCAACTCCGGCTCGAAACCTGTCGGAACGATCGGCAGGTCGTCTGGGACCGAGCTGTGGGATTGCCGGTTGAACTCGGCCTTGACCAGCCTGTCCTCAAGTGAGTGGTAAGCCATGACGACGATGCGACCGCCGACGCACACGGATCGGATCGACGCGGGCAGGGCACGGCGCAGCGCACCGAGCTCGTCGTTCACCTCGATCCGGAGTGCCTGAAAGGTCCGCTTGGCCGGATGCCCACCATGGCGACGGGCCGGGGCGGGGATCGCCTCCCGTACGATCGCCACCAGCTGGGCGCTGGTGACCAGCGCACCATCGCGTCGAGCGCTCACCACCGCCGCCGCAATCCGTCGGGCGAACTTCTCCTCCCCGTACCAACGAAGGACGCGGGCCAGATCGGCCTGGGCGTACGTGTTCAAGACGTCAGCCGCAGTGAGCCCGCCAGAGGGGTCCATTCGCATGTCGAGCGGGGCGTCCACCGCATAAGCGAATCCGCGAGCGGAGTCGTCGAGCTGCAGAGAAGAGACTCCGAGATCGAAGAGCACCGCCGGTACGCAGTGATGACCGAGATTCGCTAGTACTTCGCTCACCCGGTCGTAGCCGGAGTGCACAAAGGTCACCCGACCGGCAAAGGATTCCAGCCGCCGTCGGGCGGTGAGCAACGCCTGCGGATCACGGTCGATGCCCACCAGGTGCGCGTTCGGGCACCGTGCCAGCAGCTGCTCGGCGTGGCCGCCCAGGCCGAGCGTGGCATCAACCACCACCGCACCCGGTTCCTGCAGGACCGGTGTCAAGAGCGCGACCACCCGGTCTACCAGCACCGGTATGTGCTCGGGCGGCGTCACGGCCACTACCCGGCCAGTCGGATGCAGAGCGTCATCACCAGCGCAAATCCGGTAGAGACCACCAGCGAGAACACCACCACGGCGGCTCCCTCGCGAACCTCGTCGCGGACCCGCTTGCCGGTGTAGGAGTACGCACCGACGCGAACCGCCGGCTCGGGCAGCCGACGCGGCGGCCCGTGCGAACGGTCGTCCTCGACCGCGACAGTCATCTCGACCCCTTGCCCGTCACCGTGATGGATTCGTTCGGCCATTCGTTCAGCCAGGACTCCGTCCGCGTACCTGATGTCGGCTGGCGCCGGGGAAGGGGTGCCAGCAGACAGGGGCGGAGCGGAGACCTCGCCGTACGAGGTACAGCACGGTCTGCTCACAACACGCCTGGCATCACCTCCTCCGACATCGCCGAGAACGCGTCTTCCTGCTCGACGGAGTAGCCCTGCCAGGCCGCGGCGTCCCAGATCTCCACCCGGTCTCCGGCTCCGATCACGACGCAGTCCCGCCGGAGCCGGGCGTACTCGCGGAGCACCGGCGGGATCGTGATGCGGCCCTGCTTGTCGGGGATCTCGTCCGAGGCGCCCGAGAACAGGATGCGCATGAAGTCGCGGGAGGACTTGCGCGTGAACGGCGTCTGCCGTACCCGCGACGTGAGCTCCTCGAATCCGGCGCGGGTCCAGACGTACAGGCTGCGGTCTTGGCCCTTGGTGATCACCAGGCCCCCCTGCAGCTCGTCGCGAAACTTGGCGGGCAGGAACAGGCGGCCCTTGTCGTCGAGATGAGGCGTGTGGGTCCCCAAAAACACCCCATGACCTCCTCGGTATCCTCCACTACTCGCCACTTTACCCCACAAGGCCCCCCCGTCAACGACCTGAGCCGACGATCACGCCACCGGATGGCCGCCGGATCGCGGCATCATGACTGCATCGTTATGTGGACTCGTGGTCAGAATTTGGCCCGGGCTGAGAGGATCGGCGCGCAGACGCCTAGAGGAGGACCCGTGACGAGCACGACGACTGGGCTGGAGGGGGCGAGCGGAGACCTCGGGTCGCTCACCGAGGTGGCTCAGCGCATCCAGCACAACGTCGAGACAGTCATCGAAGGCAAGCACGACGCCATCCGCGGGGTCATCACCGTGCTGCTGGCCGGAGGGCACCTGCTGATCGAGGACGTCCCCGGGGTCGGTAAGACGATGCTCAGCAAGGCGTTGGCCCGCTCTGTCGACGGCACCGTGCGCCGCATCCAGTTCACACCCGACCTGCTCCCCAGCGATGTCACGGGTGTCTCGATCTACAACCAGGAGACACGCCAGTTCGAGTTCCGACCGGGTGGCGTGTTCGCCAACATCGTCGTCGGCGACGAGATCAACCGGGCATCGCCCAAGACTCAGTCGGCGCTGCTGGAGTGTATGGAGGAGGGCCAAGTCACCGTCGACAACACGACGTACGTCCTCGACGAGCCGTTCATGGTGATCGCCACGCAGAACCCGATCGAGATGGAGGGGACCTATCCGCTGCCGGAGGCGCAGCGGGACCGGTTCATGGCGCGTATCTCGATGGGCTACCCGGTCGAGTCGGCGGAGCTGGCGATGCTGAACTCGCACGCGGACGCCGACCCACTGGCCGACCTGTCCCCGGTCACCAACGCGGCTGAGATCGCCAAGCTGTCGGCACTGGTCCGGCAGGTCTACGTCTCACCGGCCGTGCAGCGTTACACGGTCGCTGTGACGAGCGCGACTCGTGACTCTCCGGAGCTTCGCCTCGGCGCGTCGCCGCGAGCCACGCTGCATCTGGTTCGCGCCGCCAAGGCCGCCGCCGCGCTCGACGGCCGCGGCTACGTCCTACCCGACGACATCCAGCGCCTGGTGCAGCCGGTGCTCGGCCACCGGCTGCTGCTCACGGCGGAGGCCGCCATGGGCGGGCGTCGCAGCGCCGGTGTGCTCAGCGCGATCCTGGCTTCAATTCCGGTACGCGACACCGGCCGGCCGGCGTCGGACGGCTCGAGCACTCACCGCTGATGCGCGAGGCACTGTCAGCGCTGACGACCCGCGGTCGCGCCTTTCTCGCTGCCGGGCTGACGATCGCAATCTGCGCGTTCATCCTGGGCTTCGATGCGCTGTTGCGAGTGGGCGTCCTTGCGTTGGCACTCCCTCTCCTGACGGCGCTGGCAGTCAGCCGCGCCCGTTACCGGCTGATGGCCAAGCGCAGGGTCGCGCCCACTCGGGTGTCGGCCGGGCAACCGGCGACGGTCACGCTCGACCTGGCCAACGATGGCTCGATGCCCATGGGGCTGCTGCTGCTCGAGGACACCGTCCCGTACGTGCTGGGTACCCGGGCGCGGTTCCTGCTGGACCACGCCGGCCCGCGCTGGCATCAGAGCGTCTCCTACGCCGTCCGCTCCGAGCTGCGTGGCCGCTACGAGATCGGGCCGCTTTCGATTCGCGTCTCGGACCCGTTCGGGCTCTTCGAGCTCGTGCGCTCCTTCCAGAACACGACGTCGGTGGTGGTCATCCCGCAGATCTACCCGCTTGCACCGATCAACGTCAGCGGTGAGTGGACCGGCGCGGGTGAGAACCGACCCCGGGCCTTTGCGGTGGGCAGTGCCGAGGACGTCACGGTGCGCGAGTACCGCCGCGGCGACGACCTTCGCCGGGTGCATTGGCGCAGCAGCGCCCGCGTCGGCGAGCTGATGGTCCGCCGTGAGGAGCAGCCCTGGCAGAGTCGCGCCACGATCCTGCTCGACTCCCGAGCCATGGCCCACCGCGGCTCCGGCCCGGCGTCCTCCCTGGAGTGGGCGATCTCGGCCGCTGCCTCCATCGCCGTGCACCTCGCCTCGGCTGGCTTCGCCGTCCGCCTGGTCACCGACCGACCCGACATCGATGCGCATGCGTGGCACGACCGGTCGATGAACGCCGTCGGCCAGGCCGGCCCGATCCTGGACGAGCTCGCCGTGATGACCGACTCCCGGTGCAGCACGCTGTCCGAGGCGGTGGATGCCGTCGTCGGCTCCCCTGGCCTGGTAGTGGCGCTCCTCGGCCGTGTGCAGGGCACCGACCTCGCCGACCTGGCACGCATGTCCCCTTACCGCAGCAAGGTGCTCGGGATCGTCCTCGACACAGACCGTTGGGCGCCGCCGCCACGACAGAGCCGGGCTCCTGGACGGACCTCGGGACTTCTTCCCGCCAGCGGCTCCCACAGCTCAGGGGTGGCCGCGATGCTCGGCAGCCATGGCTGGTTCGCCACCAGCGCCGGTCCGGAAGACTCGGTCACCGCGGTGTGGCAGCGTCTCGGAGCCTTGATGAACCACGGCTCCGGCGCCCGAGGCGCCGTGACAGCGACGGGGATGCAACAGTGATCCGGCGCCACTGGTCAGAACAGGTGCGGCTGACTTTTTGGGCCTGGCTCGCCACCGTGGGTGCCGCGGTGATGATCGCGCCCCTCGTGTATCAGAAGACGTACCTGGTGCACGGTGCCGCCGGGGCCGCTGTCCTCGCCGTAGTGGGAGCCGCACTGCGGGCGCGTGGAGGCCACTGGTCGCTGATCATGTTGGCGCAGGTGGCGGTCCTGGCGGAGTGGTCCGTGATCGTCTACGCCAGGGGGGAGGCGCTCTGGGCGCTCATCCCCACCAAGGCTGCCATCGTCGAACTCGCAGACCGGGTCGCGGATTTCCTCGCGATGACCGAGAGGTACGCGGCACCGGTCCCGCCGGATCCCGACCTGACGATGACACTGGCCCTCGGCATGATGGCGCTGGCGATCGTTGTCGATGCGGTGGCGGTGACGTGGCGACGAGTGCCGTTGCTCGGGTTGCTCTTCCTCGCCATCTACATGGCTCCGGTCGCGTTGCTCGGTGGCGACGTTTCGCTGTTCGTCTTCATCCCGGGTGCCGCAGGCTTCGTGTTCTTGATGGCCGCCGACGAACGTGAACGACTCACTCACTGGGGGCGGCAGATCAGCCCTACCGGCCCGGTGTGGGAGGACCCCGCCGAGGACGTCAATGCGCAGGGCATCCGCTCCACCGGGCGCCGCATCGGCCTAGGCGCCGTGGCCGCCGCCGTGGTGCTACCGGTGCTGATCCCGACTCTGTCACCGCACTACTTCGGCGAGAGCAGCTCGAGTCAACAAGGCGCGAACGGGGGTGGTACGACCGTGGTGACCAACCCGGTGCTCGACCTGCGCCGCAACCTGGTCGAGCCCAGCGACGAGATCCTGATCCGGTTCAGCACCAACGATCCGGATCCCGGTTACCTACGGCTCGCATCGCTGAACCTGTTCACCGAAGACACCTGGGAACCGGGGACGCGGGCTGCCGACACGAGTGTCGGCAGCGACGAGGGACTCCCCGCAGCCCCAGGATTCGACTCGACCGTGCCCCGCTCCGGCTACAGCTACGACGTCGAGGTTTCCGACAACTTGGTCTCAACCTGGCTGCCACTGGTCTACGCGCCGACAGGCATCACCGCTGAGGAACAGTGGCGGGTCGACGTGAGGAGTCTGGATGCAGCCGCCGCCGACGAGGGCCAGTCGACCGCTGGCATCAGTTACTCGTTCAGCGCATTGTTGAGCGAACCCACACCTGCCCTGTTGCGCCGGGCCGGCCGCCGCCCGGTGCCGCCGGAGATAGCTGCGTTCACTGCGCTCCCGAACGACAACTTCCCGGCGATCATCGGGGAGCGGGCCCGTGAGGTCACGGAGGGGGAAACGAGTGCGTTCGGTCAGGCGTTGGCACTGCAAGCGTGGTTCCGCAGCGACAAATTCCGTTACTCGGTTGAGGCGAGCTCCGGGACCGGCTTGGAGACGATCGAGTCGTTCCTCGGGGACGACCGGGTTGGCTACTGCGAGCAGTTCGCGAGCGCGATGGCGCTGATGGCTCGGGACTTGGGAATCCCGGCCAGGGTGGCGGTCGGTTTCCTGCGTCCTGACCCCGTCGGCACCGAGTACGTCTACCGAGGCACCGACATGCACACCTGGCCGGAGCTGTACTTCGACGGCGTTGGCTGGGTTCGCTTTGAGCCGACGCCAGGCACCCGCACGGGTGCGGCACCGAACTTCAGGGACAACCAGGTCGCCGGCAACACCGGCCCGGGTGGCGGCCGGTTGACCGATGCGACGGACCCGACGAGCACGCCGCTCACCCCGGAGGAACTTCCCACACCTGCCGCGGCCGGGGATTCCTCCGGCTCGGGACCGTGGTCGAGCACCGGTACCGCGCTGCTCCTCATCGCAGCGTCCCTGCTGGCGCTCGTGGCCCCCCGAATTGCCCGGACTGTCACCGCTCGGCGCCGCTGGTCGCGCGCAGGCGGACCGACGGTCACCACCGAAGCTGCTTGGGCAGAGCTGCGCGACACCGTCGTGGACCTGCGCATGGAGTGGGATCCGCAGGCCACTCCGCGCGCCATGGGACGCCAGCTCCGGGCGCAGGTGTCGAACGACCACACCTTCGTCCAAGCCCTGAACCGCATCGTCCTGGCGACCGAGCAGGCGCGGTACGCCCGACACGTCTCGACCAGCGGCGACCTGCGGGAAGCCGTGAGAACTGTTTCAGACGCCGTGGCCGCGACTCGCTCTGCTCGGACGCGCTGGCTGGCGACCTGGTTGCCGACCTCATTATTCGGGCCGCTACGTCGCTCGAGCATGGAACGCGCACGCGACAGGAACCGCGAGGACGCGCTGGTAACGGTGGCCGAGTAGTCGGGAACGGAACCAGCGGCGCTAGGTAACTCCGGTGCGACGTGGCACGATCGCGCAGATGACCAGCAGTCCCGCCGCGGCGCAGCACCTGCGCGACCTCGCGCTGCTGCGCCGCGTCCGCGACCGGATCGACCGGGAGTACGCGCAGCCGCTGGACGTCGAGGCGCTCGCCCGCGGCGCCCACATGTCGGCCGGGCACCTCAGCCGCCAGTTCCGGCTCGCCTACGGCGAGTCGCCGTACGCCTATCTCATGACGCGGCGCATCGAGCGCGCGATGGCGCTGCTGCGTCGTGGCGACCTCAGCGTCACGGAGGTCTGCTTCGCGGTCGGCTGCTCTTCGCTGGGCACCTTCAGCAGTCGCTTCACCGAGCTGGTCGGTATGCCGCCCAGCACCTACCGGCGTCACGCGGCGCGCGCGACGGCGGGGATGCCACCGTGCGTCGCGAAACAGGTGACCAGACCGATCAGGAATCGAGAAGCGCCGGCCCCCGAGCCGCAGCTAGCGTGACTGCCATGGACATCACCATTCACACGAGCTTCCTTCCGCACGACGACCCGGATGCCTCCCTGGCCTTTTACCGTGACACCCTCGGCTTCGAGGTCCGCAACGACGTCGGAAAAGGCAAGATGCGCTGGATCACGGTCGGCCCCGCCGACCAGCCCGGCACGTCCATCCTCCTGGCGCCGCCGGCCGCCGACCCCGGCATCACCGACGACGAGCGCCGCACCATCGTCGAGATGATGGCCAAGGGCACCTACGGCTGGATCCTGCTGGCCACCAAAGACCTCGACGGCACCTTCGAGCGGCTGCAGGCCAGCGACGCCGAGGTCGTGCAGGAGCCGACCGAGCAGCCGTACGGCGTCCGCGACTGCGCATTCCGCGACCCGGCCGGCAACATGATCCGCATTCAGGAACTGCGCTGAGCCGCCCGACGATCGCAGCCATGACCCTGCACAGACCGTGGGTCGCTGAGACGAGATCTCTCATCCGTTTCCAAGCGTCCTAGTCGAGGACCGAATACGACTAAAGGAAGCGACGCTCTATGAAGACAACGACATGTGAACAGCCAGGTGGGCCATGCGATCTTCCACTGCACGGAAGAACCGCCAACGATGTCATCAAGGCGCAGGACAAACATCTGAAGGAAATGGTCGCAAGGAACGATGAAACGCACAAGAGTGCGTTGAAGGAGATGCAGGGTCGGTGGAAGAACCCACTATCAGGTATGGAGTGGTACCGGAAGACCAAGCGTGATTTTGCTGCTCTTCCGAAGGCTGATGAATGCCGACTCCCGCTCCCGAGATCGGCGTCAACGGCGAGCTGATGCGCGCCGCCCGCTGGTTGGTTCGACGCTCGGTCGGTTGCGCGGACGACGGCAACAAGGCGAACTGCTCGACGCTGGTGAGACCAGCCAGGGATGCCGGCGGGGACCGCGATCGCGGCTCCGCCTGACAGATCGGACCGACGAGCATGGCGAGGAAGAAGGACGCGCAGTCGCCTGCGCTGCACGTTGCCGACCGCCACGACCTGATCCGCGTGCACGGCGCGCGCGTGAACAACCTTAAAGACGTCAGCATCGAGATCCCGAAGCGCCGGCTGACGGTGTTCACCGGCGTCTCCGGCTCGGGCAAGAGTTCGTTGGTCTTCGGCACGATCGCCGCCGAGTCGCAGCGGCTGATCAACGAGACCTACAGCGCGTTCGTGCAGGGGTTCATGCCGACGC
>JACCYJ010000227.1 GCA_013696555.1 Nocardioidaceae bacterium | reverse complement strand
CTTGGTTACGACGAACGGCACGACGAGCGCAAGCAAGCCCAGGGTGACGGTGGCGATGACGAGGTTGGCACCAACCGCGTCACCCGCTGCTAGGTCCGGACGGTCCTGTGCCGCAGCGACGGCCGCGGTCCAGGCCTCCTCCGGCTCGGCTCCAGCGATCAGCAATGCCAGACCGAACGCGCTGACGCCCAACACGTTAGCCGCGGGCACGACGTGCTCGGCGAAGGACTCCGCTCCCAGGGTCAGCAGCACTGCACCAGCGGCGACCAGGGCGAGGGCAACCACCACGCCGTCAGCGTATGCAACCTTGTCCGTGCCTCGATGCATCTACCGTCCAAGAAGAAAGGGCTCAACGTGGACTCTGACCTAGAGGCGCGCTTCTGTGAGTACGCCGCCGCGCGCCAGCAAGCGCTGCTGCGGACGGCGTACCTGCTGACGAGTGACCTCCACTCCGCCGAGGACCTCGTCCAGATCGCGTTGGCGAAGGCGTACCTGTCGTGGGGCAAACTTCGCGATCCACGCGCCGTTGACGCCTACGTGCGCCGGATCATGATCAACGAGCACACCAGCTGGTGGCGCCGGGCTTGGCGCCACCGTGAGCGCAGCACCGACGTCCTACCTGAGAAGCCCGGCAACGAGTTAGATCCGGCGCAGTTCTCTGAGCGGGACCAGATGTGGGAGCTGGTCCAAACACTGCCACCGCGCCAACGCGCCACGGTGGTGCTCCGGTTTTACGAGGACATGTCCGAAGCCGACATCGCCCAGGTGCTCACCTGCTCTATCGGCACCGTCAAGAGTCAGACCAGTCGAGCATTGACAACTTTGCGAGGGCGCCTCAAAAGCCAAGGCACTATCGCCAAAACCGTGGGGGGTGCATGATGACCGACTTCGACCAGGACCTCAAGCAATCCTTGACAACTCAGGCATCTCGGGTGCCGCAGAGCTATGAGCTTGGCCGCGATGCGATCGTTCGCGCCCGCGGTATCCGGCGGCGCCGTCGCGTGGTCGGCGGGGTCGCGTTCGCTGCCGTCCTGGCGATCGCCGTCCCGGTGGGACTGCAGGTCGGCGATGCGGTTCCCCGCGGCGACCGGCAGATCGCACCGGCGACGACCGAGCCGGCCCCACCGCCCGAGATCACCGGGCCGACGCGCATCGACATGAGTCTTGCCTCGCTGCCGCTGTCCGACGAACCGCCGCTGATTCCGTACATCGACGGTCGGACCATGGTGGCGGGCGACGAGCGCTACGAGGTCGACGCCAAGGGTGACATCAGAGCGGCTGCAGTTTTCAACGGCGGGGCCCATATGTACATCAACCGAGATAACGTGGTTGAGCTGGTCCGAATCACCCCCCAGGGGACAGGGCAGCTCGGTGCGGCCGCCGGATTCCCCCTCGCATCTGCGGATCTTCGCTGGAATGCCTACGCAATTGATGACGGCCAACGCGGAGTGACGCTGACTTTGTTCGACAGCCAAGAGTCGACGGCGGTCTCGTCCACCCTGACGAAGGCTGATGGTGTCGATCTACACGCGGTCGTTGGCGGGACGGTCTATTTTCGCCCGATCCTGCCGAACGGCACGAAACTGCCACTGCAGAGCTGGGCAGCAGGCGAGGACGCTCCGACGGTTGTTCCCGGTAGCTATGCCGCGACAGCGGTCTCCTCCGACGGCCGGCTGATCGCCGACCTCACCAAGGTGACCGACTTCGGAACTCAAACCTGCTCGGACGTGGTTGACCAGGCGGCCAGCGGGGCCACGCTCTGGACCACCTGCAAGAACCAGGTCCTCGGCTTTGGTCCCGACGGATTGTTCGCTTGGGCTGGGCCGGAGTACGCGGACGGCTATGCGCCGGTCGAGATCGCCATCCTCGACGCACGGACCGGTGAAGTCATCCGCAAGCTGCAAGGTCCGGGCGACATCGACCATCCGGTGTTCTTCATGGCCGCCACCTTCGAGGACGAGGACCACCTGCTGATCCGGGCCGAGCAGGATGGCCAGACCGCCCTCGTGCGATGCACGGTGTCCACCGGCGAGTGTGAGTTGGCAGTCCCGACTGTTGACGGAACGTCGTTGGAGGGCGACGGCTCGCCCTACCTGCTCGCTGAGTCCTGACCGTCAGGCGACGACTGTCGTCACCGACATCGACGAATTAACTGCCAGGTCCAACTCCGACGGCGCTCGGCCCCGGGCCACCAGCTCGGCGCCGAGCGCCGCCACCATCGCGCCGTTGTCGGTGCACAGCTCCGGCCGGGGCACCCGTACCGCAATGCCGGCAGTAGCAGCGCGATCCTCGGCAAGCGCGCGGAGCCGGGAGTTGGCGGCCACCCCTCCTCCGATCAGCAGGTGCTCCACGCCCCGGGTCCGGCAGGCGTCGATCGCCTTGCGGGTCAGGATGTCGCAAACCGCTTCTTGAAACGATGCCGCGACGTCGGCGACGGGCACCGGCTCCCCGTCGCGCTCCCGCGCCTCCACCCAGCGCGCTACCGCGGTTTTCAACCCGGAGAACGAGAAGTCGAAGCGATGCCGCTGCATATCGCGTCCGCTCGTCAGCCCCCGAGGGAAGTCCACATACGCCCGATCGCCACTCCGCGCGCTGTCGTCGATGTGGGGGCCACCCGGGAAGGGGAACCCCAGCAGCCGAGCCACCTTGTCGAAGGCCTCACCGGCTGCATCGTCGATGGTGGACCCCAAGGCGTGGACCCCCGCCGAGACGTCCTCTACCAGCAGCAACGATGAATGCCCGCCGCTAACCAGCAATGCGACGCATGGTTGCGGTAGGGGTCCGTGTTCGAGCTGGTCCACCGCAACATGGGCGGCCAGGTGGTTGACACCGTAAAGCGGCCGGTCGAGTGCGAGCGTAAGCGCCTTGGCCGCGGCGACGCCGACGAGCAGGGCACCTGTCAACCCAGGACCGCTGGTCACCGCGATCGCATCCACGTCGGCGAGCCGTACTCCGGCTTCCGCGCACGCTCGCTCGACCGTCGGGACCATCGCTTCGAGGTGTGCCCGACTGGCCACCTCTGGCACGACTCCACCGAAGCGGACGTGCTCGTCGACACTGGAGGCGATCGCATCAGCGAGCAGAGTCTTGCCGCGGACGATTCCGACACCGGTCTCGTCGCAGGACGTCTCGATGCCCAAGACCAGCGGCTCGTCGGTCACGGCGCCATTGTTGCCGAAGCCGCCCGGCGCCAAGACTTCCCTGCGGCTCAACTCACCTGCTGGCGCCGCTGCGCTACGCGTGCCGCAGCCCGAGAGCGCAGCTCCTGCGAGTCGAGCTCCTTGGCCCTGGCAGGAGTCGGCGCCGAACCGCCGTACGACGCCGGCAGCCACCATGCCCCGGGAGGCATCTCCGGGTAGCCGCGGATTGTCTCGTCGAGCAGGCGGGCCATCTCCGCCTTGAGCCGGCCAGTCTCCGCGACGAGGTTGGCGCCTCGAGGCGGAGCGAACGGCTCCCCAACCGTCACTGCCACCGTCTTGCCACGAGAGAAGTCGCGCGGGTGGTCCTTGGTATACAACCGTTGGGTCCCCCACAAGATGACCGGCACCACAGGCACGCCGGCCTCCGCGGCCATCCGAACCACTCCGGACTTGAACTCCTTGAGCTCGAAGCTGCGACTGATCGTGGCTTCGGGGAAGATGCCGATCACCTCACCGCGCCGCAGGTAGTCAAGTGCGGTGGCGTAGGACGCCAACCCGCTGCCTCGGTCGACCTCGATGTGGTGCAGCGAGCGCATGATAGGCCCGCTGACCCGATGGTCGAACAGCTCCTTCTTCGCCATGAACCGCACCCGCCGCCGGCTCGGCAACGAGGCGTACCCGCTGACGATGAAGTCGATGTAGCTGATGTGGTTGACCGCCAACACGGCGCCCCCGGAGGTGGGGATGTGTTCCGTGCCGCGCATCGTCACGTGCAGGTCGAGCGCCTTGAAGGCGGCCTTCACAGCCAGTACGACCGGCGGGTACGTGAGATCTCGCACGGGCGACACCGTAGCCGCAGGTGGCCGGCGAGCGGAGAGCGTGCACGACATGATCAGCGCGTCCCGGCCAGGGCCGTAGTAATCCCGGCGTGCGTCGATCACCGAGAACCCCATCTCCGCGTACAGCCGGCGTGCTGTTCCGTTGTCCGCAGCCACTTCCAACAGTGCGGTCGCGCAGCCGCGGCGCTGCGCCGCTGCCAGCAGCTCGCTCATCAGAGACCCACCAATCCCCTGACAACGGTGACCGGTCGCCACCACCACGCGGAGCACGTCCGCGGTTTCGGCAACCACCATCAGCACGGCATACCCGACGACGACACCATCGGCCTCGGCGACGACCACATACCGGCTGGCAGGCACTCCGGTCAGCTCGACCCGGATCGACGCCTCCCTCCACGCCGTGGGGCCGAAGGCCTCTCGCTCCAGCGAGAGCAGCGCCGAAACGTCGCTCTCCCTCGCCGACCGAACGATCACAGGGCAGGCTTCCTCGGACCGGGCACCGAGACGTCGGGCCGGCGCAGGTACAGCGGTTCCGCAGCCAACAGCTCGATCTCACCTCGTACCACCGCCTCGGCCAGCACAGCAGCATCAGGATCCAGTGGCCCCGGCTGGTGAGTCAGGACATCCGCGTAGAGGAGCGCGCCGCGGCCCAGCACGGGCAGCGCTGCGGTCAGCTCCCGTGCCAGGTCCTCCGGCCGAGACACGGCCGGTCCCTGCACCCGGTGGTACGAGGCATCGTGGCGCCGGTAGCGAGCCCAGTAGACCTCCTTGCGCCGCGCGTCGGTCGCCACGGCTAGCTCGACTGGCTCCGACACCGCGGCCGCGATGGCGTCCAGCGTGCACACGCCGTGGACGGGCACGCCCAACGCCGCCGCGAGAGTACGAGCGGTCACCAATCCCACCCGTAACCCGGTGAACGGTCCCGGTCCCACCCCGACCGCAATGGCGGTGACGTCACGGCGGTCGGCCCCGGCGTCGCGGAGCACCGTGGCAATGGCGGGTGCGAGCAGCTCACCGTGCCGTCGGGCGTCCACGCTCGTCGCCGCTGCCACCACCCGCTCCCCGTCATGCAATGCCGCCGTGACCGCGGGGGTGGCGGTGTCGAAGGCGAGCAGCAGCACAGCGGGCCAGCCTACGAGAGCTGCGTGGCCGGTATCGGTACGTCGGCCCACCGGCGTCCGTGCGCCATGATGCTGACCCGGCGGGCATCGTCGTCGGCCGACCGCTGCAGCTGGATCTGCAGCCGGTCCTCGCTCAACCCCTCAGCCAGACCCTCTCCCCACTCGACCACGGTCACCGATTCGGCCAGCGAAGTGTCCAGGTCGAGGTCGTCGAGCTCGGCCACGCCGCCCAGACGGTACGCGTCGGCGTGCACCAATGCGGGTCCGTCCCCTGCCGGCGGGTGGACCCGGGCGATCACGAACGTCGGCGACCTGACCTGTCCGCGGACGCCCAAGCCGGCGGCGATGCCCTGGACCAGAGTGGTCTTGCCCGCCCCCAGCGACCCGGTGAGCACGATCAGGTCACCGGGGCGCAGCAGGACGGCCAGCCGAGCACCGAACGAGCGGGTGTCGGCTGCGGTGTGCAGCAGCCCGGTCTCCCTCACTGCACCAGAGCCGCGGCGGTGGCCAGGTCGGCCCGCAACGCCTGCAAGGGGGCGCCTTGGGGGCCGAAGCGCATCGCGGCAGCAGGATGGTAGGTGGGGACCAGCGCGCGGCCTCGTACCTCGTGCACTGTCCCGCGAGCAGTAGTGATGCGCGCCTTCGGCCCAAGGGCCCAGGTCAACGCGGCACCACCGAGGGTCACGATGACAGGGGGGTCGATGACCTCGACCTGCGCGTCGAGCCATGAGCGGCAGGTGGCCGCTTCCCGTCGGCGCGGGGTCCGGTTGCCGGGCGGTCGGCACTTGACGGTGTTGAGCACCGCGACCTCGGCGCGCTGCAGTCCGGCCTCGGCTAACAGCTGGTCGAGCAGCTGCCCCGAGCGCCCGATGAACGGCAGGCCGCCCTCGTCCTCGGAACGCCCAGGCGCCTCCCCCACGAGCAGGAGCCGGGCACCTGATGGGAAGACGCCGGGGACGACGCGGGTACGGCTCACAGACAACGGGCAGGCATAGCAGTCCGGCATGGCAGCCGCGAGCCGGTCCCAGGTCTGCAGCGTCGGAGCGACGGCGGCGGGGTCGACGATCACCGGGTCATCCGCCGCCGTCATAGCGACGGACGACGCGGCAGCCGATACGGCTGACGATCTCGTACGAGATCGTGTCCGCCGCCTCGGCCCACTCCTGTGCGGTGGGTTCCCCGGAGTCACCGGGGCCGAACAGCACAACCTCGTCACCCGGCGAGGCGGCAGAGTCACCCAGGTCCACCACGCACTGATCCATGCACACGCTGCCGACCAACGGGCGTCGCGAGCCGGTGACCCACACCTGCGCCCGGTTCGACACCTGCCTCGGCACTCCGTCGGCGTACCCGAGTGGAATCAGCCCGAGCGTGGTCGCCTCCGGAGTCGTGTGCGTGTGCCCGTACGACACGCCGCTGCCGGCCGGTACCCGCTTGACGGCCGCGAGCCGGCCACGCAGGGTCATGGCGGAGCGGAGTCCGAGCTGCGCGGCGCTGGACACCTGCGGAATCGGCGACAGGCCGTAGCTGGCCAGGCCGCACCGCACCAAGTCGAAGTGGCTGCTGCGCAGAGTCAGGGCACCGGCGCTGTTGGCGAGGTGGCGCAACCCCGGCGCCATGCCGTTGGCTTCGACTGCCGCCAACGCGTCGCGAAAGACGGCCTCTTGGGCGCGGACGGAGGGGTTGCCCGGCTCGTCCGCGCACGCCAGGTGCGACCACACGCCGGTCAGCCGTACCTGACCTGCGTCCTGTGCGGTCCGGGCCGACTGCACCAGCTCTGGCCACTGATCGGGCGGCGCCCCGTTGCGCGACAGGCCGGTGTCGACCTTGAGCTGTAGCCGGGCGACCTGCCCGACTCGACCGGTGGCGGCAACGATGTCAGCGAGCTGCCAACACGACGACGCGGTGACATCGATGCCGGCGCGGACTGCCTCGTCGTACGCCTCCCCCGGCACTGCCAGCCACGTCAGGATGCGACCGGTGTCACCGCCCACGCGGAGACGGACCGCCTCCTCGAGCACGGCGACCCCGAGCCACGTCGCCCCGGCGGCACGAGCCGCGGTGGCGATCTGGAGCATGCCGTGGCCGTAACCGTCCGCCTTGACCACCACCATGACATGCGCCGGCGCCACCAGACTGCGCAGCCGGGCCACGTTGGCTCGCACCGCGCCAAGGTCGATGACTGCCTCGGCCCGCGGCTGCTCAGAGATCATCCGAACCACTTTCCAACCCCAGCACGCGGCGGATCACCTCCGGGACCGCCGCTGCCACGTCGCCGGCGACGAGGGGACCGCCCCGGCTGGCGAGAGTGGCCGCCCCGCCGTGCAGCCACGCGGCGACAGCACCGGCTTCCAGCGGTTGCAGCCGCTGGGTGGCCAGCAACGCCCCACACAAGCCCGCCAGGACGTCTCCGGCACCGGCGGTGCCCAGCCAAGGGGTGGCCGTGGAGTTGACCACGACCGCACCGTCGGGGCTGGCGACCAGTGTCCGAGCCCCTTTGAGCAGCACGGTCGCGCCCCACCGCCGCGCGGCGGCCCTCACGAAGTGCAGTGGGCGCGCCTCGACCCTCGCCCGCTCCACTTCCAGCATCAGCGCCAGCTCCCCGGCATGAGGGGTCAACAGCGCCGGAACCGAGAAGCGGTGGGGGACGTGCTGCAGCGCATCTGCGTCTACGACCACCGGTACCTCGTCATCGACGGCCCTTCGCAGGGCCTGCTCCGCACCGCCACCACCACCTGATCCGACGACCCACGCCTGGACGCGGCCGGCACCGAAGACGACTTCCGGGAACCGGATGCGGACCAGGTCAGCGACGCGGACGTCGCCAACGAAACGCACCATCCCGGCTAGTCCGCAGGCGGCCCCAGCGGTGGCGAGAAGTCCAGCGCCGGTGTACTGCGCGGAGCCAGCGGCAACGCCGACCACACCGCGGGTGTACTTGTGATCTGCCGCACCCGGCACTGCTGCGGCAAGATACGAAGCCACGTCGGGGGGCTGCAGGGCGGTGATCGCCGGTGCCGGCAGTCGCGCCCCGAGACCGATGTCGACCAGGTGGACGGCGCCGGCAGCAGTCGCGGCCGGGTCGACCAGCAGACCGACCTTGTATGCACCGAAAGTGACGGTCAGGTCGGCCCGGACATGAGGCCCGGCAAGACCGCCACCATCGACATCAATTCCGCTGGGCACATCCACAGCCACTACCGGAATGCGCAGCCGGCTCACCGCTGCCACCGCGGCGGCTGCCTCGTGTCGTAGCCCCGGAGTCCCGCCGATGCCCAGAATCCCGTCGATGGCGAGGTCGGCCGGCGCCACCTGCTGCACCGCCCGACCGCCGGCGCGGCGGAGCGCCGCCAGGCCTTCGGCGTGCGCCCGAGCAGGCTCCAGCAGCAGCGCGCTGACAACCGCCCCCCGCCGTGCGAGCAGGGCGCCGGCATACAGCGCGTCACCACCGTTGTTGCCGGACCCGGCCAGGACCAGGATCCGGCGTCCGTACCCGCCTCCGAGCAGGTCAGCGCAGGCAGCGGCCAGTCCAGAGGCGGCACGCTGCATCAACGCTCCTGACGGAACGGTAGCCATCAGCGCCTGCTCCGCGGTGCGGACTGCGTCGACGGTGTAGGCCGACCGCATCAGCCCTCCAACACCACGACGGCCGAGGCGATGCCGGCGTCGTGCGAGATCGACAGATGGGCCCGTCGGGCAGCCACCGCACTCGCCCGCTCGGCGACGCTTCCGGCCATGGTGAGGGCGGGCCGCCCGTTGGAGTCATTGGTGATCTCCGCGTCGAGCCAGGCCAACCCCGCCGGGGCTCCGAGCGCCTTGGCGAGGGCCTCCTTGGCCGCGAACCGACCGGCGAGGGAACCAAGCGGCAGATCCCGCTCGCCAGGGGTGAACAACCGAGCGCGCAAGCCCGGTGTACGGCCCAACGTCTGCTCGAACCGCGCGACGTCCACCACGTCGATGCCGACGCCCACGATCATCGCGACGCCGCGCTACTCGACCGTGACGGACTTCGCCAGGTTTCGCGGCTGGTCGACGTCGCGGCCGAGCCGGGTCGCCAGCTCGCAGGCAAAGATCTGCAACGGCACCGTCGAGACAAGTGGCTGCAACAGGGTCGGGACCTTTGGCAACCGGATCAGGTCGTCCGCGTACGGGACCACGTCGTCGTCACCATCCTCGGCGAGCACGATCGTGCGGGCGCCTCTGGCCCGGATCTCCTGGATGTTGCTGACGACCTTGTCGTGCACCATGTCGCGGCCCTGTGGCGGCACGACCACAAACACCGGGACACCCTCGTCGATCAATGCGATCGGACCGTGCTTGAGCTCACCGGCGGCGAAGCCCTCAGCATGGATGTAGGCCAGCTCCTTGAGCTTGAGCGCGCCCTCCAACGCCACCGGGAACCCGACATGTCGCCCGACGAACAGCACCGACCGGGCGCCAACCAACGACCGGGCGAGCTCGCGTACCGGCTCGGCCTCCGCCAGCAACCGGGCGATCGCGGCCGGTATCTTGCGCAGCTCCCGAACGGTCGCGGCGACCTCGTCGCCGTACTTCGTGCCACGGACCTGGGCGAGGTAGAGGCCGAGCAGGTAGCAGGCGACGATCTGGGCGAGGAAGGTCTTGGTGCCGGCTACCGCGACTTCGGGGCCGGCGTGGGTGTAGATCACGGCGTCGGACTCACGCGGGATCGTCGACCCGTTCGTGTTGCAGATCGCCAGCACCCGCGACCGCTGCTGGCGGGCGTGCCGGATCGCCATCAGGGTGTCCATGGTCTCGCCGGACTGGCTGATGGCGACAACCAGGGTGGACCGGTCGAGGACGGGGTCGCGGTAGCGGAACTCGCTGGCCAGCTCGACCTCGCACGGGATGCGGGTCCAGTGCTCGATTGCGTACTTGGCGACCATGCCGGCGTAGAACGCGGTCCCGCAGGCGATGACGATCACCTTGTCGATCTCGCGCAGCTCACCATTGCTGAGCCGCATCTCGTCCAGCTGCAGCTGCCCGGACGGTGAGAACCGGCCCAGCAGCGTGTCGGACACCGCCTGCGGCTGCTCGTCGATCTCCTTGAGCATGAACCACTCGTAGCCGCCCTTCTCGGCGGCGGACGCGTCCCAGTCGACGTGGAACTCGCGGAGCTCGACGGGATCCCCGGCGAAGTCCGTGACGCTGACCTCGGTCGCGGTGATCGTGACGACCTGGTCCTGGCCGAGCTCGATCGCCTCCCGGGTGTGCTGGATGAAAGCCGCGACATCCGAGGCGACGAAGTTCTCGCCCTCCCCTCGGCCCACCACCAACGGGGAGTTACGGCGGGCCGCCACCACGGCGTCCGGTTGCTGAGCGTCCACCACGACCAGGGTGAAGGCACCGTGCAGCTGCTGGCAGACCACCCGCATTGCCGCGGTCAACGTCGTCGCTCCGTCGCGCAGCACCTCTTCGAGCAGATGCGCGACGGCCTCGGTGTCGGTGTCCGATACCAGGGTGTGGCCTCGGTCCTCGAGCCCGGCACGCAGCGTGGCGAAGTTCTCGATGATCCCGTTGTGCACGACCGCGATGCGACCGGAGCAGTCGGTGTGCGGGTGCGCGTTGCGGTCGGTCGGTGCCCCGTGAGTGGCCCACCGGGTGTGCCCGATGCCAAGCTGGGAGGCCGGCAACGGCTTCTCGGCCAGGATCTTGTCAAGGTTCGCGAGCTTGCCGGCCCGCTTGGCCACCTGTACTCGGCCGTCCGCTACTAAGGCCACACCGGCGGAGTCGTAACCGCGGTACTCGAGGCGGCGCAATCCCTCCACGACGACATCCTGCGCCTGCTTCGCACCGACGTACCCCACGATCCCGCACATGCGCTCAGCGTACCGATGGCGTCGGCCACGACCCGGCATCAGCACAATGAGGCTCATGTCGGACTCGCCGTACGTCGAGCTCACCCGCGAAGACTGGGCCGCGCTCACCGAGACCCAGCGTCAGCCGCTCACCGCAGCGGAAGTGGCGCGGGTCCGCGGCCTCGGTGACGAGCTGGACCTCGAGGAGGTCCGGCAGGTCTACCTGCCGTTGAGCTCCCTGTTGAGCCTGCACAGCCGCCACGTCGGCGAGCTGCACCGCGAGACCGAAGCATTCCTCGGCCGCCCGCAGCCGGCGCGGACACCGTTCGTGATCGGCATCGCCGGCTCCGTCGCGGTCGGCAAGTCGACGACCGCGCGACTGCTTCGTGAGCTGCTCTCCCGCTGGCCGCAGCACCCGCGTGTGGAGCTGGTGACCACCGACGGCTTCTTGTTGTCCAACGCCGAGCTGGCACGCCGTGGCCTGCTGGAGCGCAAGGGCTTCCCCGAGTCGTACGACCGCAAGGCACTGCTGCGCTTTGTGATTGCGGTGAAGTCGGGTGCGGACGAGGTGCGGGCGCCGGTGTACTCCCATCTGGCCTACGACATCACCGACTCGTATGTCGAGCTCCACCGGCCAGACATCGTCCTGCTCGAAGGGCTGAACGTGCTGCAGCCGGCCCGGATGCGGGGCGACGGACGTCCGGGGTTGGCGATCAGCGACTTCTTCGACTTCTCGATCTTCGTCGACGCCGCCGCTGCCGACATCCGGACCTGGTACGTCGAAAGATTCCTCCGACTGCGCGAGACTGCGTTCCGGGACCCCGCCTCGTACTTCCGTCGGTACGGGGAGTTGCAACATGAGGAGGCGATCGCCACGGCCGAATCGGTGTGGGACACGATCAACGGCCCCAACCTGGTCGAGAACATCGCGCCGACTCGTGGTCGCGCCTCGTTGGTGCTCCGCAAGAGCGCCGACCATGCGGTGCGCTGGGTCCGCCTCCGCAAGCTCTGATCGCGGTTGCACCGATACCAGGTTTACCTGGTACGACGGCACTTCACCTGGCGTACATGCCGGGTGAAGTGCACTGATACCAGGTTCACCTGGGAGAGGTGTGCCGGACCGGCGTGGTCTCGGAGCGCTGGTACTCGAGCATTCGCTCGCGCGGTGTCGCCCCGAGCCGACTGTTGACGGCGAGCATCGGAGCGTTGCCATCGGCGTTCCACGTCCCGACATACGTTCGGTCGGGGTGATGCTCTTGGAGCCGCCGCAGGTTGCGCACCTTCATCGCCAGTCCGAGCCGGTGCCCGCGGTGATCGGGCAGCACCAGCGTGTCCGCCTGCGCGACCCGGCCGTCGTCGGAGGGCGGTACGACGAGCTGGGTGTAGCCGGCAACGGAGCCATCGGGTGCGATGGCCAGCACCGTGAAGCCGTCGCGACCCTGGCGCACGCGCGCTCCTCCGCCTCGGCCAGCCGCTCCGGTGTCCACACCTCCGGCTCGACGTCGAGGTCGCCCAACGGTGCCTCGTGCATGAACCGGCTCTGCGCCGCGCAGAAGCGGTCGACGTACTCCGCTGGGCAGCGCACCCCGAACTCGACGAGCTGGTAACCGTTCCTTCTCAACGCGGCGTGATTCTCGAGTGCCTGCAGGAGCTCGTCCGGCACCGGCAGGTCGATGACGCGATG
>JACCYJ010000132.1 GCA_013696555.1 Nocardioidaceae bacterium | reverse complement strand
GGCGCCGGACGCCCGCCCGTTGGTGGGCAACGTGCGCGCGGCCCTGGCGGCTGACCTCGACACCCCTCGGGCGGTGGCCGCCATCGATGTCTGGGCCGAGACCGCGATCGGCGGCGCTCAGGAGGCGGTCGCTCGAGAGGGCGCCGAACGGATGGCCGAGGAGGTTGCCGCACCCAGCGTCGTCCGGACGTTGTGCGACGCCCTCCTCGGCGTCGCCCTCTAAGACCGGGTCAGTCGTCGCGGCGGCGCTTGAGGTAACGCTCGAACTCGCGGGCGATCGCCTCCCCGCTGGCTTCGGGCAGGTCGCTGGCGTCACGTGCCTCCTCGAGCGCCGCGACGTACGCGGAGATCTCGGTGTCCTCGCGAGCCAGCTCGTCCACACCACGCTCCCAGGCCCGCGCCTGCTCGACCAGGTCACCGACCGGAATCGACGTCTCGATCAGGTCCTCCAGCCGACCAATCAGCGCCAGCGTGGCCTTCGGACACGGTGGCTGCGCGACGTAGTGGGGGACCGCCGCCCACAGCGAGGCGCACGGCAGATCCGATGACCCGCACGCATCCTGGAAGACGCCGTTGATACCCGTCGGGCCCTCGTAGCGAGAGCGCTCGAACTCGAGTGCGGACGCCAGTTGGACATCGCTTGC
Source organism: Nocardioidaceae bacterium (assembly GCA_013696555.1). Classification (GTDB taxonomy): domain Bacteria; phylum Actinomycetota; class Actinomycetes; order Propionibacteriales; family Nocardioidaceae; genus JACCYJ01. The sequence continues at coordinate 2,747 of JACCYJ010000132.1, read as the reverse complement.
CGTACCGGTGATGGGGATCGGCCGGGTGTGCGGGGTATCGGCAAGCAGCGCTCCCAGGGCCACCACCAGCTGGACGCCGAGCTGGTCGGCGGACTCGATCAGCTCGGCGCAAAACTGCCGCCACCGCATGTTCGGCTCAAGCCCTCGCACCAGCACCAGATCGCGCGCGGACTCGACCGGCCGGACCACGTAGATTCGCGTCGTCGGCCACGTGATGGCGCGGGTCTCCTCATCCGCGGCGCCGACGACGGGACGGTTGACCTGGAAGTCGTAGTAATCCTCCGGGTCGATCTCGGCGACCTGCTCGGCCTCCCACGTCTCCAGCAGATGGTCGATCACCCCCGAGGCAGCCTCCGCGGCGTCGTTCCAACCCTCGAACGCCGCGATCATGATCGGGTCGACGGGCGCGGCACTCACCGGATCAGCCTACGGCGCGCCTGCCCCTTGTAGCCTGAGACAACCCGTCCCCGAGAACGAGGCCGCATGTCAACTGCTCCATCGCTCCGCGCTGCGCTTGCCGATCGGGTCGTCGTCGCCGACGGTGCGATGGGCACCATGTTGCAGGGCTACGACCTGGGACTCGACGACTTCCAGGGCCACGAGGGATGCAACGAAGTCCTCAATGTCACCCGGCCCGACGTCGTCCGCGCCATCCACGACGCGTACCTGGGCGTGGGAGCCGACGCCATCGTGACCAACACGTTCGGCGCCAATCTCGGCAATCTCGGCGAGTACGGCATCGCCGGCCGCATCGGCGAGCTGGCTCTCACCGGCGCTGCGGTGGCCCGAGAGGCCGCCGATGCCTGGTCAAACTCGGACCACCCCCGCTGGGTACTCGGTTCGATGGGTCCCGGCACGAAGCTGCCGACCCTCGGGCATGTGCCGTTCGCGGCTCTGCGCGATGCGTACGACCAGCAAGGTCGCAGCATGCTCGAGGGCGGTGTCGATGCGATCCTGGTTGAAACGGCGCAGGACCTCCTGCAGGCCAAGGCGGCTGTCATCGGTGCCCGTCGCGCCATCGCTGCTGCCCACGCCGACGTGCCGATCATCGTCAACGTGACCGTCGAGACCACCGGGACGATGTTGCTCGGCAGCGAGATCGGAGCCGCCCTGACCGCGCTGGAGCCCCTCGGGATCGACGTGATCGGGCTCAACTGCGCCACTGGCCCTGCCGAGATGAGCGAGCACCTGCGGCACCTGTCCCGGCACTCCCGGGTCGCTGTCGGCTGCATGCCCAACGCCGGTCTGCCGCAGCTGGCGGCCGAAGGCGCCCGCTATCCCCTCACGCCGCAACAACTCGCCGATGCACACGACACGTTCACCCGTGAGTACGGGTTGTGCCTCGTCGGCGGGTGTTGTGGTACGACGCCCGAGCACATCCGCCTGGTGGTGGAGCGGGTACGCGGCCGCGACCTGACGACCCGCGAGCCGCAGCCTGAGGCCGGCGCCTCCTCGCTTTACCAACATGTGCCGTTCCGCCAGGAGACCTCTTACCTGTCGATCGGAGAACGCACCAATGCCAACGGCAGCAAGGCGTTCCGCGAGGCGATGCTGGCCGAGCGCTGGGACGACTGCATCGAGATCGCCAGGTCACAGATCCGCGATGGTTCGCACCTGTTGGACGTCTGCGTCGACTACGTGGGCCACGACGGGGCCGTGGACATGTCGACCATGGCCTTCCGGCTGGCGACGTCCTCGACACTGCCCATCATGCTGGACTCCACCGAGACAGCGGTGATCGAGGCCGGTCTCGAGCGCCTCGCCGGCCGAAGCGTGATCAACTCCGTCAACTACGAGGACGGCGACGGTCTCGACTCCCGCTTCGCCCGGGTCATGCCGATCGTCCAGGAGCACGGCGCCGCAGTCGTGGCGCTCACGATCGACGAGGAGGGTCAGGCCCGGACCGCGGAGTGGAAGGTACGGGTCGCCACCCGGCTGATCGAGGACCTGACCACCCGCTGGGGGATGCGAACGAGCGACATCATCGTCGACTGCCTCACGTTCTCCATCGGCACCGGGCTGGAAGAGTCGCGGCGCGACGCGCTGGAGACCATCGCGGGGATCCGCGAGCTCAAGCGGCGTTACCCCGAGGTGCAGACGACACTCGGTGTCTCCAATGTGTCGTTCGGGCTCAACCCGGCCGCGCGTACCGTGATCAACTCCGTCTTCCTGCACGAATGCGTCCAAGCCGGGCTCGACTCCGCGATCGTGCACGCCGCCAAGATCGTGCCGCTGGCGCGGATCCCGGAGGAGCAGCGCGACGTTGCGCTCGACCTCATCTATGACCGCCGTCGCGACGGCTACGACCCCCTGTCACGGGTCCTCGAGCTCTTCGCTGGGGTCAAGGTGGCGGACACGGCGCAAAACCGGGCTGCCGAGCTTGCGGCGCTGCCGCTGCCCGAGAGACTGCAGCGGCGGATCATCGACGGCGAGCGGACCGGGCTCACCGCCGACCTCGACGAAGCGCTCGACACCGGTCGCGGTGCTCTCGCCATCGTCAACGAAGACCTGCTCGCGGGCATGCAGGTGGTCGGTGAGCTTTTCGGCTCCGGTCAGATGCAGCTGCCGTTCGTGCTGCAGTCGGCTGAGGTGATGAAAGCGGCGGTGGGCTACCTGGAACCGTTCATGGAAAAAACGGACGAGGAGGGCAAGGGGACGATCGTGCTCGCCACTGTGAAGGGCGACGTCCACGACATCGGCAAGAACCTCGTCGACATCATCTTGAGCAACAACGGCTACACCGTCGT
>JACCYJ010000131.1 GCA_013696555.1 Nocardioidaceae bacterium | reverse complement strand
CAGCGGTCAGCGACGCGGCATCGGCGTTGATGACCTGCCCCGACCCCGCGACGGCAAGCTGCTCGAGTACGCTCAACGCCGCACCCGACTGTTCGAGCGCGACGACGTCGATGCGGGCGTCCGACTTGCGCAAGGCGGCCAACACGTCCGTAGTTGGTTCACCACTGGTGTCGCGCCCGTCCGAGAGCACCAGGACGTTGCCAGAACCCTCGTCGACGAGCACGTCGAGGGCCTGCTCGATGCCTTGGTACAGCAGCGTTCCCTTCGCGAGGCGCAGCTGGTCGACGGCGGCTCGGACGGCATCACGGTCCTGGGTCGGCGCCACCTCCGTGACCTTGCCGGCGAAGCTGACGAGCCCGATGCTCAAGTCGTCGGGGGCCTGGTCGATGAAGGTCAGCGCGGCCTCGCGCGCTGCCGCGAACCGGTCACCGGCCATGGACTCACTGACGTCGATCACCAAGACGGTGGAGCGCTGCACGGCATCACGCGCGTTTGACGCAAGCTCGGCGGTCCCCGGTTGTGCTTCGTCGTCGATGCTGACCTCGACGGTCTGGAGTTCCGGGGTGATTCCCTCGGGCAGGTCACGCAGTGAGAACAGCACCTGTACGACGCCGTTGGCGGTCTCGACAGAGTCGATTTCACCGGACGGCTCTGCGGCCGCGGGCCAGGTCAGGCCGAGAACCGACACGGATGTGACCAAGCCGGTCACCGCTCCCTGTGCCAGCACCCGGGAAAGGGACCTGGTCACAGGCCACCGTCCATGGCGAAGAGCATCGCGTCCACGCCGACGCCGTTCCGGTTCAGCTGCTCCACGAACTTGGGGCGAAGGCCGGTGGCGCGCAGTCGTCCGCGCGATATCCCGTTCTCGTCGTGGCCCATCGAGTGGTCGAAGACGAAGATGTCCTGCAAGGTGATGACGTCACCCTCCATTCGCTCCACCTCGGTGATGTGAGTGATGCGACGGCTGCCGTCAGAGAGCCGTGTCTGGTGGACCACCAGGTCGACGGCGCTCGCTATCTGCTCACGGATCGCCCGCATCGGCAAGTCCATGCCGGCCATCAACACCATGGTCTCGATGCGCGACAGGGTGTCTCGTGGGGAGTTGGAGTGCACGGTGCAGATGGAGCCGTCATGACCGGTGTTCATCGCTTGCAGCATGTCGAGTGCTGAAGCGTCGCGGACCTCACCAACCACGATGCGGTCGGGACGCATGCGCAGCGCGTTTCGCACCAGGTCGCGGATGGTGACCGCGCCCTTTCCCTCGATGTTGGAGGGGCGCGACTCCAGCCGTAACACGTGCTCTTGGTTCAGTTGCAGCTCGGCGGCATCCTCGATGGTGACAATGCGTTCGTCGGTGGGGATAAATGACGACAGCACGTTCAGCGTTGTCGTCTTGCCGGCACCGGTGCCTCCGGACACCACGATGTTGAGGGAGCCCTTGACGCAGGCCTCCAGGAACTCCGCCGAACGAGGGGTCATCGACCCGAAGGTGATGAGGTCCGCGACCGTGTAGGGGTCGGCGGCGAACTTACGGACGGTGAGCAGCGAACCGTCGAGCGCGAGGGGTGGGATGACCGCGTTGACACGGCTGCCGTCAGGCAACCGGGCGTCCACCATCGGGCTCGACTCGTCGACCCGGCGACCGACCCTGGCGACGATCTTGTCGATTGTCCGGCGCAGGTGCGCCTCGTTGGCAAACCGGGCGTTTACCCGGTTGAGGCGGCCGTCACGCTCGATCCAGATGTCGTACGGCCCGTTGACCATGACCTCGGACAAGTTGGGGTCGCGGAGGTAGGGCTCGATCGGGCCGTAGCCCAAGATGTCGTCGGAGATCTCCTGCGTGAGCCGCGTCCTGTCGGCCGCCGTCATCGGCATCTCGTCGAAGGAGCTGGCGTCCTGCAACGCCTCGCGCACCATGACCTCGAGGTCGGGTTGCGACAGGTTGGCGTCGTAGAGCCGAGGACCGAGCGCTGTGAGCAGGCTGTGATGAACGGCGGCCTTGAGCTCAGCGAATGGATCGGCGACGGGTTCGCCCCGGTTCACCGGTGCCACGGTCGCCGTCGATGACTTGACCGTCGATGTCTGGGCGTGCTCCATCCGATCCCGCTGTGCGGTGGCCAAGCGCTCTGAGAGACCCATCAGTTGCGTCCTTTCCTGGCGAAGCGGCTGGCGCGGCGCTTCCCGCCGTCATGACCAGCGCCCACGAGCTCGTCTTCGTCCGGTGATCCGCTCGCGGCAAGACACAAGGCCGCCAGGGACTTGATCGCGACACTCACCGAGTGCCGCGGCTCGGACACCACGATCGGCTCGCCGCGGTTGATCGACGCCGGCACGTCGCGTGAGGACGGGATCGAGCAGGTGATGGGCATGGCCAGCGTGGTGCTGGCCTCGTCGGCGGTGATCCCCACCTTGGCGTCAGCGCGGTTGAGGACGAGCGAGCACTGCTCGCGCGGGTAGTTGAGGAGGTTCAACGTCTCGAACGCGATCTTGAGGTTCTTCAGAGCCGGGACATCGGGCGTGGCGATGAGCAGCACCTGGTCGCTGAGGTCGAACGCCTGCAGCACCTGGTCGTCGAACGCCGGTGGCGTGTCCACGACGATGTAGGCGAACCGTTCGCGCAGCAGCTCGAGAATTCGACCCACCAGCTGGGCGGAGATGGTGTCCTGCGCGTCGGGTTGCACCGGCGCCACGAGGGCGCTCACGCCGTCGCGGTAGGGCGTCAGGAGCGACTCGAGGCCGTCGAGGTCGAGGTTCGGCTGCATTTGGACCGCGTCGGCAATGGTGCGGGTGGGGAAAACCTGAAGCGTGATCGCGACATCACCGAAGGCGAGGTCCAGGTCGACCAGACAGACTTCGCGGGTGCCCTGGTCAGCCAGCGCCATCGCCAGGTTCGTCGCCACGGTCGTCTTGCCGACCCCGCCCTTCGCCGAGAACACCGTGATCACGTTGCCCCTGTAAGCGGTGTCGGCCGGCGCCTGCTGCGCGGTCATGGCTTCGTGCAGGATCTGGGCTCGGCGTACCGCTTGGGTGATGCTCGGTGCGTCCGCGGTTGCGGAAACCTCCCGCATCCCTGAGCGCAGTGCCTCGGCCAGCACATGGGTGTCGACGGAGTCACGCACCAGGATCACGCTCAAGGCCGGCCGCATCACCCGATAGGTGTCGGCGAAGGCGACCGCCGCTCGCAGGTTGACGCTCGGCCCGAGGATGACGGCGCTCTCCTCCACGGAGGTGTCCAGGTGCGCCTTGAGCTCCTCGATCGCGAGCAGGTGCACGCCCGGCCCGACGGCGGAGGCGATGGCCCGCGCCGTCGTGGGATCTGGTTCGACGATGATGGTCATGGCTGGCTCCTCAGCGGAACAACGTGGTTCCGGTTAGGCCGGGTGACAGACGGGTCTGCGTGTCCGCGGTGCGCAAGCCCAGGCTGAGCTCACCGACCTTCTCTGCCAGCCGGATCTTCTCGGCCTCGGTCTGGTCCACCGACACGGTGAGGATCGTCAGGGGGATCGCCTCGGTTGTCTGCGCTCCAGTGGCGTCGGTCGTCGTCGTGGATGCCACGGTGGTCTGTCCGGTGCCCAGCACCTTGACGTCTTCGAGAAGCAACCGGATCTGCGCCGCCTCGCCCTCGCCCCAGGTCAGCCAGATCGCGACTTGTGAACCCGGCGCCACGAAACCGGCGACCCGGTTGGGATCCGTGAGCTGGACGCTGATCGCCAGCCGTTTGTTCGGGATTCCCAGGTTGCTGACGGAACCAACTTCGGCGAACTTCGCTTGGATGACCTGCTCGCCGGGGTAAATGGTGCTGCTTGCCACCATCGACTCGATTGAGTCGGTGGAGTCGAGCGCGCCAGCGAGGATGGCCGCCTCCGGGACGGCCGTCAGCTCGAACTTGCCGGCTTGCTGCGCCTCCTGGACCGAATCGCCCGCGGCGACCAAGGCGGTCGCCGTCAGCACTTCCTTAGGCGCCTGTTGCGCGACCGCACGGTCGTCGACGCCCTGCACGTACAAGAAGACGAGCAGCGCGCCGACAGTGGCAATCGCCAGCGCGACGATGATGAGGATGGTCTTGCGTCCCATGATCAGTCCTGGTCTCTCGTCGGTAGGGCCGGGGTCACTCGACGAGCGAGACGATCCGCGTCCCGCTGCCGAGATAGGGCATTCCGCCACTCGCGGAGGTTGTGGTCTCCGGGAGAGCAGCGGGATCGAAGCACATCAGTTGCACCGAGCTCACCTGCGTGTCGCCGTCGTTGAGAGTGATGCCGTTGGAGCTGGTTGCGTCGGTGGCGGCCTTGCTGGAGGCCAGGCCCTCGTCTGTGATGAAGCAGGATGCGAAGGACTTGATCGCCAGATCGCCCTTACAGCTGCGGTCGGCACAACCGACAACGGGCACCCACACGAAGCGTGGGGAGTCGAAGATCGCCTGGCTGAGAACGCCCTGCGGGGTTGTAGGGCCAATGCCGCTGGCGATGCTGGCATTGGTGTAGCCGGTAGGGAGAAAGCACGACAAGACGTCGTTGTTGAGCGGAGTGGACGTGACCTTGTCGAAGACGATCGGCGTACGCCCGCAGGATCCACCCGAGTTGTTGGCCAAGCGTCCGGGGTAGCCGCTGACCCCAGCGAGCAGCCCCTCGGTCAAGCCTGGGCCGTCATTGCCCTCATCGGCGTTGACACAGTTGCGTCCGTCGCGGGCGGGTGCGTTGTCGAGCTCCGACGGGGCAGAGGACGTGCACTCGCCTCCGTTCGAGGACGGGGTCGGGTGGACAACGAAGGAGTGGTCGACCCCGATCGCCAGGTTGAGCGCGTAGCGGGTCTGCTTCGTCCCTCCGTTGATGCGTGGGCTGTCCAGCTGGCCGAAGTTCCCGCGCTGGCTGGAGCTGCACTCCAGCGTGCCGGCGCCTTCGACGGTGAAGTCGACACTCGTCTTGGCGTACCCATCCTTCGCACGCGCCCACATCTGCCACGTGCCAGCGGTGTTGGTGACTCTGCTGTCGACGGTGATGGACACCGTACGGTTGTTGTTCGTCGGAGTGGTCCTCGTGAACGCGGGCACCGGATAGTTGACCTGCGTTGATGTGCCGTAGGTAAACAGGATGTCTGCGGTGGTCACGTTTGGGGGGAGCTTGGTCAAGGTCGCGGTGAGCGTCACACTCGCGCCGTAGGCCGCGGTTGTGGGGATCACGGAGCTGAGGCCGAGTCGGTTGTCCTTGGGGGTTGGATTGGCGGTCTCGGGGCTCGGGTCGCCAGCGCCGCTCGGACCGGTGTCGCCAAGGACTGCCCCCACACCGCAGCTCGCGGGCAGCCACATCGGCATCAACACGCCGGGAGAGCGGATCTCCGCGGCAGCGACGGCTGAGACGCCCACGGACGAGAAGCCGAGCGCACCGGCCAGGCCGAAGTCGACCGTGGCCGGTGGCGCCGTCACGCGCATCCGGTTGGCGGAGTCGAACACCACTTCACCGTTGGCGGTGTCGGTGTCCTGCAACTGGCCTACGGTCCAGGTGCTCTCGTCTTGGCCGAAGGTCGCATTGCGCTGCAGGTAGTCCAGTACCGCCGCGACAGCCGTGGCCTTACTCGCGGCGTCGGCCGCTGGGAGCTCGGCGCCGCCGGCCAGGGTTGCCAGGTCGACTTCGGTCTGCACGAGCCGCTTGCGGGCGAACGCGTTGCCCAGGTCGACGGCCAAAGCTCCCGTGGCGAGCAGTAGCAACGAGACGAGGGCGACGAGCAGCGCGACGGCACCGTCCTCGCGGAACGGTTGGGCGCGAGGCGATGGACCGATCATGTGCAGTCCACCGAGCTCGACGTGACGTTCTCGACTCGCGCGTCAGCGGACTGCGTGATCTCACCGTCACCGGGGAGCGGTATGAAGGGCATACCGATGTCGAGGGCCTGAAAGGTGACCGTCACGGTGACCGTGCCGCCGGTGGTAGCCGGGTTTGCGGAATAGCTGCGGGTGGTGGTGGGGGAACCGACTGCCGCGCCACTGATCTGATCGTCCACCGTTGCCTGAAGGTCAGGGCAGTCCTTCGTGCCGACCGCGGAGTAGCGCGCCGCATCCCGCACGGCCGAGGATCCGATTTGCGACGCCCAGAAATACAAGCCGTACTGGATGATCCCGAAGACCAACGTCAACAGCAGCACCGACACCAAAGCGAACTCGACGGCGGCAGCGCCGTCGTGGTTGCCGTGGTGCGGCCGCAATTGGGCGCGCCGGTCGGCCACTATTCCTCCCTCGGGGTCTTCCGATACGGACGGTAGCCGGACAATCACCCGGAGAGAACGTTTGGGGCCTGAAGATCACCCGAGTTGGTGGCAAGGGTCGGCCGAACGGCGGATGCCGGCGAGCGCGTGAGGGCGTCAGCGGTAGAGGGAGCGAATTTCGTCCCGAAGGTCGCGTAGGAGTGCGGATCGCTTGAGCGTCTGCATGGGAGTCAGGTGGCCACGGCGCTCGGTCCAGTCATCGAGAAGCAGCCGGAATGCCCGAAGGGACTCGGCCTGGGAGACCAGGGTGTTGGCGTCGTCGACGGCGGATTGGACGGCGTCTCGAAGTTGTGGGTCCTCGAGCAATCGGGCCGTGCGAGCGAACTTGTTGTGCTCGGTCGCCCAGGCTCGAAGGGCTTCGTGATCCACGGTGATCAAGGCGGCGATGAAAGGTTTGCCGTCACCGACCACCAGGCACTGGCTGACCAGCGGATGCGCCCGGACGCGGTCCTCGAGCACTGTCGGGGCCACCGACTTGCCGCCGGCGGTCACCAAGAGCTCCGCTTGGCGGCCGGTGACGCGAAGCCATCCGTCGCCGTCGATCTCGGCCAGGTCGCCCGTGCGCAACCAACCGTCGTCGTCCGGCAACGCACATGCCGCCGACCCCCAGTAGGACAACAAGACCTGTGGTCCGCGCACCAGGAGCTCACCGTCATCGGCGATCCGCAGGTGCGTTCCGTCCAACGGACGACCGGCCGTGCCAATTCGCTGGTCTGAAGGCCGGTTGAGGGTCAGGGCACCGCTCGCCTCGGTGAGCCCGTACCCCTCGAGGACGGGCACACCGATCCCGCGCCAGAAGTGAGCCAGCCGTTCATCGAGGGGTCCGGACACGCAGATCGCATGCCGGATTCGCCCCCCGGCCGCAGCGCGCAGCCCGGCGTAAACCAGCCTCCCGAACGCCGCGTGCCGAGCGCGGAACAGCCAGCCGGGACCAGCAGCGTCGAGCGCTCGGCTGTAACGGATCGCGGTCTCCGCAGCCGCGGTGAACAGCCGTGCTCGCCGGTTGCTGTGTGCCCGTGAGCTCGCCACGGTGTACGCCGCCTGCAACACCCGCGGGGTGGCGAGGAGGAACGTCGGTCGGATCGCGACCATGGTTTCGGCGATGTCGTGGGGATCGCTGCAGTGGCCGAGTCGGGCGCCGGCTCGCACGCAGCACAGCTGCACCATCCGGGTGTCGATGTGAGCCAGTGGCAGGAACAGCACGGTAGCCGCGTCCTCGGGGCCGAAGAGATCGTCCAGCGCCTGGGTCACGACACGGAGCTCATGCATGAGGTTGCCGTGCGACAACAGGCAACCCTTCGGCTGCCCGGTCGTCCCCGGGGTGTAGACGATCGTGGCCGGCGACGACGGCCGCGCCGATCGCCGTCGCCGCTCGAGAACATCAGCTGGAACTTCGTCGGCCGTTTCACCGAACATCTCGGTCACCGTCTCCCCGATGCGCCAGACGTGCCGCAGCTCTGGTAGCTCGGTGCGCAGCTGATCCAGGGTCGCAAGGTGCGCGACGTCTCCGACGAAGCAGGCGGCGGCGCCACATTCGCGGAGCACGCGGTGGATCTGCTCGGCCGGCCAGGTCGGGTACACGGGCACGACCACACCGCCGGCCCACCAGATCGCATAGTCGAGCAGGGTCCACTCGTACCGCGTCTCGGACAGCAACCCGACCCGGTCCCCGGACGCGAGGCCGGAGGCAACCAGGCACCTGGCGATCGCCATGACGTCGTCCCGGAATCCCGACCAGGTCACGTCGCACCACTCGCCGTCCAGCTGCCGGCGGAACCCGACTCCTATCGGAAACAGGTCGGCGTTGCGGACGACATCGTCGGTCGGGGTGGTGCCCTCCACTGGTCACTCCCTCCGGCGGGACGCGTCGCACGCTACCGCCCGGCGGCAGCGGAGCGAGTAGTCTCCCCGGGCACGGCTTGTGTGGCAGAGAAGGGCAACGATGGTCGACCAAACCACCAGCGACATCGTGATCGACGCCGCCCCACCTGCGGTCATGGCTGTCATCGCCGACTTCGGCGCGTACCCGACCTGGGCCACCGGTGTCAAGGAAACCGAGATCGTCCAGCAGGGTCCCGGGGGTCGTCCCGAGCGGGTGCGTTTCGTGCTCGACGCCGCACCAATCCGTGACGAGTACGTGCTGAGCTACGACTGGCAGGGCGACAAGGCAGTCACGTGGACACTCATCGAGGGCAAGATGTTGCGCGGCCTCGACGGGACGTATGTGCTCGATTCGCAATGGGACGGCGGCACGCGGGTGACGTACCGGCTGTCGGTCGACGTCCCCATCCCGATGATCGGGATGCTCAAACGTAAGGCGGAGAAGGTCATCATCGATGCTGCTCTCAAGGGTCTGAAGAAGCGCGTCGAGTCGGCGGCCTGAGGGACCACCGTGGGGCTCACCGTAGGCGTCGACATCGGTGGCACCAAGATCGCCGCCGGTGTCGTCGACGACTCCGGCACCATCCTCGCTGTCGAGCGTGAGACCACTCCGGCGACCGATCCGGACGCAATCGCAGACGCCGTTGCTGCCACCGTGCACCGGCTGCGCGCCGATCATGTCATCGAGGCGGTGGGCATCGGCGCCGCGGGTTTCATCGACGCGGAGCGCGCGACGGTGCTCTTCGCCCCCAACATCTCCTGGGTGGGCGAACCCCTGGCCGAGCACGTCAAGACTCGGGTCCAGCTGCCGGTCGTGGTCGAAAATGACGCCAACGCAGCCGCCTGGGGGGAGTTTCGGTTTGGCGCCGGGCGCGACGTCCAAGACCTGCTCCTGATCACCGTGGGGACCGGGATCGGCGGCGGGATCGTCACCGGTGGCCGGCTCTACCGCGGCGCTCAAGGCCTGGCCGCCGAGGTCGGCCACATGCGGATGGTTGCCGCCGGGGTGCGCTGCGGCTGCGGGCAGTACGGCTGCTGGGAGCAGTACGCAAGTGGTCGGGCCCTGGTCCGGGAAGCCCATGACCGGCTCGACTCGGAGCTCCCCGAGGCGCTTGCGTTGGCTGCTGTCGTCGGGACGGACCGGGACAGGGTCACCGGTCCGATGATCACCGAGCAGGCACGCGCCGGCGATCCGATGTGCATTGCGTTACTGGTCGACGTGGGTCGCTGGCTGGGGGAGGGCATCGCCTCTCTCACCGCCGTCCTGGACCCTGCGGTCGTGGTCATCGGCGGGGGCGTGGCAGCCGCCGGGGACCTCCTGCTGGAGCCGGCTCGGCACGCCCTCGTACGCACCCTGCCGGCTGCCACACACCGGAAGAACCCCGATCTGCGGCTCGCGGCGTTGGGTAACGCGGCCGGCATGATCGGTGCCGCGGACCTGGCCCGGCAGCCGTAGCGTGAAGGCCGCGGCGCGTGCCGGACTGCCGGGGAGGCTGGCCGTCGGAGTCGACATCGGCGGTACCAAGGTCGCGGCTGGCGTGGTGGACGAATCCGGACAGGTCCTGGAACGCCTGCGTCGGGAGACGCCGACAACGAGTCCGCCGGCGGTGGAGAACACGATCGCCGACATCGTCTCGGACCTGCGCGGCCGACACGACGTGATCGCGGTCGGGATCGGCGCCGCCGGTTTTGTGGACGCGGCCCGGTCGTCGGTGCTCTTCGCGCCACACCTGGCCTGGCGACGCGAGCCGCTGCAGGAAGCGGTGGAACGCCGAATCGGCCTGGACGTGCTCGTCGAGAACGACGCGAACGCCGCGGCGTGGGCGGAATGGCGTTTCGGGGTGGCACGCGGTGAAGACACCGTCGTCTGCATCACGCTGGGCACCGGGATCGGCGGCGGCATCGTCTTGCGCGGGCGGCTGTACCGCGGTCAGTACGGCATTGCGGGCGAGTTCGGGCACATGCAGGTGGTACCAGGCGGGCATCGCTGCGAGTGCGGCAACCGAGGCTGTTGGGAGCAGTACGCGAGCGGTAACGCCCTGGTCCGCGAGGCGCGGGTATTGGCTGCCGCCAATTCTCCGGTGATCCACCCGTTGCTCGAGATGGCCGATGGTGCTCCTGGTCTGATCAGCGGCCCGTTGGTGACGCTGGCTGCTCAGGCCGGGGACCCGGCGTGCGTAGAGCTGCTCGGCGAGGTCGGCCAGTGGCTGGGCGTCGGAATCGCCAGCCTGGCAGCAGCTCTCGACCCCGGCATGTTCGTGATCGGAGGTGGCGTGTCGGAGGCGGGGGAGCTGCTGATCGGTCCAGCTCGTGACGCGTTCTGCAAGACGCTGACCGGCCGTGGGTTCCGCCCGGAGGCGAGGGTCGTCCGGGCCGGTCTCGGCAACGACGCCGGATTGATCGGAGCGGCCGACCTCGCCCGGCAAGCGGTCTCTGGAGCGTGACGCTGGCCACCTCATCAGCTGTGCTTCACCTGGCGGAGCCTCACTTCACTTGGCACGCATGCCGGGTGAAGTGCGCTGAAACCAGGTTCACCTGGGATCAAAACCGCGGCCCACCCGCGACACAGTTCCGCGAAGTGGTGAGATGGTCGGATGAAACTGATCGAGCACTGGATCGGCGGCAAGCACCTGACCGGCTCCGGCGAGCGCCGCGCAGACGTCTACGACCCGGCTCTCGGTGAGGTGCAGGCGACGGTGGCCCTGGCCGAGCCGGCCGATGTCGATGCTGGTGTCGCCGCCGCGCGTGACGCCTTCCAAACCTGGGGCACAACGTCGCTCACCCAGCGCTCGCGGCTGATGTTTCGCTTCCGCGATCTGCTCGAACGTTACGAGGACGACCTGGCGAAGGTGGTGTCGTCCGAGCACGGCAAGGTGCTCGAGGACGCGCGTGGCGAGGTCGTACGCGGCCGCGAGGTGGTCGAGTTCGTCTGTGGGATCCCCCAGTTGCTCAAGGGTGAATACTCCGACTCGGTCTCCGGTGGTGTGGACTCGTACTCCTTCCGTCAGCCGCTCGGGGTGTGCGCCGGGATCACACCGTTCAACTTCCCCGTCATGGTCCCGTTGTGGATGCATCCGGTGGCGATCGCGTGCGGCAACACGTTCGTGCTCAAGCCCAGCGAGCGAGATCCAGGCGCGTCCGACCTGGTGGCGTCGCTCTACGCGGAGGCCGGTCTGCCCGACGGCGTCTTCAACGTGGTGCACGGTGACAAGGTCGCCGTCGACGCCGTGCTCGACCACCCGGATATCGCCGCAATCTCGTTCGTCGGCTCCACCCCGATCGCCCGGTACGTGCACTCGCGCGCGTCGGCGAACGGGAAGCGGGTACAGGCTCTCGGCGGAGCGAAGAACCACGCGGTCGTGATGCCGGACGCCGATCTGGATTTCGCCGCCGACCACCTTGCGGCCGCCGGGTACGGCTCAGCGGGGCAGCGGTGCATGGCGATCTCCGCCGTCGTGGCGGTCGGACCGAGCGCCGATGCCCTGGTGGACAAGCTCCGCGAGCGGACACAGGCCATCACCGTCGGCCCAGGCTCGGAAGCCGCGAGCCAGATGGGGCCGGTCGTCACGGAAGGGGCCCGCGACCGAATCACCGGCTACATCGACGCCGGCGAGGCCGGCGGAGCTGCGGTCGTCGTGGACGGTCGGGGGCTGAGCGTGGCCGGGCACGAGGACGGTTTCTTCATCGGTCCCACGCTGCTCGACAACGTGACCCCGCAGATGAGCGTCTACACCGACGAGATCTTCGGCCCCGTCCTCATCGTCTTGCGAGTGCCCACGCTGGAGGCCGCGATCGAGCTGGTCAACGCGAATCCCTATGGCAACGGCACCACCGTCTTCACCCACAGCGGCGAGGTGGCCCGGTCGTTCTCGCGCCAGGTGAGCGTCGGAATGATCGGGGTCAACGTGCCCATCCCGGTGCCAATGGCGTACCACTCGTTCGGCGGGTGGAAGGACTCGTTGTTCGGCGACCACCACGTGCACGGTCCCGAGGGGGTTGCGTTCTACACCCAGGCAAAGGTGGTGACGAACCGCTGGCCCCACGTCAGCGAGGAGGCGCTTGCGCACCTGAACTTCCCGACCGCGCGCTGACCCGTGTCCCTATCCCACGTGAACGTGGTATCGGGGCACTTCCAATGGGTTCGAACCCATTGGAAGTGACTCTTAGCCATTGGAAGTACGTCAACGGCGGGGGCGCGACGGTCAGCGGTTTGCACGGTAGTCAGGGAGGAGCTCGAGCGCGAGCTGCTCGAGGAACAAGCCCACGTCGGTGACGATGCCCCGCGCCTGCGACGATCCCCGGTCGGCGAGCTTGGTCACCGTCGCCGGGTTGATGTCCACGCACACCAGCGGGATGGTGGCCGGCAGGATGTTGCCGGTCGCGACCGAGTGCAGCATGGTCGCCACCATGATGCAGTAGCCCACGTCCGTGAGCGCGGCTCGCATAGCGCGTTGGCCCTCGATCACGTCGGTGTAGACGTCGGGCAGGGGGCCGTCGTCCCGTACCGATCCGACGAGGACGAACTCCTTGTCGTGGGTCACCAGTGCGTGCATGATCCCGCCGGTGAGTACGCCTTGCTCGACAGCCGCCCGAATCGAGCCGGCCTTGCGGATCGTGTTGAGCGCCCGGATGTGGTGCTCGTGCCCGTGTTCGACACCGCGGCCGTGCGCCAGGTCGACGCCCAGCGACGTGCCGTACAGCGACGACTCGATGTCGTGGGTAGCCAGTGCGTTGCCGGCGAAGAGTACGTCGACGAAGCCCGCATCGACGAGCGCCACCATCGCCGGAGCGGCGCCGGTGTGCACGACGCCCGGCCCCCCGACCCACAACACCCGCTTGCCGGCAGCCTTCGCCGACCGCATGCCGTCGACCACCTGGCGTACCAGCAACGCCTGCGGTTTCTCACTCGAGACGTCTGACTCCATGAAACCGAAGCCGTCGCCGGTTCGCTCCTGGACCGGCACGCTGACCCGTACTCCCTGTGCCGTGCAGACGATCCGCATGCCCGCTCTGACATCCGACATCGGGATCGTCGCCACGACGGGCTCGGCCCCGTCCTCGCTGACTACCAGGCCGCAGTCCATCTCGGGATTGCGGACGGTCAGCCAGCGACCGCCGAGCCGTAGCTTCGTCTCCAGGTTGGTGGTCGAGTAGAACCCGTCCGGGAAGACACCGTCGACCTCCGCCGCCGCCAGGTTCGCCTCGCCGGGGTCGACCATGTTGACGCCCTTGGTCTGCAACCGCATCAGCATGCGCTGCAAGGCATCGTCGTCCTCGGCCGTGACCGTGATCCGGACGTACGAGGGGTCCCCGACGTCATGCCCGACGTCGAATCGATCCACGACGTAATCGCCGTCGTACTCGCGGATGTCCTCGAGAACGCGGGACAAGACCCCGCTGTCGAGCAAATGACCGGTGATCTCTACGGTCTCGCTCACCTGCACGAGCTCTCCCTACCTCAGACGTGCCTCAGACCCTGCCTCAAACGACCTGCCTCAGACGACAGCGCCGTCGTCAGGGTCGTAACCGTCGCCAGCATGCCTGCTCATCCTCGCTATCAACACGATGATCCCGGCGACGAACCCGATGATCAGTGCACCGGTCAGCAGGCGAGGTAACACCATGCCGACGAGGGCAGCCATCACGAATCCGATCGGAGCACCCAGGACGCCCAGCCAGGCCATCAGCGTCAGCGGCTCGGGCCGCGGCACCGGGGGAGGCGTCGGCGGCACGAAGTGCTCCTCGTCGTCCCTCACGGATTCCCACGAGGTCGCGGTCTCGTATGTCTCGCTGGTTGACTGGGGCAGCGGCTGTGCCGGCGACCGGGGCTGAGACGGACCGACGTCTTCCTGCGCCGGCCAGGGGACGGCGTCCACCCGATCCGGCACCGCGTCGTACTCAGCGACGATCCGGGCGAACGTCTCGTCGAGATCGTCGGGCTGGTCAGCCGGCATCGGCCACGCTCCTTCCGGCTACGCCGTACGAATCGTCGCACGCAGCGGGGCAGTTCGGCGACCTGTTCCCAGGCCGGTGCGCGCGGGCGGCCGACGCCGGTAGGGTTTCGGCTCACCGAAGGAGAGGTGGCGGGTGTTCTACTGGATGCTGAAGTGGATCTTCGTGGGACCGGTGCTGCGCACCGTGTTCCGCCCCTGGGCCGAGGGCGCCGAGAACGTCCCCGAAGAGGGGCCGGCCATCCTCGCGTGCAACCACCAGTCCTACGCCGACTGGCTGTTCATGCCGTTGGCGATCCCTCGCCGCGTCACCTTCGTCGCAAAAGCCGAGTACTTCGAAGGGCGCGGGCTCAAAGGGTGGCTGCAGCGACGGTTCTTCGCAGGCGCAGGGCAGGTCCCGATCGACCGTTCCGGTGGTCGGGCCTCAGAGGGGGCGCTGACCTCCGGGCTGAAGATCTTGGGTGCGGGTGGGCTGTTCGGCATCTTCCCCGAAGGGACCCGCTCCTTTGACGGCCGGCTCTACAGAGGTCGCACGGGTCTGGCCCGGCTCGCGCTGGAGGCTCGGGTCCCGGTCATCCCGGTCGCCATCTTGCACACCCGGGAGATCGCCCCTCCCGGCAAGGTCTTCGGCCGCTTGAGCCGCCCCGGGATCCGATTCGGCAAACCGCTGGACTTCAGTCGCTACGAGGGGATGGAAGGCGACCGCTACATCCTGCGCGCGATCACCGACGAGGTCATGTACGAGCTGATGCGGTTGTCCGGTCAGGAGTACGTCGACGTGTACGCGACCCGGGCCAAGGAGGATGCGAAGCGGGCCGCTAAGTCCGGTGGAGGCGCCGAGGTCACGGCGATCGCGGAGCCGGTGGCGCCCGGTGAGCCCGACCCTGTCGACGAAAGCGACGGGCCCACCGCGCGGGCGTCCTGACGGCTTGGATTACGACGCACCGTCCGCCTGTGCGCGTAGTCTCTCGAGGACGAAAGCGTCGATCTGCCCCTCGATGAGGCGTACCTCGTAGTTCTCCACGCCTGCCCAGGTCTCGAGGTCCGGATAGCCCAGCCGCTGGACATGAACTGCGACCTCGTCGGCCAGCTCCCCATCGAGCGGCAACAGGTCGGCCTCGTCGGGTCGGTCGAAGTAGATGTGGTGGAGCTGCAGGAGCCTTGCCAGTTCGGGGCACGGGTCGGGGTGGTCGTCGACCCGTAGGTCATACGCAAGGTCGTCGCCCGGGGTGTAGCCGCCGGAGTCCGACACCACCAACAGGGCTGCGCTCTGGCGTCCCCGTGAGTCGCCGCCGGCGGCGTCGCCTGCCCTGAGCGCCGTGAGCAGCCGCTCCGGCAGCGCGGACGACTCCGCCGCGAGGTAGGCCTCGTGCATTGCCTCGAGAACCTCCGGGCCGGTCAAGATGTTGCCCTGGATGGCGTACCCCGCTCCGGTGACGCCCCCCGCCCAGTCCAGACAGCCCTTGCCGGTCCAGGTCGCCGCCCGCCCTCGAGCGTCGACGATCCCGGCCTGGCGTTCTTCGCGTTGCTCGTCGGCCGCCAACAGCGTGTCCAACGTCTCCTGGGCTGAGTGACCACCGCGGAGCAGCTCCATGCCCTCGCGCTTGTACAGGGTGTTGGCGAACGACTGGGTCGCCACCGCACCGACATCGGCACGGGCCGCCGGCACCGCCGCACCGACTGCCAAGAACTTCGACGCGACCGCCACACCCCAGGCGCGCCCGTCCTTGGATCGGGCCACGATCGAAAAGGTCACGCCCGCAACCTATCCCGAGGGCTCGTTCCCGATCAGTTGGCGACCTGCCACTGTCACACCAGGTCATAGCCTGATCTGGCGGTGACAAGTCTCGAGTTTCTTGGCCGGTGCACGAAGGTACGGTGGGCGGCACCAACGGGGCCAGCGTGGGAGGCAGCGTGCGCGTAGGCGTACTGACCGGTGGCGGTGACTGTCCGGGGCTCAACGCGGTTATCCGCGCAGTGGTCCGCAAGGGCGCCAAGGATTTCGGCGACGAGTTCGTCGGCTTCCGTGACGGCTGGCGTGGTCCACTCGAGAACGATGTTCGTGAGCTGGGGGTGCCGCAGGTACGGGGCATCCTGCCACGCGGTGGCACGATCCTTGGCTCGTCGCGCACCAACCCCTTTTCGGTCGACGGTGGCGTGGAGCGCATCATCGATAACCTCGCGTCCCGAGATCTCGACGCGCTCATCGCGATCGGGGGTGAGGACACGCTCGGTGTCGCGACCAGGCTGTCCGACCTCGGTGTGAGTGTCGTCGGAGTCCCCAAGACGATCGACAACGACCTGTCCGGAACCGACTTCACGTTCGGTTTCGACACCGCCGTCAACATCGCGATGGAGGCCATCGACCGACTTCACACCACTGCCGAGTCGCACCACCGGGTGTTGGTCGTCGAGGTCATGGGCCGCCATGCCGGCTGGATCGCACTGCACTGCGGGTTGGCCTCCGGTGCCAACATCATCTTGATTCCGGAGTGGCCGTTCGACATCGAACGCGTGTGCAACCAGGTCGAGAGCCGGTTCGCGACGCACTACTCGCCCATCATCGTGGTGTCCGAGGGGGCGATTCCGACGACGATGACCACGGAGCTGGCGAGGGACACGGTCGACGCGTTCGGGCACGCCCGGCTCGGTGGAATCGGTGACTGGCTGGCCAGGGAGATCGAGCAGCGGACCGGGAAGGAGGCCCGCGCGGTGGTCCTCGGCCACATTCAGCGAGGCGGTACGCCCACGGCGTTCGACCGCTGGTTGGCAACTCGTTTCGGGCTGCACGCGATCACCGCAGTCCACGACGGCGACTTCGGCACGATGGTCGCGCTGCGGGGAACCGAGATCGTCCGCATCCCGCTGGCCGAAGGCACCGGCGAGCTCAAGACCGTACGTCATGAGCTGTATGCGGAGGCCGAGGTCTTCTTCGGGTGAACACCGCGTCGGATCTTCTACCCTGACCACATGGAGTTTCCGTCGCTCGACGACCTGCGGGCGCTCGGGGGTGCGCAACAGCCGTCGTGGCCAGACCCCGCCATCCGCGACGACGTGGTGGCGGAGCTGAGTCGGCTGCCACCGCTGGTGTTCGCTGGTGAGTGCGATCGGCTGCGGGACAAGCTGGCCAGCGTCGCTGACGGCGAGTCGTTCCTGCTCCAGGGCGGCGATTGCGCCGAGACGTTCGCCGGGGTGACCGCCGACAACGTCGGCAACAAGCTCCAGGTGCTCTTGTCGATGGCGGTCGTGTTGACATACGCGGCTAGCGTGCCGGTGGTGAAGGTGGGCCGCATCGCCGGCCAGTACGCCAAGCCTCGATCCGACCGGAGCGAGACCCGCGGCGCGACCACCCTCCCGGTCTACCGGGGCGATGCGGTCAACGGGCACGAGTTCACGGAGGCAGCCCGCGCACACGACCCTCGCCGGCTGCTCAGCACGTACCATGCCTCCGCGGCGACGCTCAACCTCGCCCGTGCGTTCGTGAGCGGGGGGTACGCGGATCTCCGACAGGTGCATGCGTGGAACACCGACTTCGTCCGCACCAGCCCGGTCGGCAAGCGCTATGAGCAGATGGCTGCCGAGATCGATCGGGCACTGTCGTTCATGGCCGCCTGCGGGGTGGAGCCGCAGGAGTTCGGGTCGGTTGACTTCTTCGCGTCGCACGAGGCGCTGGTCCTCGAGTACGAGCACGCGTTGACCCGGCTCGACTCGCGGACCGGCGACCCGTACGACGTCTCTGGTCACTTCTTGTGGATCGGTGAGCGGACGCGGCAGCTCGACGGGGCGCACGTGGAGCTGTTGTCGCGGGTGCGCAACCCGATCGGAGTCAAGCTCGGCCCCTCGACGACCCCCGACGACGCGATCGCGCTCGCCGAGCGGCTCGACCCTGATCGCGAGCCGGGGCGGCTCACGTTCATCACCCGGCTCGGCGCTCACCGGGTCCGCGGGGTCTTGCCGGACCTGATCGAGAAGTCCGCTGCCGCCGGGGTCAAGGCGGCGTGGGTGTGCGACCCGATGCACGGCAACACCTTTGAGGCGAGCACCGGTCACAAGACCCGCGACTTCGACGACGTGATCGACGAGGTACGCGGCTTCTTCGAGGTGCATCGCGCGCTGGGGACCTGGCCGGGAGGCGTACATGTCGAGCTCACCGGCGACGACGTGACCGAGTGCGTGGGCGGCGGTGGTCGGTTGGCGGCGGTGGACCTCGACAGCCGGTACGAGACGCTGTGCGACCCCCGGCTCAACCGAGCGCAGTCACTGGAGTTGGCCTTCCTGGTCGCGGAGATGCTCACCGCCCGCTGATCGCCCGACGCTTTCCCAGGTGAACCTGGTATCAGCGCACTTCACCTGGCGTGTGCGCCGTGTGAAGTGCCTATCAGCCAGGTGAACCTGGCAGCAGTGCTCCTAGGCTGGTGCAATGAGCGGCGCCACCCCCGACGTCCATGGACGCACCTCCCGGCTCGAGCTGGCGGACCAGACACTGCGCGAGTGGGACGCGACCGTCCTCGCGGCCGACCCCGAGCTGGGCATCGTGCTCGACAGGTCCGCGTTCTACCCCGGGGGTGGCGGACAGCCGCCGGATCACGGCGTACTGCTGTGGAGCGGTGTCCAGACGCGCATCGTCGGTGCTCGAAGGAGCGACGACATGTGGCTGACCCCCCACGAGGACGACCCGCTACCGCCCGTCGGCACCCCGGTGCGTGGTGCCCTCGAGGACGAGCGACGCACCCTGCTGATGCGTACTCACAGCGGACTGCATCTGCTCTCCGGCGTCGTTTTCAGGGACTTCGGCGCGCTGGTCACCGGGGGCAACATGGAGCCGGGCACCGCCCGGATGGACTTCAACCTCCCCGAGGTGCCGTCGGACTTCAAGGCGGCGGTCGAGGCGGCCTGCAACGCCGAAGTCGCCGGCGACCGCCGGATCACCATCGACGTGCTGCCCCGCGCCGAGGCTTTCGCGATCCCAGACATCATCCGGACCGCCACCAACCTGGTGCCACCCGAGGTCGAGCTGGTACGCATCGTCGACATCGTCGGCCTCGACACCCAGGCCGATGGGGGGACCCATGTTGGCTCCACAGCCCAGATCGGACGCATCGAGGTCGCCAAGGTGGAGAACAAGGGCAAGGGTTTTCGCCGGGTACGCATCCGCGTCGTCGACTGACTTCGGCCTAGGCTGCGCGGCGTGATCGACCTGCGCAGCGACACCGTCACCAAGCCGACCAAGAAGATGCGTGCCGCCATGGCCGCAGCGGACGTCGGGGACGACGTCTACGGCGAAGACCCCACGGTCAGGGCCCTGGAGGACAGAGTCGCCGAACTTTTCGGCCACTCGGCGGCGCTGTTCACGGTGACCGGCTCGCTGGCCAATCTGCTGGCGATCCGCTCGCTGGTGCCGGTGGGATCAGAAGTGCTGTGCGAGGCTCAGGCGCACATCGCCCGCGCCGAGCTGGGCGCACATGCGGCCGTCAACGGCGTGACCATGCGCACCTGGTCCGACCCGCACGGCCGGATCGATCTCGGCCAGATCGAGACGCTGGTCGCACCTGACCTCGGACCGTTCCTGGTCCGCACCGCTGCCGTCTCGGTGGAGAACACCCACAACTTCGGCGGCGGCACCGTCCAGCCGATCGCGGCGTTGCGAGCCCTGCAGGAGCTGGCGATGTCGTACCACCTGGGCATCCATCTGGACGGCGCTCGGCTGTGGAATGCCGCGGTGGCCACTGGCACTTCGCTGCGCGAGTACGGGGACCAGGCCGACGTGATCACGGTCGCGCTCTCCAAAGGCCTCGGTGCCCCGATGGGTTCACTCCTCATTGGCCCACGCGAGACGATCGTCGCGGCCCGGGAGTGGCGCAAGCGCCTCGGTGGCGGTTGGCGCCAGGCCGGTGTGGTGGCCGCTGCTGGACTGTACGCGCTCGCCCACCACATCGACCGGCTGGTTGACGACCATGCGAACGCCCGGCTGCTCGCCGAGGCCTGCGGTGTCGACCCGGCCGACGTCGAGACGAACATCGTCGTCGTGCCCTGCACGGATGCAGCTGCCGCGGTCTCAGTCGCCTGCGATGAAGGTGTTCTCTGCAGCGCCGTCGGCCCGCGGACGCTGCGGCTGGTCACTCACCTCGACGTCTCCGCCTCCGATGCCCGACGGGCCGCCGAAGTGCTCAGCCGAGTCGTGTCGGAACGCCCTTAGAGCTGACCGAGGTAGAAGCGACCACCCTGGTCGTCGCTGCACTCGGCCATGAGCCCGTACGGCTGCTGCGCCGGCTCGGTGGCTTCGCCACCGGCGTGGCGCACCCGCTCGACGGCGCCGTCGATGTCGTCCACCCGCCACATCGGGACGGTGACGGCGCGGTCGTGCCCACCGGACACGCCAACCATCGGCGCAACCCCGTCGGCGCCCCAGCCGTCCGCGACCCGACCGGGGCTGAAGCGCCATCCCAGCACGTCACCGTAGAAGGCGCGGGCGCGGGCCGAGTCGGCTACGTGGTATGTGATGTAGGCCAGGTCACCGTGCCGCTCGCCGTTGACAGCCGGTCGGCGGTCGTCACCGACAACCGGCTGGTAGACCGCGAAAGCAACTTCCTCCACGTCGGTGCAGTCACTGGTCCTGCCGTACGGCCGCGCCTCCGGGTCGGTCGCGTGACCACCTGCCTGCCGAACCGCGGTCACCGCCGCGTCGACGTCATCGACGGCGTAGCAGCAGAACAGCGTGCTCGGTGCCTGAGCCTCCCAAAGGCCGATTGTCAGTGACCTGGACCTGACCCAGCGGCCTCCGTCGTACGTCCAACCGAGCACCTGGGCGTAGAACCGGGCCGCTCGCTCCGCGTCGGGGGTGTTCACCGACACGTACCCGATGTCGCCGTGCCGGATCCGTTCGTACGAGGGTGCCGACACCGGTCCCTCCAGCATCCAGCGGTGGCCGTATGGGTCCCGGATCACGGCCATCCGCCCGTACGGATTGTCCTGCGGCTCGCGCTCGACGCGGGCACCGGCGTCCCGGGCGCGCTGGAGCGCGTCGTCGGTGTCCGGCACCATCAGGACCAGGCTTGTCGCGACCGGAGCGCTGACGTCGCCGGGCACGACGCCGAGCTCGGGAGCACCGTCGGACAGGTAGAACACCGCGTTGTGCACGCGCAGCTCGGCGTGGCCGATGCGCCCGCCCGGCTCCTCGTAGCGTTCGCCGAACTCTTGCGCACCCAGCGCGTCCGTGTACCACGCAAGCGCCTCGCGGCCGTTGCTGACGGCGAGGTACGGCACCACGCCGACCGGGGTCGTTGGCTCGGGCATGTCCACTCCTTCGGGTCGATCCAGAACGCGCTCCAGTCGGGCGCGCAGCCGAGTTGCAAAGCGACGGTCGGGGGACACCGGCGCGACCGCGCTGAACAGTGCCTTCAGCGGGTCAGCCATGGTGTCCCTCCTGTCGGTGGTCGGGGTAGGCGCGTCGGAAGGCCGAGCGGGCGCGAACGAGCAGCGCCTCGGTCGCCTGCACGCTGCGGCCGATTGCCTCGGCGACCTCGGGCTCCGGCAGATCGTCTAAGGTAACGCAGCGTCAACCCGAGGCGGTGCATCGGTGACAGTCCCTGCAGCGTCGCGCAGGCGACGTCCCGGTCGAGAACGGCGTCCCACGGATCGTCGACCTGCTCACGCGCAGCGGACCGCAATGCTTGCAGCCGCACGGCGTCGCGAGCCTCCCGACGCCAGTGGTCGGCCAGCTTGTGCCGGGCGATCCCGACCAACCAGCTACGGGTGAGTGGCGCCGGGCGATCGCTCTGCACCGCATCGGCGGCTGCCAGGAAGGTGTCCGTGGTCAGATCCTCGGCCAGCCATCGTCGTCCACATCGCGATAGCAGGTAGCCGTAGACATACGGCAGTGAGTCGTCGTACGCGGCAAGGAGGCCCGCGGCCTCATCGGCGCTGGATGCGTCCCGGCTCACGTCCGTATAGTCGTACGGCGGTCCCGAACTCCGACGCCCCACCCACCCGCCGAGATCCGAGAATCCGTTGGTGTCAGGGCATCCCGACCAACAGTTACTCGTGTCTCGGCGGTCCGAGGGCCCACGGATCGAGCGATTATGGGGCTAGGTGGGTGGTCCGGCGGTGTGGCGGCCGAGAAGCGGCGCCAGGGACCGGATCGCGGCCGCGAGCTCCAACAGATCGTCGCCGGCCAGAGCCTGGGGCCCATCGCACAGGGCGTTCTGGGGATCGGGGTGCACATCGACGATTACCCCGTCGGCGCCCACCGCGATTGCCGCCCGCGCCAGCGGTACGACCAGGTCGCGGCGCCCGGACGCATGCGACGGGTCGACGATGATCGGCAGGTGGGAGCTGGTCTGGACCACCGGCACCGCCGAGATGTCCAAGGTGTTGCGGGTGGAGTTTTCGAAGGTGCGGATCCCGCGCTCACACAGCACGACGTCGAGGTTGCCGCGCTGCGCGATGTATTCCGCTGCCATCAGCCACTCCTCGATCGTGGCTTGCATGCCGCGCTTGAGCAGCACCGGCTTGCCCGCCTCGCCGACGGCCTGCAGCAGCGCGAAGTTCGCCATGTTGCGAGTACCGACCTGCAACATGTCGGCGTGCTCCGCGACCACATCGATGTCGTGCGCGTCGACGATCTCCGTCACCACCGGCAGCCCGATGGTCGCGCGCACCTCACCGAGGATCTTCAGCCCCTCGACTCCTAGCCCCTGGAAGGCGTACGGCGAGGTCCGCGGCTTGAATGCGCCGCCGCGCAGCAAGGTTGCGCCCGCGGCCTTGGCGAGCTGCGCCGCTTGGAGTGTCTGCTGGTGCGTCTCGACTGCGCAGGGGCCGGCGATCAGCGTGAACGAGCCGGGCCCAATGGGCGCCCGGGTGCCGACACCGCCCACCCATACGGTGGAGCGTTTCGGGTGATTCTCGCGACTGACCAGCTTGTACGGAGCGGTGATCCGGTGGACGTCGGCGACTCCGGGTAACGCGCGCAGGTTCAGGCCGTGCAACATCGCCACGTCGCCGACCAGCCCGATGATCGTGCGCATGACGCCACGGCTGACAAACGCCTCGGCCCCGGACTCCTCGACCCGTCCGACGACGGCGGCGATGTCGGCAGCGCTCGCATCCGGCTTCATCACGATGACCATGGCGGCGAGGCTACTGTGCCAGGTGCGGCACCTCCGCTTCGATCTTGCGGCGCGGGGCCAGCTCGACCAGATACATCGCGGTGAGCACCAGCCCGCCGCCCACGATCATCCGGCCGGTGAACGACTCACCGCCCAGTGCCACCGCGAACGCCGCAGCGAAGACCGGCTCCGTCGTCATCACGATCGCTGCCCGTGTCGGTGGCAGGTGCGCCTGCGCCCACGTCTGGGCCAGCAACGCCATCGCGCCAGACACCAACGCCATGTAGAGGACCGCGGCCCAGTCCGCCCCGCGCGACGGCAGGGTGATCCCGTCGTAGGCCGTCGGGAGTGCGGCTACCACGGCGATTACCGCCATCTGTAGTACGGCGAGGCCGTACACGTCCGGTGCCTTCGACCAGGCGCCGAGGCCCACGATGTGGACGGCGTAGAGCATGGCCGCCGCAAGTGTCAGCAACTCGCCGGGTCCGACGCTCAGCCCCCTCAGGCTGAGAACGGCCAATCCAGCTGCCGACAGCGCCACCGCTGCCCACACCGCTGCCGGGATGCGTTCGTGGAGCAACCACCCCGCCAACAGCGGCGTCGCCACGACGTACATGCCAGTGATGAACCCGGACACGCTGGCGGCGGTGTGCTCCAGCCCGATCGTCTGCATGATCTGCGCCACCCCGTAGACGAGTCCGAGCGCAAGTCCCCGGCGTCGTGCCCCCGGCGAGATGCGCCGCACCGCACCCGGGGCGACGACGAAGAGGGCGACCGCAGCGATCGAGAAGCGAAGCGCAAGGAAGTCGACCGCCGGAACACGGTCCAGCAGGTCCTTGATCAAGAAAAACGTCGAGCCCCACGACGCGGTAACTCCGAGCAGTGCCAGCGTGGCCAGCCCGGTGCGGCGTCCGGCTGGTGGCTGGAGCGGACTGCTCACACGACGTAGATCGTGATCGTCGAGCCCAGCGGGGCCTCGCCGTCGCTCGACGGGTCCTGCCGCACGACCAGGAAGCCGCCGATGTAGGAGTCGTCCTCCAACACGCGGACCTCGAACCCAGCAGCCTCCAGAGTGTCCTCGGCACCGCTGGGGGAGAAGCCGATCACACTGGGAACGGCTACCAGCTCCGGCCCCCTCGACACGACCACGTCGATGACGTCGCCGCGGAAGCCGCTGCCGCTGTTCGGCGTCTGCGAGATGACCAGCCCTTTGCCGATGTCATTGTTGAACTCACGCACCTGCTCGACCTTGAACCCCAGGTCCTTCAGCGCGGTGCGCGCCGCCTCGTACGACGACCCCTCGAAGTCGGCGACGTCGATCGGGCGCGGCCCCTCACTGACGTAGTACGTCACCGTGGTCCCCGGCGGGACCGGCCGGCCGTCGGCGATGTTCATCCGGAACACGACGCCCGCCTCGGTGCGATCGTTGTAGCGCAGTACCGGGTTGGGCTCGAGGTTGGCCACCTCGAGTGCGCTGCGGGCCTCCTGCTCGTCGAGGCTGACCAGCTCGGGCACGGCGTAGCGCTCCTTGCCCCTGCTCAGCACAATCGAGACGGTGTCCCCCATCTGGATGCGGTCCTCTGGTCCTGGATCGGAGGCGAGGACGATACCGGCCGGGACGTCTTCGGAGTAACGTTGCTCGGCGACTTCGAAGGACAGCCCGGCTTCGATGATCAACGCTCGGGCCTGCCCCTGAGACTTGCCTGTTACATCGGGAGTGGTGGTGAACCTGCCGACGCCGAGATACCAGCCGGCGGCGGCGGCGGCCACGGCAAGGGCCAGCACGAGCGCGATGAGCAGCCAGCCTCGGCGACGACTGCGCGAGCCGGCCGAGCGGGCGACGCTCGCACCGCTCGAGGGCGCGCCGGTCGGGTGGCCGGTGGGGACGCCCACGGGAACTGCCACCTCCCGGCCTCGCGTGGCGCCGACGATCAGCGTCGGCTCCGGGTGCGCCGATCGTGGCGGCGGCAACAGCAACGGCTGCTGGGGGTCATCATCGACAACCGGCCCTGACGTCAGCCGCGGTGTCAGGTCCTCGGTCAGCTCGACGTCGTCGGGCAGGCCGGACTCGATCGCGCTGCGAACCCGTCGTACCTGATGCAGCAACACCCGAGCGTCGGTCGGACGCTGGTCGCGGTCCCGGGCGGTGGCGCGGGCAACCAACGCGTCGAGGTACGGCGGGATCTGCGCAACCCGGGCCGACGGCGGCGGCACGTCGTCATGTACGTGCTTGTAGGCCACTTGAATGGGGCTGTCGCCCTCGTGCGGCTTGCAGCCGGTCAGCATCTCGTACAGCAACACCCCGCTGGCGTAGACGTCGCAGCGCGCATCAGCACCGGTGTTGAGCACCAGCTCCGGGGCGAGGTACGACACCGTGCCGATCAGCAACCCTCCCGTCGCAGTGGCCGCTGTGGTGGCGCTCACCGCCCGGGCCAGGCCGAAGTCCGCGACCTTGATCGCGCCGTCCCAGCCGATCAGTACGTTCTCCGGCTTGACATCGCGGTGGACGAGCCCCGCTTCGTGGGCCGCCGACAAGGCCGTGAGGATCTGCTCGAGCAGGGACAACGCCCGGTGTGGGGGCACCGGTGCCTGATCGCGGATCAGGTCACGCAGGGTGGTGCCGGGGACGTACTCCATCACCAGATAGACGGTGCCGTCGTCGGCCCCTTGGTCGAAGACGGCGACGACGTGCGGTGAGTTCAACCGGGCCGCCGCGCGCGCCTCCCGGACGAAGCGAGCGGCGAACTCCTGGTCGTCACCGAGACCGGCGTGCATGATCTTGACCGCCACGGTGCGGTCGAGCCGGGTGTCGACAGCGGTGTAGACCGTGGCCATCCCGCCGCGGGCAATGCGGGACTCGATGCGGTACCGACCATCGAGGAGCCGGTACCGTAGGGACTCGCTGCTGGTGGTCGACACCACTCGCCTCAACACGACTCGGGAACCTCGGACGCTGACCGAGTCTAGGCGCGTCTTGCGGACAGCCGTGGCAGGCTACCGTCGTGGCGATCCCGACGAATGACCGCTCTGACCCAGCCGACTCGCAGGTCACCGAGCTGGTGG
This sequence comes from Nocardioidaceae bacterium, assembly GCA_013696555.1. GTDB lineage: Bacteria > Actinomycetota > Actinomycetes > Propionibacteriales > Nocardioidaceae > JACCYJ01. The sequence goes on along the minus strand of JACCYJ010000131.1, from coordinate 3,473 downwards.
CCGACTGGCTGACCCTGGACGAAGCGGCTGAACGGCTCGGGCTCAGCACGACTCAGGTACGCCGGCTGGTGCGTGAGGGTGAACTGATCGCGGTCCCGGTCCCGGTCACCGGTCGCAGCGGGCCGCAGCTGCCCGCTCTCTTCGTCGCTGAGGGGGAGGTGGTGAAGGGGCTAACCGGCACCTTGCGGCTGCTCGCGGATGCCCGGTACGACCCCGAGGAATCACTCGGCTGGCTTTTCAGCCCCGATCCGTCGCTGCCCGGACGGCCGATCGATGCGCTGCGTGAGAACCGGGGCGGCGAGGTGCGTCGGAGGGCTCAGGCCATGCGCTGAAGCCGGCCGGTTGGACACATCCGTCACAGCGTCACCATGTTCACCTGGAACGACTGCACTTCACCTGGCGTGCACCCCGGGTGAAGCGTCACTCAGCCAGGTGAACCCCCAGCTGGATCAGTCAGCTGCCCGAGCGAGTCAGGCCGGTCAACGCTGGCGCTGGACCGACAGCTCGGCCAGCGCCCGAAGCGCCGCCTTGGCCTCTGTGTCGCTGATGTCGGCTGTTTCGAGCGCCTCGAGCGCCGCCTGGTGAAGTTGCTCGATCTGCTGCTCGACGCAAGCCAGCGCACCGGTGGCGACGATGACGTCCCGCAGTTGTGCAACCGCCTGGGTGGACAGGGCGCCGTTGCCAACTGAGTTGTCGATGATCGCTCGTTGTTCGTCGTCGGCGTTCTCGAACGCGCGGGCCAGCAACACGGTGCGCTTGCCCTCGCGCAGGTCGTCTCCTGCCGGCTTCCCGGTGACCGCGGTGTCGCCGAAGACGCCGAGCACGTCGTCGCGCAGCTGGAAAGCCTCCCCGACGGGCAGCCCATAGGCGCTGAGCATGCCGAGCAGCGCGTCGTCGGCACCCGCCAGCGCGGCGCCCAGGTGAAGCGGTCGCTCGACGGTGTACTTCGCCGCCTTGTACCGCACCACGGTCATCGCCACCTCGACCGAGTACTCACCGGCCGCCGAGCTGGCTAGGTCGAGGAACTGTCCGGCCACGACTTCGGTCTTGCAGGCATCGAGGTAAGGAGCCGCCCGGGCCAGCGACTCGGGCGGCAGCCGGGACGTACGGAACATGTCCTCCGACCAGCTCAGCAGCAAGTCACCGAGCAGGATCGCCGCCCCGACGCCATAGCGGTCAGCGTCGCCGCGCCATGCGGCGTCGCGGTGCTGCTGCGCGAACGCGCGGTGCATGGCGGGTCGGCCACGCCGGATGTCGGAGGCATCCATGATGTCGTCGTGGACGAGCGCACTGCTCTGCAGCCACTCCAGTGCAGCCGCGGCCCAGACGATCCGGGCGTCGTCGGGATCGCCTCCGGCAGCGCGCCAACCCCAGTAGCAATAGCCGGCACGCAACCGCTTGCCGTCGGCAACGCATTGCTCCGCCGCGGACACGAGCGGGCCGACGGCCGGTCCCAGCTCGGCCATCCGGGTCCGTTGGACAGCGACGAACTCGTTCAGTGCCGTCTGCACCTGGTCGCTCAACGCAGTCAGAGGCGAGGCGACACTCATGCCGCGCACCCTAGTCGGAGTTCACGGCCATCTACGCTGGCGTCATGGCTCAAGGCCTGCCGTCCCGACTCCCACGACGCGGAGTCTCGCTGTCGCAGGCTCTTGCGTCGCAGGGGCGATCCTTCTCGTTCGAGTTCATGCCGCCGAAGGACGACGTCGGCGAACGCGCACTCTGGACCGCCATTCGCGAGCTCGAACCGCTGCAGCCGACATTTGTCTCTGTGACGTACGGTGCGGGAGGCTCGACCCGGGATCGCACCGTCCGGGTGACCGAGGGCATCGCGGCCGAGACGACTCTGCTCCCTGTCGGGCACCTCACGTGTGTCGGCCAAAGCCGGGCCGAGCTGCGCTCGATCATCGGGCAGTACGCCGACGCCGGGGTCCGCAACGTGCTGGCACTGCGCGGAGACCCGCCCGGTGGACCGGGACAGCCGTGGCGGCGGCACCCCGACGGGCTGGACTATGCGGTCGAGCTGGTGGCGATGATCCGCTGCCTCGGGGACTTCAGCGTTGGGGTGGCGGCATTCCCGCAGATCCATCCCGAAGCCGCAGACCCGAACGGCGACGCTCGGGTGCTCGCAGCGAAGGCACAGGCCGGTGCGGAGTTTGCGATAACGCAGATGTTCTTCGACGCCGTCGACTACTTCGCTCTGGTGGAGCGGGCGGCGAGCTTCGGTGCGCACATCCCGGTGATCCCCGGCATCATGCCGATTACGAACTTGTCACAGGTCTCGCGCTTCGCGACGCTCTCCGGGCGTCCGTTGCCGGCAACCGTGGTTGACCGAATCGAACGGGTGGGTGACGACCCCGCCGCGGTGCGAGCCGTCGGCATCGAGATCGCGTCGGAGCTGTCCGACCGGCTCCTCGACGGCGGCGCCCCCGGGCTCCACTTCTACACCCTCAACCGTTCGACGGCGACGCGCGAGATCTTCCAGAATCTCCGCGTCCCCACCGGCTGACCAGGCGTCACTCCGTTCCCACGTTAACGTGGGATGGGGTCACTTCCAATGGGGTCGAACCCATTGGAAGTGAGCCTGAGCCATTGGAAGTACGCCCGCGGCATCGCGCCGGGACCAGTGTCGGCCGGCAAGTACGCCGGTGCAAACTCCGGGCTGGACTAGGCGCCATCGATACAAGCCCCAGACGCTGGATGCGCGCATCGACCGAACGGTTGATTTCGATGCGACACGGCGTAACGAGGCGTCAACTTCCACGTCCCGCTGCCATCCTGACGACGTGAGCACACAGCAACGGGTCAAGCGCACGCTGTATTCGGCGATCGCCTGCGTGTGCGGCGCAGTGTTTCTCACCTCGGCCAGCTGGTTGACAGTTGGCGGATTCTCCGACATCGATGCCCTGCTTATCGCCGTGTGGGGCAGCGGCCTTGCCTGCTTGGGTTTCGTCGTCGCTGCTTGCGGAGTCGAGGACGACTCGACTGACGACCCAGCGTACTTCACCTCGATCGTTGACGGCCTTCGCGAGGAGTGGCAGCGCCTCGGCGGCTAACCCGACCACAAAGGTCTAGACCCATATGTTGGCCAGCGCCTAGTCTGCTCCGGTGGCGACCACCGCCGGGAAGTCCCGATCCCCGGGCTTGCCGGCGCGGGCGCGCGTGGTCATCATCGGCGGTGGAGTGGGCGGCGCCAGCGTGGCGTTCCATCTCGCCGAGCTCGGCGAGACCGATGTGGTCCTGCTCGAACGGGACGAGCTGACCAGCGGCTCGACGTTCCACTCAGCCGGCCTGGTGGGTCAGCTCCGCGCCGATCCCACGCTCACTCGGATGAACATGCATTCGGTGGCGCTCTACCGCCGGCTCGAGCAAACCGACCACCCTCCCGGCTGGGTCGAGGCAGGTGGCATCAAGCTGGCCTCGTCGCCGGAACGGCTGGCGGAGATCCGCCGCCAGATCAGCTGGGCCCGGAC
>JACCYJ010000121.1 GCA_013696555.1 Nocardioidaceae bacterium | reverse complement strand
CGACGGAGTCCACCCCAACCCACCGAACGAGGGAAGAAAGCGGGCTCAGGAGGTCCCGGCGCGCTGACTGGCCGCGGCATACTTCGCCAACCGCCGGTGCAGCCGGGCTCGGCCGGAGCCGGTCAGCGTCGACCGAGCGGCTTCACTGGACCAAACCACCAGCCGGCGGGGGTCGTGGTGCCGCCCCTTCGCGCTGTCGGCATCACGCACGATCATGCCCGGCGATCCGATGATCTCGGACGCGGTGTAACCGAATCTCTCGAGGCCGAGTCGGCTCAGCATCTTCTCTCTGGCCAGATCCCGGCGATGTCGCGACCGGCCGCGATGATCGGCACCGTCGTACTCCGCCAGGCGCCGGGTCCCGGTGATCCTCAGGTCGGCGTAGGCAAGCGCGTGACCCTCCTCCATGATCAGCGCCTGAGGTTGCACGCTGATGCCGCTCAACACGTGGAGCAGCCTCAGTATGGACTCCCACCGCGACTCGCTGCGCGGATCGGCCAACGAGACTGCTCGACGCAGGTTACGGACACCCGGTACTCGCGGTCTGGCCGCATGCAAGATGTCGTCGGCGGTGCACTTGTCGAACCGCATGGCGGAGTCGACGATCGGGACCAGGTCGATGAGGGACAGGTCGCGAGCCAGCTCGAGCAGCGTGTCGGGCGCCGAGACGAGGGTGAGACCGTAGCGACTCTCGAAGCGCGTCGCCGGACTCCGGCGGACGTACACCCCCGAGCGCTGGACGTGCAGGTCGTGCCGGCTTGTTGCCAACATCGGGAGGCGATCCGGCAACTCCGGCAGCCACCACCCCCGCACCCGGGCGCCGGTCAGGTGACCGAAGCCGGCCTGCGGAGGGAGTACGAGCTGTAACGCCTCGCACAGCTCGCTCAGCACAAGGTGCGTGCCTGCGGGGCCATAGAGGCCGCGACTAAGCAGCGCCCAGTCGGCCGTGCGCAACATCGAACGTGTCAGTCCGTGCCGCTCTGAATCGCGCAGGAGCAATGCCGTCATGCTCGGAGCCTGGTCGCCGGAGTGGTGCTGAGGGGGACCACCCAACCGCCTGTGGAGGGCAACCTTCGTCGTTCGGTGCGATGAGGCGACCGCCATCGGCGTGTCGCCGACCGCTTCGCGCCAAACGACGGGGTATGTGGTGCGGCGGCGTAGCATAGAGGGTCGGGTCAGCAGTGCATCCGAGAAAGGCAGTTGTGACCAAGCAGGTCAAGCAGCTCGACCGGGTCATCATCCGGTTTGCGGGAGACTCTGGCGACGGTATGCAGCTCACCGGTGACCGCTTCACCGCCGAAACCGCCGCCTTCGGTAACGACCTGTCGACGTTGCCAGACTTCCCGGCCGAGATCCGAGCACCGGCCGGCACTCTGCACGGGGTGTCGAGCTTCCAGGTCCACTTCGCCGACCACGACATCCTCACGCCCGGCGACAAGCCCGACGTCTTGGTGGCGATGAACCCGGCGGCGCTGCGGGCGAACGTCGCCGACCTGGAGCCCGGGGCCACCGTCATCGTCGACAGCCACGACTTCAGCACCCGCAATCTCACCCGAGCCGGCTACGCCGACAACCCGCTCGAGGATGACAGCCTCGACAACTTCGCCGTGCACCAGGTCGACCTCACCGCGCTCACCGTCGAGGCAGTCAAGGAGTTCGGGCTCTCGCGCAAGGACTCCGCCCGGGCCAAGAACATGTTCGCCCTCGGACTGGTGTCGTGGATGTACGGCCGCCCCACCGAGTCCACCGTCGAGTTCCTGCAAACCCGCTTCGCAAGCAAGACCGAGCTGCGAGACGCCAACATCACCGCGTTCCGGACCGGCTGGAACTTCGGCGAGACCACTGAGGCGTTCGCGGTGTCGTACGAGATCAAACCGGCCGTCATGCGTCCGGGCCGTTACCGCAACATCACCGGCAATCTCGCACTGGCGTACGGGATCATTGCCGCCGGCCAGCGTTCCGGCTTGTCGGTGTTCCTCGGGTCGTACCCGATCACACCGGCCTCGGACATCCTGCACGAGCTGTCGAAGCACAAGCGGTTCGGCGTCACCACGTTCCAGGCCGAGGACGAGATCTCCGGCATCGGCGCCGCGCTTGGGGCGTCCTTCGGCGGCGCTCTCGGCGTCACTACGACATCGGGGCCGGGCGTGGCGCTCAAGAGCGAGACCATCGGACTCGCGGTCATGCTCGAGCTGCCGCTGCTGATTTGCGACATCCAGCGCGGCGGACCGTCGACCGGGTTGCCCACCAAGACCGAGCAGTCCGATCTGCTGCAGGCGATGTTCGGGCGCAACGGTGAGGCACCGGTCCCGATCATTGCCCCTCGCTCGCCGTCGGACTGTTTCGACGCCGCTCTGGAGGCGGTCCGGATCGCGGTGACCTACCGCACTCCGGTGATGCTGCTCTCCGACGGCTACCTCGGCAACGGCTCGGAGCCGTGGCGGCTGCCCGAGGTCACGGAGCTGCCCGACATCGAACCAGCCTTCGCCACCGCTGGCGCCGAGCCGTTCTTGCCCTACGCTCGCGACCCCGAGACGCTGGCACGCCCATGGGCGGTGCCCGGCACGGCCGGTCTCGAGCACCGCATCGGGGGTCTGGAGAAGGCCGACCGCACCGGCGACATCTCCTACGACCCGGCCAACCACGATCTGATGGTGCGTACCCGGCAGGCCAAGGTCGACCGCGTCGCCGCGTCCATCGGACCGCTGGAGGTCGATGACCCCGGCAGTGAGCACGGGCAGCGGGCGCGGATCCTCGTGCTGGGTTGGGGGTCGACATACGGCCCTATCGGTGCGGCAGTACGGCGGGCACGGCGGGACGGGATATCGGTCGCGCAGGCGCATCTGCGGCACCTCAACCCGTTCCCGTCGGATCTTGGTGAGGTGCTGCGACGCTACGACCGGGTCGTGGTCCCGGAGATGAACCTCGGGCAGCTGGCCCTTCTCATCCGGGCGAAATACCTTGTCGATGTCGTCGGTTACAACAAGGTGCGCGGTCTGCCGTTCGGGGCCGCCGAGCTGGCCGACGTGATCCAAGGCGTGGCCGCCGAGCTGCCCGCCCGGGAGGGCTGATGACCTCGATCGATTTGCCGACACCAGACCTGCGATCCGATGGGCTGGCGGGTGTTCCGTCGACCGAGACCCCGCAGACGCGCAAGGACTTCGCCTCCGACCAGGAGGTCCGCTGGTGCCCGGGCTGCGGTGACTACGCCGTGCTCGCGGCCGTCCAGGGGTTCCTGCCCGAGCTCGGCCTGCGCCGCGAGAACATCGTGTTCATCTCGGGCATCGGCTGCGCGGCCCGCTTCCCGTACTACCTCGACACGTTCGGCTTGCACTCGATCCACGGTCGTGCGCCCACGATCGCGACCGGGCTGGCGGTGACCCGACCCGACCTGTCGGTGTGGGTCGTGACCGGGGACGGGGACGCGCTCAGCATCGGGGGAAACCACCTCATCCATGCGCTGCGACGCAACGTCAACATGACGATCCTGCTGTTCAACAACCGCATCTACGGTCTGACCAAGGGTCAGTACTCCCCCACGTCCGAGACCGGCAAGGTCACCAAGTCGACGCCGATGGGCTCGGTGGACACACCGTTCAACCCGATCTCGCTCGCGCTCGGTGCGGAGGCGACCTTCGTCGCCCGCACGATCGACTCCGATCGCGTGCACCTCACGTCGGTGCTGCGCGAGGCGGCCGCGCACCGCGGCTCATCCCTGGTCGAGATTTATCAGAACTGCCCGATCTTCAACGACGGCGCCTTCGACGCGCTCAAGGGTGGCGGCCGGGAAGCCGCGATCATCCCGCTGGTGCACGGCGAGCCCATCACGTTCGGCTCCGAAGGTGAGCACGGGCTACGCCGGGATGCGCGTACCGGGGCCATCGACGTCGTCGAGGTAGCCGAGCTGGGCGCAGAAAGCCTGCTGGTCCACGACGCCCACACCGACGACCCTTCGCTCGCGTTCGCACTGTCTCGCCTCACCGACGCCGGCCGGATCAACCGCGCCCCGGTGGGCATCTTCCGCCAGGTCGAGCGGCCCACCTACGACGACCTCGCGCGTCAGCAGGTGACGACCGCCAGGCAGACGAGCGGTGAGGGAGACCTCGGGGCACTCCTGTCCGGAAGGGACACCTGGACCGTGGCGTGACCGAACACCGCCGTGGCTTGTGGTTCGGACTCGGCGCCTATCTCGGGTGGGGCTTCTTTCCGCTTTACTGGCCGCTGCTGAAGCCCGCGGGTGCGACGGAGATCCTCGCGCACCGCGTCGTGTGGTCGTTGCTGTTCGTGGTTGTGCTTGTCTTGGCGATGTCCCGGCTGGCCCTTCTGCGCGCCCTCGCCAGCGACCGTCGTCGTCTCGGCTTCATCAGCATCGGCGCCGTCGTCGTGGCGATCAACTGGGGAACCTATATCTGGGGGGTCAACCACGACCACGTGGTCGAGACCTCGCTGGGCTACTTCATCAACCCGCTCGTGACCGTCTTCTTGGGCGTCCTGGTTCTCGGTGAGCGGCTACGGCGGGTGCAGTGGGCCGCGATCACCATCGCGGTCCTCGCCGTGCTGGTGTTGACGTACGACTACGGTCGGCCGCCGTGGATCGCACTCGTGCTGGCGTTCTCGTTCGGCACGTACGGGTTGATGAAGAAGCAGGCTGGGGTCGGGACCACGGAGGGTCTCACGATCGAGACCGCGATCCTGGCGCCCGTGGCGCTGGCATATCTCCTCGTCGGGCAGACCCGAGGCGTCGCCACGTTCGGTCACGAGGGGTGGGGTCACGTCGCGCTGCTTGTCGGGACCGGTGTGGTGACCGCGATCCCGCTGTTGCTGTTCGGGGCGTCCGCCACGCGGATCCCCATGACGACCTTGGGAATGCTCCAGTACGTCACACCGCTGATGCAGTTCGCGATCGGGCTCCTGGTGTTCGACGAATCGATGACGCTGGCTGGCTGGCTCGGCTTCGGCCTGGTGTGGCTGGCGCTGCTGGTCCTCACCGCGGAGTCGCTGCACCGGCGACGTGTGCCGGCGCCGACCCCGATGGATTCGGAGCCGGCGCCGGCGTCGGCTTGACGCCGACTGAGGGCTGGATGGTCAGCCGATCGTGTAGACCTTCCCCCAGCTGTCGACCTTCATGATCAGCAGCTGACCGAGCTCGACGTACTCCTCGACGGTGCCCGGGCCCGTGCCGGGCGGCAGCGTCTTCTGCGTGTGCACCTCAGCGTCGAACATGAACGTGCCCTGGCCGAAGAGCTTGTCGGTGGGGATGATCCCGCTCGACTCCTCGTCGGTGGTGAGAACCGCTCGGTCATCCGGCTCGACACCGGCGGGGTTGGTGACACCGAACAGCGCACGGTCGAAGCGCGCGAGGACGCCACGAGCACCGGTGCGAATGTTGTACGCCACGATCCGCGCCAGGTGGTCGTTGCCTCCGGGATCCTCCTGGATCAGCAGGTTGCCGTAGTAGTCGATCGTCATGTTGTCGGGCTTGTTCAGGTACGGCCGCTCGCTGCCGTCCAGCATCAGGGTCAGCGTCCCACCGAGCTCCGGGTGCTCGACGTTGCGGAAGCGCAGCCGCCACAGGCCGCCACCGTCACGGTCCACTCCCGGCTCGTAGGGACTCGGCTCCGTGCTGCCACCCTCGGTCGTCAAGAAGTAGTAGTCGTTCTTGTGATTGGGGTCGAAAGCCCCGTCCTCAATGCGGTTCAGCGACAGGCCCTTGGCCGCCGCCTCGGCGTCTTGCTCCAGTCCGCTCTGGGTCCAGTCGAACCGCTCGTCGGAA
>JACCYJ010000120.1 GCA_013696555.1 Nocardioidaceae bacterium | reverse complement strand
GGCCAAGACGCCAGTGAGCACGGCTTCCAGATCAGTCAGCGGGCGGACTACTTCGAGGTGGAGGTGGGGCTCGAGACCACATTGAAGCGGCCGATCATCAACACCCGCGACGAGCCGCACGCCGATCCGAGCAAGTACCGCCGGCTGCACGTCATCATCGGCGACGCGAACCTGTCCGAGATCTCGACGTACCTCAAGATCGGCACGACGGCCTTGGTGATTGCGATGATCGAGGGCCATGCGCTTCCGGGTGACCTGGCGCTGGAGCATCCGGTGCAGGAGCTACGCGCCGTCTCGCACGACCCGTCCCTGAAGCATCAAGTGCGGCTCAAGGACGGCCGCGTCATGACCGCGCTCGATGTGCAGTGGGCGTACCTGGAGCACGCGCGCACGTTCGTCGACCGCCAGCGGGCCGAGGATCCCCAGACGCACGACGTCTTGGAGCGTTGGGAGTCGGTGCTCACGCGGCTCCAGTCCGATCCGCTGCAGTGCCGAACCGAGCTCGACTGGGTGGCCAAGCTGGCCCTGCTGGAGTCGTACCGCGAACGCGACGGGCTCGGCTGGGACCACCCCAAGCTGGCCCTGGTCGACCTGCAGTACGCCGACGTGCGCGAGGACAAGGGCCTGTTCCACCGGCTGGTACGACGTGGCGCCATGCAGCGTCTGGTCAGTGAACGGGAGGTGGCGGACGCGATGACCACCCCTCCGAGCGACACGCGGGCGTACTTCAGGGGCCGTTGCCTGGCGCAGTTCCCACAGGAGGTCGCGGCGGCGTCCTGGGACTCGGTCATATTCGACCTTCCCGGGCAGGAATCGTTGCAGCGGATCCCCACCTTGGAACCGCTGCGTGGCACCCGCGATCATGTCGGAGCGCTGCTGGACAGCTGTAAGACTGCCGGCCAGCTGTTCGCCGCGCTGACCCGCCGCTGACATCGGTGCTTGTAGGGTCGACGGTGTCGATCCCGCTGCCCCGCGGTGTTGACGCTGGAGGTGGAGCGTGGCCCGCGACGGCGGACAACAGCAAAAGGCACCGCGCAAGCAGAACGAGACGGAGGACTCGGCCGACGTCGAGTCGAGCGAGGCGCTGGCCGAGCGCAAGGAGCGCCTGGACGACGACGTTGACGCGATCCTCGACGAGATCGATGACGTGCTGGAGGAGAACGCCGAGGAGTTCGTCCGAGGTTTCGTCCAGAAGGGCGGACAGTGACGCGATGACGCAGTCGTTCCCCGAGGGTCGGCTGCCGGCGCCGTTCCTGGCCGCAGGGTCGTCGTCCTTCTCCGAGTTCGTGGCGAGGCTGTCCCCAGACCTGCTGCCGTCCTCCTGTACCCCGCTCGCGCCGGGGGCGGCCGACTCCGTGCCGCACGGCACCACGATCGTCGCAGCCACCTTCGCCGACGGTGTGATGATGGCCGGCGATCGGCGGGCGACGATGGGCAACATCATCGCCCAGCGGGACATCGAGAAGGTCCACCCCGCCGATGAGTACTCCTGCGTGGGCATCGCCGGTACCGCGGGGCTCGCCGTCGAGATCGTTCGGTTGTTCCAGGCGGAGCTCGAGCACTACGAGAAGATCGAGGGGACCACGCTGTCGCTCGACGGCAAGGCCAACCGATTGGCCACGCTGATCCGCGGCAATCTCGCGATGGCGATGCAGGGCTTGGCGGTCGTCCCGCTGTTCGCCGGCTACGACCTCGAAACCGGTGCGGGTCGGATCTTCTCGTACGACGTGACTGGCGGGCGGTATGAGGAGCACTCGTTCCACGCGGTGGGGTCGGGTTCGCTGTTCGCCCGCGGCTCGCTGAAGAAGCTCTACCGCGATGCGCTGACCGAGACCGAATGCATCACCGCGACGATCCAGGCGTTGTACGACGCGGCCGACGACGACTCCGCCACCGGCGGACCCGACCTGACCCGGCGAATCTTCCCGGTGGTCATCGTGGTGACCGATGACGGTTTCCGCCGGGTCCCCGACGAGGACATCGCCGCCATCGCTGACAGCGTCATCGACGCTCGGATGGGCCGTCCCGACGGTCCCGCCGCACCGCTCACCTGACGCACCGACGAGAGGACCGTCGTGACCATCCCGTTCTACGTCTCGCCCGAGCAGCAGATGAAGGACCGGGCCGACTACGCGAGGAAGGGCATCGCGCGCGGGCGCAGCGTGGTGTCGATCCAGTACGCCGACGGCATCTTGCTGGTGGCCGAGAACTCTTCTCGAGCACTGCACAAGATCAGCGAGATCTACGACCGGATCGCGTTCGCGGCGGTCGGACGCTACAACGAGTTCGAGAACCTGCGCATCGCCGGGGTGCGCCTGGCTGATCTGCGCGGATATTCTTACGACCGACGCGACGTCACCGGACGGGGCCTGGCCAACGCGTACGCACAGACGCTCGGTGCCATCTTCTCCTCTGGCGGTGAGAAGCCGTACGAGGTGGAGATCTTCGTGGCCGAGGTAGGAGATGCACCCGCCGACGACACGCTGTACCGGTTGACCTATGACGGCTCGGTGGCCGACGAGCACCGATTTGCGGTCATGGGGGGTTCGGCGGACAAGGCGACGGCCCACCTCGAGGAGCACTACGCCGAGGCGATGAGCCAAGACGAGGCGCTGGCGCTAGCGGTTGCCGCGCTGGCCGCCGAGGGCGAGGGCGCCACCGCCCGTGAGGTCCCGTCCGACCAGATCGAGGCGGCGATTCTCGACCGTACCCGGGCGCAGCAGCGCAAGTTCAAACGGCTGAGCGAAAGCGCTGTTACCCGCGTACTGTCCAGCGGTGGGTGAGTGCGACTGGCGGCTCCTCGACGAGCGGATCCTGCACGAGGGTTGGATCCGGGTCATTGAACGTACCTATGAACTCCCGGCTGAGTAATTGATCCTGGTGAGTCACCCGCGGAAGCCGCCCGGCGAGAGCTGAGCGAGGGGACCGGCTACGCCGCGGACTCGATCCAGCTAGTGCCAAGGTGGTGCAGGCGTCGAGTACACACGTGCAGTTCGTCGCGATTGGACGAGGCTGCCGGCTCGTTGGCGAGCAACACCTCGAGGAGCTCGAAGACTGTGAAGTGCTGGTCGTACGGCCAGACGAAGTGCTACGCCTCCTGCGCGCTGAAGCGATGAATGGCACACAGCTGGTATGGCCGGCTCTCGACCATGCCGGCCCACTGTCGCGCGAGGACTGCTCGCTCCGGCGTACTTCCAATGGCTGAGGGTCACTTCCAACGGGTTCGAACCCATTGGAAGTGTCCCTATCCCACGTGAACATGGGATAGGGACATGGTCATACGCCCGCGGTCGGTTGTCAGTGGGCCGCCCCGGCCTTCCCGAGGAGCTGCCGCAGCCGGGTGACGCCCTCGACCAGATCGTCGTCGGCCAGCGCGTAGGAAAGCCGCAGATAGCCAGGCGTCCCGAATGCCTCACCGGGCACGACGGCCACCTCCACCTGCTCGAGGATCAGCGTCGCGAGCTCGGCCGACGTCGCCGGACGAGCGCCGGCGACGTCACGGCCGAGAACATCCTTGACACTGGGGTACGCGTAAAACGCGCCTTTGGGTAAGGGGCAGTGGACGCCTTCGATGGTGTTGAGCAATTCGACGATGGTCCGGCGCCGTCGGTCGAACGCCGAGCGCATGGCAGCGACGGCGTCCAGATCACCCGACACAGCCGCCAGTGCGGCGCGCTGGGAGACGTTGGAGACGTTGGACGTGAGATGCGACTGCATGTTCGTCGCAGCCTTGATCACATCGGCCGGGCCGAGCAGCCAGCCGACCCGCCACCCGGTCATCGCAAAGGTCTTGGCGACACCGTTGACGACCAGGCAGCGGGCCGCCAGCTCTGGCACGGCCAGCGGGATCGACCGCGCCTCCACCCCGTCGTACGTCAGGTGCTCGTAGATCTCGTCGGTCACCACCCACAGGTCGTGTTCGAGCGCCCACCGCCCGATCTCCGCGACCTGGTCCGGCGGATACACCGCGCCAGTCGGGTTGGAGGGGGAGCACATCAACAGCACCTTCGACGCGGCAGTACGTGCCGCTTCCAGCTGGGCAACCGACACCAGGTAGCCCGACGTCTCGTCCGCCACCACTTCGACAGGCGTCCCGCCCGCGAGCCGGATCGCCTCGGGGTACGTCGTCCAGTACGGAGTCGGGAGCAGGACCTCGTCGCCGGGGTCCAGCAGCGCGGCGAACGCCTGGTAGACGGCCTGCTTGCCGCCGTTGGTCACCAGCACCTGATCGGGAGAGATCTCGTAGCCCGAGTCGCGACGGGTCTTCGCGACGATCGCCTGCTTGAGCTCGGGCAGCCCACCTGTCGGTGAGTAGCGGTGGTTCCGCGGGTCGAGGCAGGCGTCGGCCGCCGCCTGGGCGATCCGCTCCGGTGTCGGGAAGTCGGGTTCGCCGGCCCCGAACGCGATGACCGGTCTGCCGGCCGCCTTGAGCGCCTTCGCCTGCGCGTCCACAGCGAGGGTGGCCGACTCGGTGATCCCGCCCACCCGAGCCGACACCCGCGACCGCCCATGTGACTGCTCAGTCATGCGCCCATCGTTTCACCGACGCCACCCGATGTCGCCTGCGCGTTCGACTGCCGCCGCCGCCAGCGCGTACAATCGGCCTTCCGTGTGGTGAGCGTCCGCGGAGGGCAGTAGCTCAACTGGCAGAGCATCGGTCTCCAAAACCGAAGGCTGGGGGTTCGAGTCCCTCCTGCCCTGCGAGGCTAGAAGGCGACCGATACGAGAGCGAGGCAGGTGGCACCGGTGAGCGACACCCGCTCGACCACTCCGGCCCGGAGCAGCGACCGCGGCGGCGGACGCACGTCACCGGCGACGTTCTACCGCCAGGTCGTCGCTGAGCTGCGCAAGGTGGTCTACCCGACGCAGCAGCAAGTCGTGACGTACTTCGTGGTCGTGCTGTTCTTCGTCTTGGTGATGATGACGATCGTGGCGGGGCTCGACTACGCCTTCGGCAAGACCATGTTCGCGATCTTCGGCTGATCCCTGGCCAACTCAGACCCGCCTAGATGAAGGTGACGGAACCAGCCGTGTCCCAGCCGTACGACGAGGTCGACTCCGACCTGCTCCGCAATAGCCCTCCCGAGGGGGTGTCAGACCTGGAGCAGGACATCGAGAGTGCCGAATTCCAGGCCGGAGTGTCCGCCGCGGCGGATGCGACCGCCGCGGAGACGACCGCGGAGGAGGACGCCGATGAGGCCGACCTGGCTGACCCCGACGTCCTGCCGGTCGAGGACGCGATCGCTTCGACAGGCACCGACGACGCCGCCCCGTGGGGCGGAGCCGAGCTCGCGGACTTCGGGCGGCAGCCGGTGGAAACAGGTCCGGACCCTGAGCCGGTGACGGTCACTGACCCGGCGGCCGACCAGTTGGTGGCCGAGGCCGAGGACAATCTCGAGGCCGCGATCGACGCGACCTCCGACGTCGCCGAGGTGCTGGCTGCCGACGAGGACGCGGCTCCGCCCGCGGTCGTCAACGACGCACTGGCTGAGTTCCGGGAGCGCTTGCACAACGATGTGGGCGACTGGTTCGTGGTGCACACCTACTCCGGCATGGAGAACCGGGTGAAGGCCAACCTCGAGAACCGCATCTCGTCCCTCAACATGGAGGACTTCATCTTTCAGGTCGTGGTACCGACCGAGGAGGTCGCGGAGATCAAGAGTGGGCAGCGTCGAATGGTCCGCCGGACGGTCTTGCCCGGCTACGTGCTGGTCCGGATGGACCTCACCGACGAGTCCTGGTCCGCGGTGCGCCACACCCCCTCGGTCACCGGTTTCGTAGGCCACTCCCACCAGCCCGTGCCGCTCAGCTTGGACGAGGTGGAGAACATGCTCGCGCCGGCAGTGGAGGCCGCCGTTGCTGCGACCAGCGAAACTCCGGGACGGCCGAAGAAAGCCGCCAAGATCGAGTTCACCGACTTCGTGCCGGGCGACTCCGTCATGGTCGTGGACGGCCCCTTCGCCACCCTCCATGCGACGATCACCGAGCTCAACGTGGATGCCCAACGCGTCAAGGCCCTGGTCGAGATCTTCGGTCGAGAGACTCCGGTGGAGCTGAGCTTCACCCAGATCCAGAAGGTTTGACGACCCCCAAGCCGCCATCCGATCCACTAGGCCGTATCGACGAAGGACTCACCCAATGCCACCGAAGAAGAAGAAGATCGCCGCCATGGTCAAGGTGCAGCTCCAGGCCGGCGCCGCAACACCGGCGCCGCCTGTGGGTACCGCACTCGGGCCGCACGGGGTCAACATCATGGAGTTTTGCAAGGCATACAACGCCACCACCGAAGCGATGCGCGGCAACGTCATCCCGGTCGAGATCACCATCTACGAGGACCGATCGTTCACCTTTGTAACCAAGACCCCGCCCGCCGCCGAGCTGATCAAGAAGGCGGCGGGCATCGCGAAGGGCTCGTCGGTGCCGCACACTGACAAGGTTGGGCGGTTGACCCGGGACCAGGTACGCGAGATCGCCAACACCAAACTGCCCGATCTCAACGCCAACGACGTCGACGCAGCGATGAAGATCGTCGAAGGCACGGCTCGTTCGATGGGCGTCACCGTCGAGTAAGCCAGGACTGGTGAGAGGAACCAGACAATGCAGCGCAGCAAGAAGTACCGAGCAGCCGCGACCAAGATCGACAAGGACACGCTCTACAGCCCGGTGCAAGCCATCAAGTTGGCCAAGAACTCGGTCAGTAGCTCGTTCGATCCCACGGTCGACGTCGCCATGCGCCTTGGGGTGGACCCACGCAAGGCCGACCAGATGGTCCGGGGCACCGTCAACCTGCCGCACGGCACCGGCAAGACCGCGCGGGTGCTCGTGTTCGCCACCGCCGACCGGGCGCAGGCTGCTCGAGATGCCGGCGCGGACCACGTGGGTGCGGACGACCTCGTTGAGAAGATCTCCGGCGGCTGGCTCGACTTCGACGCAGTCGTGGCGACGCCGGACATGATGGGCAAGGGCGGCCGACTCGGTCGAGTACTAGGTCCGCGCGGGCTCATGCCCAATCCGAAGACGGGCACGGTCACCCCCGATGTCGCCAAAGCCGTCGCTGACATCAAGGGCGGCAAGATCGAGTTCCGTGTCGACCGGCACGCCAACTTGCACTTCATCATCGGCAAGGCATCGTTCGCCGAGTCGGCGCTTGCGGAGAACTATGCGGCAGCTCTCGATGAGGTGCTGCGGTTGAAGCCGGCAAGCTCGAAGGGCCGCTACCTGCGGAGGGTCACAGTGTCGACGACCATGGGGCCGGGAGTCCCGGTCGACCCTAATCGCACGCGCGACCTCGCCGAGGACGACGAGACCTGAAGCGATTCCCACTCCGAAAAGTGGTCGACTGTTTACACTCAGGCAGTAGTCGACTTCGTCGTTACCCCGGGGGATTGCCATGAATCTGCGCTCCAACCTGACCGTTCTGGCCGCCGTACCGTTGTTCGCCCTCGCTGCCTGTGGGAGCGACGGGAGCGACGCGGTTACAGATCAGGATCCGACGACGCCGACGGCGTCTCAGACAACACCGGAAAGCGAGCCGACCAGCGACGGCGAGACAGCCTCGGGCAGCGCTCTCACCAAGCAAGACTTCGTCGACAGGGTCTCCGCCGCTCAGCTCGAGGCCCAGACTGCGCACATTGCGGCGGACATCAGCGCTGCTGGGCAACTGATCGCGCTCGAGGGTGATGTCCGCATCGGGGACACGCTTGCGGACTACGCAGCCGACGTGTCGATGTCGGGCTCCGGGGTGGGTCAGAACCTGCACATGGTGGTCGTCGACAAGGTCCTCTACCTGAACCTGGGCGAAACGACCGCGAACAAGTTCGCCAAGATCGACCTGGGCAACATCCGCTCACCCATGGGTCAGATGATGTCGCAGTTCCTCAGCTCCGCCGATCCGTCGAAGAGCCTCGAGGCAATGTCGAAGGGGGTGACCGGTTTCAAGGCAGTAGGGGAACAGAACATCGACGGCGTCCATACCACCCAGTACCGCGTTGAGGTCGACACTCGGGCGATGCTGACCGCCCAGGGCATGGGGCAATTGGCGGGAGCGAGCGCTGGACAGCTGCCGCGACGGCTGAGCTACGACATGTGGATCGGCGACGACGATCTGCTGCGGCGGACCTCGCTGTCGGTCGGGTCGGCGATGGAGCTGACCATGGACATCTCCGCGTGGGGTGAGCCGGTCGACATTGCTGCACCTCCGCCGAGCCAGGTCGCCAAGGCCGGCCCTCTCGCCGGGCTTTCCCAGGGCTGATCTCGGGACTCGCGCCCCTCGGCGCGACCTCACGTGGCAGCGTGTGCGCCAGCACGCAGTGCGTACGCTTCACCTGGCCTAGTGACACTTCACCCGGCATGTACGCCAGGTGAAGTGCCCTGATACCAGGTTTACCTGGGAAAGGTGAGTCGGGAGGTGCCGGGGCACGCGCGCATTTGTGAGACCGCCCGACGGTCGCGTACGCTGGTGAATCGCCGAAGACCGCTGGTGGTCGCGCCAACCGTGACCGAAGGTCCCGCAGCTTGCGGGCGGCCCGCGCAGGTCACGACTGTTCGCGTCGTCATGACGTGTCACGCCCCGTGCTCTGCGCCGGGGCGTTCGTGTCTCTGGGCCATGCCTGGCGGTTTCCGGTGGCAACTGGGCACCTCGCAAAAGGAGAACCATGGCCCGCTCGGACAAGAGCGCCTCGGTCGCCGAACTGACGGCGGAGTTCCGCAGCTCGACCGGCGTCGTGCTGACCGAGTACCGCGGTCTGACCGTCCAACAGCTGCAGGAGCTGCGGAGGGTGCTGGGTGACAACGCCACCTACGCCGTGGTGAAGAACACGCTGACCAAGATCGCCGCCAACCAGGCTGGCGTCGAGGGGTTCGACAGCTTGCTGTCCGGTCCGTCGGCCATCGCCTTCATCAAGGGGGATCCGGTCGAGGCGGCCAAAGGGCTGCGGGACTTCGCCCGGACGAATTCCCCCCTGGTGATCAAGGCAGGCTACCTCGAGGGCAAAGCGCTCAGCCCGGCCGAGGTGAGCAGGATCGCAGATCTGGAGTCTCGTGAGGCGCTTCTCGGCCAGCTCGCGGGAGCACTGCAAGCGTCGTTGCAGAACGCCGCCTACCTGTTCAACGCACCACTCGCTGCGGCGGCACGCGCCATCGGTGCGCTGCGTGACCAGGCCGAACAAGCGCAACAGCCCGCTTGAACTACCCACCCCCGTCAGGCCCAACGGAAGGACCGCCACCATGGCTAAGGTCAACACCGACGAACTGCTCGACGCCTTCAAGGAGATGACCCTCCTCGAGCTCAGCGAGTTCGTGAAGCAGTTCGAGGATGCGTTCGGCGTCACGGCGGCTGCGCCGGTCGCCGCACCGCAGGCGGCCTCCCCGGGCGGTGGCGACGGCGCTCCGGCCGAAGAGGAGAAGGACGAGTTCGACGTCGTCCTTGACGCCGTGGGCGAGAAGAAGATCCAGGTGATCAAGGAGGTCCGAACGCTCACCAGCCTGGGCCTCAAAGAGGCAAAGGACCTGGTCGAGGCCGCTCCGAAGCCCATCCTGGAGCGGGTCAACAAGGAGGCTGCAGACAAGGCGAAGGAGGCCCTCGAGGCCGCCGGGGCATCGGTCTCGGTCAGTTGAGCTCCGCTACCGCGGCCGAGCCGGTTCGCGGCGCTGGTTTCTTGACGTCAGGCGACCCACCCGGCATGCTTCGGCGCACGGTGGTCAATCTCAACGAGACCCTCGCTTGATGGCAGTGGGCCCCTCAGGCTAGACTGCTACTTCGCGCTGCCTTCTATCACCTTGCTCGCCCCCCGTGTGGGGTGTAGCTGGCGTGCGCCCCCGGGACCGCTGCGGCCCCGTGAAGATTTGAGTTTGCGAGTCCTTGAAAGGACGCCCTCTTGGCCGCCTCGCGCAACGCCACCCGCGGCAACGCCGCACCCACCCGCCGACGCATCTCCTTCGCAAAAATCAAAGAACCCCTCGAAGTCCCCGAGCTGTTGGCTTTGCAAACGGACAGCTTCAACTGGCTAATCGGAGACGACGACTGGCGCGCCCGGGTCGAAGACGACCTGGCCGCCGGGAGCGAGGATGTCTCCCGCAAGTCCGGCTTGGAGGAGATCTTCGAGGAGATCTCCCCCATCGAGGACTTCTCCGGCACGATGTCGCTGTCGTTCGCGAGCCCGCGCTTCGAGCCGCCGAAGCACACTGTCGACGACTGCAAGGAGCGTGACGTCACGTACGCCGCTCCGCTGTTCGTCACCGCCGAGTTCATGAACAACGAGACCGGTGAGATCAAGAGCCAGACAGTGTTCATGGGTGACTTCCCGCTCATGACCGAAAAGGGCACGTTCGTGATCAACGGCACCGAGCGTGTCGTGGTCTCCCAGCTGGTCCGCTCACCCGGTGTGTACTTCGAGCGCTCGGCGGACAAGACGAGCGACAAAGACATCTACACCGCGAAGATGATCCCATCGCGTGGTGCCTGGCTGGAGTTCGAGGTCGACAAGCGCGACACCGTCGGTGTCCGCCTGGACCGCAAGCGCAAGCAGAACGTCACCGTGTTGCTCAAGGCACTCGGCTGGACCGAGGCGCAGATCCTCGAAGAGTTCGGCGAGTACGAGTCGATCCGACTCACCCTGGAGAAGGACCACACCTCGGGCCAAGACGACGCGCTGCTCGATATCTACCGCAAGCTGCGACCGGGCGAGCCGCCGACTCGGGAAGCCGCGCAGACGCTTCTCGACAACTACTACTTCAACGGCAAGCGCTACGACCTGGCCAAGGTCGGGCGCTACAAGATCAACAAGAAGCTCGGCCTGGACGCTGCCTTCAACCAGCAGACCCTGACGATCGAGGACATCGTCGCCGCGATCCGCTACGTCGTCGCGCTGCACGCCGGAAAGAGCGAGCTGGCCGGTCCTAACGGTCCGGTCTACGTAGAGGCCGATGACATCGACCACTTCGGCAACCGCCGGATGCGCACGGTCGGTGAGCTGATCCAGAACCAGCTGCGCACCGGGCTGGCTCGCATGGAGCGCGTCGTGCGCGAGCGCATGACGACGCAAGACGTCGAGGCGATCACCCCGCAGACGCTGATCAACATCCGCCCGGTGGTGGCAGCGCTCAAGGAGTTCTTCGGAACCTCCCAGCTGAGCCAGTTCATGGACCAGACGAACCCGATCGCCGGGCTGACGCACAAGCGGCGGCTGTCCGCACTCGGCCCCGGTGGTCTCTCGCGGGAGCGGGCCGGCTACGAGGTCCGAGACGTCCACCACTCGCACTACGGCCGGATGTGCCCGATCGAGACGCCGGAAGGACCCAACATCGGTCTGATCGGGTCGCTCTCGACATACGGGCGGATCAACCCGTACGGGTTCGTCGAGACGCCGTACCGCCGCGTGGTCAAGGGCACCGTTACCGACGAGATCCACTACCTGACCGCCAGCGACGAGGACCGCTACGTCATCGCCCAGGCCAACGCCCCGCTGACCGAGAAGAACGCCTTCGCCGACGACCGGGTGCTGGTCCGTCAACGCCATGGTGAGGTCGACTACATCCCCGGCAACGACGTCGACTACATGGACGTGTCACCGCGCCAGATGGTCTCGGTGGCCACCGCGCTGATCCCGTTCCTCGAGCACGACGACGCCAACCGGGCGCTGATGGGCTCCAACATGCAGCGCCAGGCGGTTCCGCTGATCCGGAGCGAGGCGCCGCTGGTCGGCACCGGCATGGAGTTCCGCGCCGCTGTGGACGCCGGCGATGTGACAGTGGCCATCGAGGCCGGTGTCGTCACCGAGGTGTGTGCCGACTTCGTCGACGTCAAGCACGACGACGGGACGCTGCACACATACCGGCTGGCGAAGTTCCGCCGCTCGAACCAGGGGACCTGCATCAATCAGCGACCGCTGGTCGAGGAGGGTGAGCGGGTTGAGGTGGGGACGCCGATCGCCGACGGACCCTGTACCGACCAGGGCGAGATGGCGCTCGGCACCAACTTGCTGGTCGCGTTCATGCCGTGGCAGGGCCACAACTACGAAGACGCCATTATCTTGTCCCAGCGGCTGGTGCAGCAGGACGTCTTGACCTCGATCCACATCGAGGAGCACGAGGTCGACGCCCGTGACACCAAGCTCGGGCCGGAGGAGATCACCCGCGACATCCCCAATGTCGGTGACGAGATGCTCGCCGACCTCGACGAGCGCGGCATCATCCGGATCGGTGCCGAGGTCGGCAACGGTGATGTCCTGGTTGGCAAGGTGACACCCAAGGGTGAGACGGAGCTGACGCCCGAGGAGCGGCTGCTGCGAGCGATCTTCGGCGAGAAGGCCCGCGAGGTGCGCGACACCTCGCTCAAGGTTCCGCACGGCGAGTCCGGCACGGTCATCGGTGTCCGGGTGTTCGACCGCGACGACGGCGACGAGCTGCCGCCGGGTGTCAACCAGCTGGTCCGGGTCTACGTCGCGCAGAAGCGCAAGATCTCCGACGGTGACAAGCTGGCCGGCCGCCACGGCAACAAGGGTGTGATCGCCAAGATCCTGCCGATCGAGGACATGCCGTTCCTCGACGACGGCACCCCCGTCGACATCGTCTTGAACCCGCTCGGCGTTCCGGGCCGGATGAACGTCGGACAGGTCCTGGAGACCCACCTCGGGTGGGTGGCCAAGACGGGCTGGGAGATCGACGGCAAGTCCAAGGAGTGGCAGAAGCGGTTGCTCAAGATCGATGCCGCACAGGCTCCGGCCGACAGCACGATCGCCACACCGGTCTTCGACGGTGCCCGTGAGGACGAGATCTCCGGACTGCTCGCCTCGACGTTGCCCAACCGCGACGGAGTGCGCATGGTAGGCGGCGACGGCAAGGCCACCCTGTTCGACGGCCGCAGCGGCGAGAAGCTGCCGAAGCCGATCGCAGTGGGATACATGTATATGCTCAAGCTCCACCACCTGGTCGACGACAAGATCCACGCCCGCTCGACCGGCCCCTACTCGATGATCACCCAGCAGCCGCTCGGGGGGAAAGCGCAGTTCGGTGGCCAGCGTTTCGGGGAGATGGAGGTCTGGGCGCTCGAGGCGTACGGCGCCGCGTACGCGCTGCAGGAGCTACTCACGATCAAGTCCGACGACGTACTCGGTCGAGTCAAGGTCTACGAAGCCATCGTCAAGGGTGAAAACGTGCCTGAGCCCGGCATCCCCGAGTCGTTCAAGGTGCTCGTCAAGGAGATGCAGTCGCTGTGCCTGAACGTCGAGGTGATGTCCAGCGACGGCACCAGGTTGGAGATGCGTGACGCCGAGGAGGACGTGTTCCGGGCAGCCGAAGAGCTCGGGATCGACTTGTCGCGGCGGGAACCCAGCAGCGTCGAGGAGGTGTGAGTGCCAACGGACTCGCTGGCACCGCTCCTCCCCTCGCCCACCCCTGATACGAAAGAGCAGGCGACTGTCTTGCTGGACGTGAACTACTTCGACACACTACGCATCGGCCTGGCGACCGCTGAGGACATCCGGCAGTGGTCCCACGGCGAGGTGAAGAAGCCCGAGACCATCAACTACCGCACGCTCAAGCCGGAGCGGGACGGACTCTTCTGCGAGAAGATCTTCGGTCCCACCCGAGACTGGGAGTGCTACTGCGGCAAGTACAAGCGGGTGCGCTTCAAGGGGATAATCTGCGAGCGCTGCGGCGTCGAGGTGACCCGATCGAAGGTGCGTCGAGAGCGGATGGGCCATATCGAGCTGGCCGCTCCGGTGACCCACATCTGGTACTTCAAGGGTGTTCCGAGTCGGCTCGGCTACCTCCTCGACCTGGCACCGAAGGATCTCGAAAAGGTCATCTACTTCGCTGCGTACATGATCACCTCGGTCGACGACGATGCCCGCCACCGCGACCTGTCGTCCCTCGAGGCCAAGATCGACGTCGAGCGAAAGCAGCTCGAGCAGCGGCGTGACAACGAGATCGAGCAGCGGCTGGCCAAGCTGGAGGAGGATCTGGCTGCACTCGAGGCCGAGGGCGCTAAGGCCGACCAGCGACGCAAGGTCAAGGACGCGGCCGAGCGTGAGGTCAAGCAGCGCCGCGACCGGTCGCAGCGCGAGATCGACCGCCTCGACGAGGTCTGGAGCAGGTTCAAGAACCTCAAGATCCAAGACCTTGAGGGTGACGAGATCCTCTACCGCGAGATGAAGTACCGCTTCGGCAAGTACTTCGAGGGCTTTATGGGCGCCCAGGCCATTCAGCGGCGGTTGGAGGACTTCGACCTGAAGGCGGAGTCGGAGAATCTGCGCGAGATCATCCAGACCGGCAAAGGCCAACGCAAGACAAGGGCGCTCAAGCGGCTCAAGGTCGTCTCCGCGTTCCTGTCCACAAGCAACAGCCCCCAAGGCATGGTGCTGGACTGCGTCCCGGTGATCCCCCCGGACCTGCGCCCGATGGTGCAGCTCGACGGTGGTCGGTTCGCGACCAGCGACCTCAACGACCTCTACCGCCGCGTCATCAACCGCAACAACCGGCTCAAGCGCCTGCTCGACCTCGGCGCTCCCGAGATCATCGTCAACAACGAGAAGCGGATGCTCCAGGAGGCCGTCGACTCGCTGTTCGACAACGGTCGGCGGGGTCGCCCGGTCACGGGACCGGGCAATCGGCCGTTGAAGTCACTGTCGGACATGCTCAAGGGCAAGCAGGGCCGGTTCCGCCAGAACTTGCTCGGCAAGCGAGTCGACTACTCCGGCCGTTCGGTCATCGTCGTCGGGCCCCAGCTCAAGCTGCACCAGTGCGGGCTCCCCAAGCAGATGGCGCTCGAGCTGTTCAAGCCCTTCGTGATGAAGCGGCTGGTCGACCTCAACCACGCGCAGAACATCAAGAGCGCCAAGCGCATGGTCGAACGCGCGGGTAGCGGTGTCCGGTACGCGCACGTTTGGGACGTGCTGGAAGAAGTCATCGCCGAGCACCCGGTGCTGCTCAACCGGGCACCGACGCTGCACCGCCTGGGCATCCAGGCGTTCGAGCCCCAGCTGATCGAGGGCAAGGCGATCCAGATCCACCCGCTCGTCTGCACGGCCTTCAACGCGGACTTCGACGGTGACCAGATGGCGGTGCACCTGCCGCTGTCGGCTGAGGCCCAGGCCGAGGCGCGGATCTTGATGTTGTCGACCAACAACATTCTCAAGCCCGCGGACGGCCGTCCGGTCACGATGCCGACACAGGACATGATCATCGGCATCTATTTCATGACGATGCCTATGGCGGACGAGCCGGGCGAGGGGCGCTTCTTCTCCTCGGTGGCCGAGGCCATCATGGCGTTCGACCGCCAGGAGATCTCGCTGCAGAGCCGGATCGCGATCCGGTTCAAGCAGATCGTCCCACCTGCCGGCTACCAGACCCCCGAAGGTTGGGAGCCGGGCCGCCAGCTGCTGCTCGAGACCAGCCTGGGCCGGGCGCTGTTCAACGAGGCGCTTCCCGACGACTTCGCGTACGTCGACTACGAGGTGGGTAAGAAGCAGCTCGGTGTCATCGTCAACGAGCTGGCCGAGCGCTACCACAAGGTCGACGTCGCGCACGCACTCGATGCGTTGAAGGACACCGGCTTCCATTGGGCTACCCGTTCCGGAGTCACGATCTCCATCGAGGACGTGGTCACGCCGCCGCGCAAGCAGGAGATTCTGGCCACGTACGAGGACCAGGCAGCCAAGGTGCAGACGCAGTTCTCGCGCGGCCTGATCACCGACGAGGAGCGTCGCCAAGAGCTCATCGAGATCTGGACCCAGGCGACCAACGAGGTCGCCAAGGAGATGGAGAAGAACTTCGAGAAGACGAACCCGATCTACATGATCGTGCACTCCGGCGCCCGCGGGAACATGATGCAGGTGCGCCAGATCGCCGCCATGCGCGGCCTGGTGGCCAACCCGAAGGGCGAGATCATCCCTCGTCCGATCAAGTCCAACTTCCGCGAGGGTTTGTCGGTCGTCGAGTACTTCATCGCGACTCACGGCGCTCGCAAGGGCCTGGCCGACACCGCGCTGCGTACCGCCGACTCCGGGTACTTGACTCGCCGGCTGGTCGACGTGAGCCAGGACGTGATCATCCGTGCGGACGACTGCGGAACCGAGCGCGGCCTGCCCAAGCTCATCGGCAGCCGCCTGGATGACGGACGGCTGGTGCCGGCAGAAGACGTCGAGACCGCCGCCTACGCTCGGGCGGCGGCGACCGAGGTTACCCACCCCGAGACCGGCGATGTGCTGGTCGAGGCGGGCGGCGATCTCGGCGACGTCACGATCGGGCAGCTGGTCGAGGCCGGCATCGAGTCGGTCAAGGTTCGCTCGGTCCTCACCTGCGACGCCAAGACCGGCACCTGTGCGAAGTGCTACGGCCGCTCACTGGCGACCGGCAAGCTCGTCGACATCGGTGAAGCGGTGGGCATCATCGCCGCGCAGTCGATCGGCGAGCCCGGCACCCAGCTGACGATGCGGACGTTCCACACCGGCGGGGTGGCCGGTGACGACATCACCCACGGTCTGCCACGCGTCGTCGAGTTGTTCGAGGCCCGTATCCCCAAGGGGCGCGCACCGATCTCGGAGGTGGCTGGTCGGGTCAAGATCGAGGACACCGACAAGAGCCGCAAGATTCTCATCGTTCCCGACGACGGCAGTGAGGAACATGCGCACCCGGTCACGAAGCGGGCGCGGTTGTGGGTCGCTGAAGGTGATCATGTCGAGGTCGGACAGCAGCTCACGCACGGAACTCCCGAGCCTCAGGACGTGCTACGGATCCTGGGTGTCCGCAAGGCGCAGGAGCACCTCGTCGACGAGGTCCAGCAGGTCTACCGCAGCCAGGGCGTGTCGATCCACGACAAGCACATTGAGATCATCGTGCGGCAGATGCTGCGCCGGGTGACGGTCATCGAGCAGGGCGACTCCGCGCTGCTGACCGGCGACCTGGTTGACCGGATTCGCTTCGAGGAGGAGAACCGCCGGGTGGTTGCCGAGGGTGGCCAACCCGCCTCCGGGCGTCCGGTGCTGATGGGCATCACGAAGGCGTCGTTGGCCACGGAGTCGTGGCTATCGGCGGCCTCCTTCCAGGAGACGACCAAGGTGTTGACCGATGCCGCGATAGGGGCCAAGTCGGATGCTTTGCTGGGTCTGAAGGAGAACGTGATCATCGGCAAGCTGATTCCGGCCGGTACCGGACTGGAGCGCTACCGCAACATTGCGGTGGAACCGACCGAGGAAGCACGCGCTGCTGCGTACACGATGAGTGGGTACGAGACGTACGACTACGACTTCGGTACCCCCACGGGTCAGTCGGTGGCGTTGGACGACTTCGACTTCGGCGCCTTCCGCAACTGAGACCGCGTCCCGCTGGTCACACCGCTACCACGTTCACGTGGGATAGGGCCACTTCCAATGGGTTCGACCCCATTGGAAGTGGCCCTATCCCATTGGAAGTACGCACCGCCCCACATCTTCGCCCTGCGAGTAGTCCGAAGGATGAGTTGGCAACCAGCCAAGTGGTAGTCGTACCGTCATAGACTCCTTGCCGTGTCGGAATACACTACTCCCGTTCGACGCCAGCGGTTGTCGGCGTACGCGCTCGTCTTACGGGACGGAGCCGTCTTGCTGACCCAGCTGACGGAGCGCGGCACGCACCCGGGCATGTGGACGCTACCCGGCGGTGGCCTCGACCATGGCGAAGACCCGCGCGCCGGCGGCCGCCGAGTGGTATATGAAGAGACGGGGCTCACCGTCACACCGGGGCGCCTTCTCGACTCCACACCTGGCACCACCACGGCGTTGCTCCCGATGGGGTGTTTGAGGACTTCCATGCCCTGCAGATCGTCTACGAGGGTGCGGTGCCGGATGACTCGCCCGAGCCGGCGGTGCAGGAACTGGACGGTACAACCGGCGCGGCCGCTTGGGTTCCGCTGGTCGAAGCGACGTCGGGTCGCTTCGAGGCCGCGGAGGTGGTGCACGTCGCGCGGCACAGGACAAGGTCACGGTGCGTAGGCGGGGAGCCGGTCCACTGCATGACGCTTTTGAGTCCTATCTCGCCGCTGCTCACGCGGCCGATGTCGAGGCTGTCGCGGGAGCCTTGTGCTCGAAGCTCTATGCTCGATGCTCGACGCCATTCGCCGAGCCGCCAGCGGTTACGGCATTCCGCTCGACGACGGGCGCTTGCTTGGGACGCAAGCCTGACGCCACCCCTTTGACCGCCTGCGGGCTAGCCGGTAACCTTGGTTCCTGCCTGGGCTGGCCGGGCCCTCGTGTGTGCCCACCCAGTGCTATCGGCACACTCGTGAATCCGCTTCCTTGCCGCCGCTCTGGCGCGGCCCAGCAGCGAGCACAGAGCAACCAGCACAGGCACATCTAGCCGTACGAGGAAAGCGAGAGCCACGCGGTGCCCACGATCCAGCAGTTGGTCCGAAAGGGTCGCCAGGACAAGGTGGCGAAAAGCAAGACGCCCGCGCTCAAGGGCTCGCCCCAGCGCCGAGGCGTCTGCACTCGCGTCTACACCACGACCCCGAAGAAGCCGAACTCAGCCCTGCGCAAGGTGGCCCGTGTCCGCCTGACCAGCGGCATCGAGGTGACGGCGTACATTCCTGGCGTCGGCCACAACCTGCAGGAGCACTCGATCGTGTTGGTGCGTGGCGGC
The DNA here is from genome assembly GCA_013696555.1 of Nocardioidaceae bacterium. GTDB lineage: Bacteria > Actinomycetota > Actinomycetes > Propionibacteriales > Nocardioidaceae > JACCYJ01. The sequence continues at coordinate 7,476 of JACCYJ010000120.1, read as the reverse complement.
CGGGTGAAAGACCTGCCGGGCGTCCGGTACAAGATCATTCGCGGTTCGTTGGACACCCAGGGTGTCAAGAATCGCCGACAGGCACGTAGCCGGTACGGCGCGAAGAAGGAGAAGAGCTGATGCCGCGCAAGGGTCCCGCCCCGAAGCGTCCGCTCGTGATCGACCCCGTCTACGGCAGCCCCCTGGTCACCCAACTGATCAGCAAGGTGCTGCAGGACGGCAAGAAGCAGGTCGCCCAGCGCATCGTCTACAACGCTCTCGAAGGTTCCCGGGCCAAGAGCGGCACCGACCCGGTAGTGACGCTCAAGCGTGCACTCGACAATGTCAAGCCGACGCTCGAGGTAAAGAGCCGCCGGGTCGGCGGCGCGACGTACCAGGTACCGATCGAGGTACGCGCCGGGCGGTCGACCACGCTGGCTCTGCGCTGGCTGGTGCGCTTCGCCAGTGAACGGCGGGAGAAGACCATGTCCGAGCGGCTGATGAACGAGCTGCTCGACGCCAGCAACGGGCTCGGCGGCTCAGTCAAGAAGCGCGAGGACACGCACAAGATGGCCGAGGCCAACAAGGCATTCGCCCACTACCGCTGGTGACCGTCTGCGGGCGGGCCCACCCCGGACCGTCGCGCGACGGCGTCAACCGACCACTCCACAGGAAGATCTGAGGGAAGACGCCACAGTGGCTGTCGAGATCACCACCGACCTGAGCCGGGTGCGCAACATCGGCATCATGGCGCATATTGACGCGGGCAAGACCACGACGACCGAGCGGATTTTGTTCTACACCGGGATCAACTACAAGATGGGCGAGGTTCACGAAGGCGCAGCCACAATGGACTGGATGGAGCAGGAGCAGGAGCGCGGCATCACAATCACCTCGGCGGCGACCACCTGCTCGTGGAAAGACCACACCATTAACATCATCGATACCCCGGGCCACGTCGATTTCACCGTGGAGGTGGAGCGATCGTTGCGCGTACTCGATGGCGCGGTGGCCATCTTCGACGGGGTCGCCGGTGTCGAGCCGCAGTCGGAGACCGTGTGGCGCCAGGCTGATCGCTACCGGGTTCCGCGCATCTGCTTCGTCAACAAGTTGGACCGTACCGGCGCGGAGTTCCATCGTTGCGTCGACATGATCGAGAACCGCCTCGCTGCGACCCCGCTGGTGGTGCAGCTGCCGATCGGGACCGAGGCTGACTTCATCGGCATCGTCGACTTGGTGCAGATGCGGGCGCTCACCTGGCGCGGTGAGACCGTCAAGGGCGATGACTACGCGGTCGAGGAGATTCCCGCCTCGCACTCCGAGGTTGCCCGCGACTGGCGCGACCGGTTGCTGGAGACAATCGCCGAGGCAGACGACGAGATGATGGAGCTCTATCTCGAGGGAGAAGAGCCTTCGGTCGACGCGCTTCAGGGCGCAATCCGGCGCGCCACCACAGCTGCGAAGCTCACCCCCGTCCTGTGCGGCACCGCCTTCAAGAACAAGGGTGTGCAGCCGCTCTTGGACGCCGTCATCGCCTATCTGCCGTCCCCCGTCGAACTGCCACCCGTGACCGGCCACGCGGTCGGTGACGAGGAGGTGCTCGTCGAACGAGCACCCAGCGAGGATGAGCCGTTCGCCGCGCTCGCGTTCAAGATCATGGCCGACCCGCATCTGGGGAGGCTCACGTACCTGCGGGTCTACTCCGGCCGCCTCCAAACGGGTACGGCCGTGCTCAACCCCACCAAGGGTCGAAAGGAGCGCATCGGCAAGATCTACCGGATGCACGCGAACAAGCGCGAAGAGATCGCCGCGATCGGGGCCGGTCACATCGTGGCGGTCATGGGGCTGAAGGACACTACAACCGGCGAGACACTGTGCGACCAGGCCAAGCCGGTCGTGCTCGAGTCAATGAACTTCCCGGCGCCGGTGATCTCGGTCGCCATCGAGCCGAAATCGAAGAGCGACCAGGAGAAGCTCGGAACGGCGATCCAGCGGCTGTCGGACGAGGATCCCACCTTCCAGGTTCGCAGCGACGAAGAGACCGGGCAGACGATCATCGCCGGGATGGGCGAGCTCCACCTCGAAATACTCGTGGACCGAATGAAGCGCGAGTTTCGCGTCGAGGCCAATGTCGGCAAGCCGCAGGTCGCCTACCGGGAGACACTCAAGCGGGCTGTGAGCCGCCTGAGCTACACCCACAAGAAGCAGACCGGTGGCTCCGGCCAGTTCGCCAAGGTCGTCATCGACGTCGAGCCGACCGGCGGCAATGGCGACGGCGGGTACGAGTTCGTCAACGCCGTCACCGGTGGGCGCATCCCCCGTGAGTACATCCCCGCCGTCGACGAGGGCGCCCAGGAGGCCATGGAGTTTGGCGTCCTGGCCGGTTACCCCATGGTCGACATCAAGGTGACACTGCGAGACGGCCAGTACCACGACGTGGACTCCTCGGAGCTGGCGTTCAAGATCGCCGGCTCGATGGCGTTCAAGGAGGCGGCCCGCAAGGCCGAGCCGGTGTTGCTCGAGCCGATGATGGCGGTCGAGGTGACCACCCCGGACAACTGCATGGGCGAAGTCATCGGCGACCTGAACTCCCGACGTGGTCACATCCAGGCGATGGAGGAGGGCGTCAGCGGCGCCCGAGTGGTCCGGGCGTTGGTGCCGCTGTCGGAGATGTTCGGCTACGTCGGGGACCTGCGTTCCAAGACGTCGGGACGTGCGGTTTACTCGATGCAGTTCGACTCGTACGCCGAGGTTCCCAAGACCGTGGCGGAGGAAATCATCAAGAAGGCTCGAGGCGAGTGACGCAGGCCCTTGAGTGGGGTCCACCCGCTGCACGATCGGCGAGACATCAAACATAGGAGGAGCCCAAGTGGGTAAGGCGAAGTTCGAGCGGACTAAGCCGCATGTCAACATCGGCACCATCGGTCACATCGACCACGGCAAGACGACTCTCACCGCGGCGATCACCAAGGTGTTGCACGACAAGTTCCCCACTCTTAACGAGGCGTCGGCGTTCGACCAGATCGACAAGGCGCCCGAAGAGCGGCAGCGTGGCATCACGATCTCGATCGCCCACGTGGAGTACCAGACGGAGCAGCGGCACTACGCGCACGTCGACTGCCCGGGTCACGCCGACTACATCAAGAACATGATCACCGGTGCGGCGCAGATGGACGGGGCAATCCTAGTGGTCGCCGCGACCGACGGGCCGATGCCGCAGACGCGCGAGCACGTGCTGCTCGCCCGCCAGGTCGGCGTCCCCGCGATCGTCGTGGCGCTCAACAAGTGCGACATGGTCGACGACGACGAGATCCTCGAGCTGGTCGAGCTCGAGGTGCGCGAGCTGCTCAGCGCGTACGAGTTCCCCGGCGACGACATCCCGGTCATCCAGGTGGCGGCGTTCCCCGCCCTCAACGGCGACGAGAAGTGGTCGGAGTCGATCGTCGAGTTGATGAACGCGGTCGACGAGCACATCCCGACTCCAGAGCGCGAGACCGAGAAGCCGTTCCTGATGCCGGTCGAGGACGTGTTCACGATCACCGGTCGCGGCACGGTCATCACCGGCCGGATCGAGCGCGGGGTGGTGAAGCTCAACGAGACGGTCGACATCATCGGCATCCGCGAGACGAAGCAGACCTCGACCGTCACCGGTGTCGAGATGTTTCGCAAGCTGCTCGACGAGGGTCAGGCCGGCGAGAACGTCGGGCTGCTGCTGCGTGGCACCAAGCGTGAGGACGTCGAGCGCGGCATGGTCGTGATCAAGCCCGGCTCGACGACGCCGCACACCGACTTCGCGGCGCAAGTCTACATTTTGTCGAAGGAAGAGGGCGGTCGCCACACGCCGTTCTTCAACAATTACCGGCCGCAGTTCTACTTCCGCACCACGGACGTCACCGGCGTCGTCACGCTTCCCGAAGGCACCGAGATGGTGATGCCGGGTGACAACACCGAGATGAAGGTGGAGCTGATTCAGCCGATCGCGATGGAGGAGGGTCTGCGCTTCGCGATCCGCGAGGGTGGTCGTACGGTCGGCGCTGGCCGAGTCATCAACATTCAAAAGTAGCCCGCGAGACGCGCTGAGACTGGCCGATTCGCCGCTTTTGCGGCGTGTCGCAGCGATCACGTCAGGCTCAGCGATTGGGTGCGCTGCCGGGTTAGGGGCGGAGCTGGGTGAAGAAAGCACGGATGTCGGCGGCGAGGAGCTCCGGCTCCTCTAGCGCCGGAAAGTGGCCGCCACGGGGCATGTCCGTCCACCGGGCTATCCGGTAGCAGCGCTCGGCGAACTCCCGCGGCACGACGAGTTCGGCCTCGCCGGGAAACATCGCGATGCCTGCGGGCACCTCGATCCGCTCGCCGGGTGCCAGTCGGAGGGGATCGGGGTCGTGGCGGGACTCGTCGTACCAGCGGTTCGCCGAGTTGAGCGTGCCGGTCACCCAGTAGATGGTTGCCGTGGTGAGCAGCTCGTCTCTGGAGAAGCAGGCTGAGATCTCGCCGCCACAGTCGCCCCAGGCCCGGAACTTCTCGACGATCCACGCGGCGAGCCCCGCCGGGGAGTCGGTCAACCCGTACGCCAGGGTCTGCGGACGGGTGGCTTGCACCGCGGCATAACCGCCTTCCTCGCGCTCCCAGCTCGCTGCGCGGGCGACGTAGGCCCGCTCCGCCTCGGAGAGGTCCTCCGGCAGCGGGTCCGGCCATTCCAAGTCGACGTTGGACAGATGGATCCCGGCAACGCGCTGCGAGTACGCCCGGCCGAGTGCGTTGGTCACCCGGGCACCGACGTCGCTTCCGCAGGCCCCGAACCGGTCGTAACCGAGCTCGGTCATCAACCGTGCCCACAGGTCCTGGACTCGACGGGGTCCCCGGCGCGGTCTCGATGCCAGCCGTTCGCACAGCTGGCCTAACATCGCCGACTTCTCCGCCCGCGTCGCCTTCGCGTACTTCCTCACCATCGTCGCGGTCACCCGCCGCCGCGTCGCCAAATCCAGCTCCATCCTCGATGCTCTCCAACGCGGGCATCTTGAGATGAGTCAACGAATCGGCCTACGCCGGCATCTTGGGTGAGTCAACGCGGGGATTTGATCTGGCGTGCTGAGGTCTGGCAGACTATCCCGGTTGCTCCGGTGGGACCGCCGGGGCGCCCGCGTGTCAGACCCGGGTCAGCCGGGCAGCCAGGCGCCGCACCAGGAGGTCCCGCTCGTATCCGGCACCCGCCGGGTGCCACTCCCTACTCGATGAGGCGGCAGACGCGCGCGGTGCAAGGCGCGACACGCCCGACCTCGGGGGTACGGGACGGCGGAGCGCGGACCGCAGCGGTACGAGCAGAAGGACTGGCGAGCGATGGCGGGACAGAAGATCCGCATCAGGCTCAAGGCCTATGACCACGAGGTGATCGACTCCTCGGCGCGCAAGATCGTCGACACGGTGACCCGTACCGGTGCCAAGATCGCTGGACCGGTGCCGCTGCCCACCGAGAAGAACGTTTTCGTGGTGATCCGGTCGCCGCACAAGTACAAGGACAGCCGAGAGCATTTCGAGATGCGCACCCACAAGCGGCTCATCGACATCATCGATCCCACGCCCAAGACCGTCGACTCCCTGATGCGTCTGGATCTGCCCGCCGGCGTCGACATCGAGATCAAGCTATGAGCGCGCGCAGCGAGCGAAACGTCCGTGGCCTGCTGGGCACCAAGCTCGGCATGACACAGACCTGGGACGCTTCCAACCACGTCGTACCGGTCACGGTGATCGCTGCGGGGACCAACGTGGTCACCCAGATCCGCAAACCCGAGACCGACGGCTACACCGCGGTGCAGATCGGCTTCGGCGAGATCGAGGCCCGCAAGGTCACCAAGCCGAAGGCCGGCCATTTCGAACGAGCTGGGGTGACTCCACGCCGGCACTTGGTCGAGATCCGTACTAGTGACGTCAGCGCCTACGAGTTGGGCCAAGAGCTCAACCCGGCCGACGTCTTCACGGTCGGCGAGTTGGTCGACGTCACGGGCACCAGCAAGGGCAAGGGTTTTGCCGGGGTCATGAAGCGCCACGGATTCTCCGGAGTCGGTGCCTCCCACGGTGCCCACCGCAACCACCGCAAGCCGGGCTCGATCGGCGCGTGCGCTACCCCCGCGCGGGTGTTCAAGGGAGTGCGCATGGCCGGCCGGATGGGAACCGATCGAGTCACGACGCAAAACCTCACCGTTCACGCGGTGGACGAAGAGCGCGGACTCATCCTGATCAAGGGTGCCGTCCCCGGCCCCAAGGGCGGCCTGGTGGTCATCCGGTCCGGGGCGAAGGTGTTGGCGGGTAACCAGTGACGACTCCGACCACTGACCAACACCTGACCGTCGACGTGCTCGGTGTCGACGGGGCGAAGGTCGATACCCTGGACCTGCCGGCGGCGATCTTCGATGTGCAGGTCAACATCCCCTTGATTCATCAGGTCGTCGTCGCGCAACAGGCAGCGGCCCGGCAAGGTACGCATGCCACCAAGAACCGGGGCCAGGTCGCCGGCGGGGGTAAGAAGCCCTATCGGCAGAAGGGGACCGGACGTGCCCGCCAGGGCTCGATCCGCGCTCCTCAGTTCGTCGGAGGTGGCGTCGTCCACGGGCCGACACCGCGGTCGTACGACCAGAGGACGCCCAAGAAGATGAAAGCGGCCGCCCTGCGCAGCGCACTGTCAGATCGGGCGCGAGCCGGTCGGATCCATGTCGTTGCGGCGCTGGTGGACGGCTCGACGCCCTCGACGAAGGCTGCCGTGTCGGCGCTGCGCCGGATCGCGGAGCGATCACGCTCGTTGGTCGTCGTGGCACGGGGGGACGACGTCACCTGGCGGAGCCTCCGCAATGCCCGCAACGTTCACCTGCTGCACGATGATCAGCTCAACACCTACGACGTCCTGCTCAGCGACGACGTGGTCTTCACCAGGGCGGCCTACGACGCTCTGGTGGCTCGCCTCTCGCCCGGGAAGGGCTCGGAAGGCGAGGCCGACACATGAGCATCGGGCGCAAGTCTCACCGGGACGTGTTGATCGCGCCGGTCGTCAGCGAAAAGAGCTACGGCCTGCTCGATCAGAACAAGTACACCTTTGTCGTGCGTCCCGACGCCAACAAGACCGAGATCAAGATCGCCGTTCAGGAGATCTTCGGTGTGTCGGTGACCGCGGTCAACACGATGCACCGCCGGGGCAAGAGTCGCCGCACCCGCGCCGGATGGGGCAAGCGACCGGACACGAAGCGGGCCGTGGTCAGCGTGGCCGAGGGCCAGCGCATCGACATCTTCTCCGGCGCCGGCTGAGCCGGGACACGAGGACTGAGGACTCATGGCTATCCGCAGGTACAAACCGACGTCGCCGGGGCGGCGCGGGGCATCGGTCGCTGACTTCGCCGAGATCACCCGCACCACTCCGGAGAAGACGCTGGTCCGGCCCCTGCCCAGGAAGGGCGGACGCAACAGCTCCGGTCGCATCACGACCCGTCACCAAGGTGGTGGGCACAAGCG
>JACCYJ010000102.1 GCA_013696555.1 Nocardioidaceae bacterium | reverse complement strand
GCCTTGGTCTTCAGCGACCGGTCCCAGTCGATCAGCCAGTCCTTGATGTCGGCCTCGTGGATCGAGGTGACCGGGCGGGTGAAGACCAGCGAACCCCGCACCCGAGTGCCGGCGAGCACCTGGAGATGCCCGAGGTAACGCTTCCGCTGACCCGGCGACAGGTCGACGATCTGGCGGACGTACTCCTCGCCGATGTCGACGAACCGCGGCGGCGCCTTGAGCGGATCAGCCTCGCCGGCCGGGCGCACAAACCCCTCGCCCCTGACCCAGCCGTCCGGCCACCGCTGCCCGGCGGCCTCGACCATCTTCTTGAACCCGTCGGCACGCGCGAGGTTCTGCGCATCGGTTCCCGCGCTGAACGTCTCCGACTGATACGCGCCATCGCGCACGGCACCGAGGCGCCACACGACGGTCGCGGAGACACCACCGTCGGAGCGCTTGCGTTTCGTGATCCAAGCCATGTCAACACCTCCCGAAGGGTGCTGGTGCTAACGCCGTGCTAACGCACAACCACAGGCTACGCCCGGAAATGGACGAAGCCCCAGGTCAGACCTGGGGCTTCGATGGTGCGCGAGGGGGGAGTTGAACCCCCACACCCTTTCGGGCACACGGACCTGAACCGTGCGCGTCTGCCTATTCCGCCACTCGCGCGAGCCACGCAGCCTAACACCGCTTCAGGCTCCGACGCCGAGCCGCCCGATACGATCCAAGAGCGGGTTGGAGGGACAAGGCGAGAGGGGGTCATGGCTTCATGCGAGCGCTGCACCGCTTCGAGCAACGCCTGGAACACGCCGTGACCGGCGTCTTCGCGAGGGCTTTTCGCAGTGCCGTCCAACCGGTGGAGATCGCCGCGGCGTTGCAGCGAGAGGTCGACAACTCGGCCCAGATCCTGTCGCGCGACCGGCAACTGGTCCCCAATGACTTCAGCATCGAGCTGTCGGCCGCAGATTACGACCGGCTGGTGCCCTACGGCGACACGTTGTCCGACGAATTGACGACGATGCTCCGCTCGTACGTCGCAGAGCAGCGCTACACCTTGGCCGGTCCCCTCGCGATGTCCTTCACGTCGCACGGTGATCTCAGTACGGGCCGGTTTCGAGTGAGTGGGCGCGCCAGCGCCAGCGTGACCCCGGTCAGTGGGCAGCGGTTGAGTGACACCGCGGTACGCCGAGCACCGGTAGTGCTCGAGGTCAATGGCGTCCGGCACCCGGTGGAGCCGCCTGGGATGGTCGTCGGCCGCGGCAGCGAGGCGGACCTGCGCATCGACGACCCCGGCATCTCACGGCGCCACGTCGAGATCCGGGTGCAGCTTCAGGACGACCAGGTGAGCGTCAGCGCGATCGATCTCGGCTCGACCAACGGCATGCTCGTCGACGGCAAGCGGGTGCAGCAGGCGCTGCTTCGAGACGGCGCCCGAATCGTCGTCGGCAACACCACGCTTGTGGTGGGCAATCCGCACCGGTCCGAGCCGGGAGGGGCGTGACTCGGTGTCAGAGCTGACCCTCACGCTCATCAAGCTCGGCTTTCTTGCCGTCTTATGGCTCTTCGTCTTGTCCGCGGTCTCGGTGATTCGGTCCGACATCTTTGGGGCTCGGGTCGAGTCGACAAAGGCCAAGCAGCCCAAACCGGCCAAGGCACCCAAGCCCGGTAAGGCGCCGCGGGGCGCGCCGCAGGCACTGGCAGTCACCGAAGGACCTAACGCCGGTCAGACCCTCGCCCTCGATGGCGAGCCGATCGTCATCGGGCGAGGCCCGGAGGCTGGTCTACGTCTGGACGATGACTACGTGTCGACCCGCCACGCCCGCATCGCGACCAACGGGGAGCAGTGGTTCGTCGAGGATCTCGGCTCCACAAACGGGACCTACCTCGGGAGTCAGCGAGTCACGTCGCCCACGGCCATCGAAGTCGGGGCGCCGGTGCGGTTCGGCAAGACCGTCGTCGAATTGCGGAAGTAACGCGATGACGATCACCTTGCGTTACACCGCAATCTCCGACCTGGGGCAAGTACGCCGCAACAACCAGGACTCCGGTTACGCGAGTCCGCGACTGCTGGTGGTCGCCGACGGGATGGGCGGCGGGCCAGCCGGCGACCTGGCCTCGGCGGTGACGGTGGAGTCGGTCCGCACCCTGGACGCCCCACCGCCGGCCGATCTTCTCGCCGCACTGGGGGACGCCGTCCGACGGGCCAACGACCGGCTCGGCGAGATCGTGGACTCCGATCCGGCGGTCGAGGGGATGGGGTCTACCCTCACCGCCATCCTGGCTGCCGACGGCCGTGTCGGCCTGGCGCACGTCGGCGACTCCCGGGCGTACCTGCTGCGCCAGGGCGAGCTGAGCCAGCTCACGCACGACCAGACCCTGGTGCAGACCCTCGTCGACGAGGGGCGGATCAGCAGTGACGAGGCGCGAGTTCATCCGCACCGGTCGCTGATCCTGCAGGTTCTCGACGGGCGGCACGGCATCGAACCCGACCTGGAGATGCTGACGCTCCAAGACGGGGACCGGCTACTGCTGTGCAGCGACGGTCTCACCGGGTTCGTCGATGACGAGCACATCGCCGATCTCCTCGGAGCCGAGACGATCGACGCCGCAGCGGTGGAGCTCGTGCAGGCCGCCCTGGAGGCCGGTAGCAGCGACAACATCACCTGCGTGGTGGCCGAGGCCGTGACAGATGCGCCCGCCGGCCAATCGTCTGCGCCCATGCTGGTCGGCGCCGCGGCCGAGCAACCTCGGAGCCGCACCAGCATGGACCGGACAGCGACCCAGCCGGCCGTACGCATCGACGAGGACGACGAATCCGATGTGGTGCCGGTCGATGACGAGGCGGCAGAGCAGCGGCGGTACGCCCCACGGGCGCCGAACCGGTACGGCTGGCTGCGCCGGCTCGTCGCCACCGTGCTCACGCTCGCGCTGTTGACCGGCGTCGCCCTCGTGGCCTACCGGTGGAGCCAACGCCAGTACTACGTGAGCTCGTTCAACGGCAAGGTCGCGATCTATCAAGGCCTCGACCAAGAGCTGCCGGGTGTGGACCTCAACTCGTTGCATGAGGAGTACGACCTCCTGCTCACCGAGCTGCCCACGTACCAGCGGGGGCAGGTGGAAGCGGGGATCGAGGCCGACAACCTGTCGGCGGCGCAGGGTACGGTGGCGCAGCTCCAGCTCGACGCGCAAAAGTGCGCGAGCGAGCAGATCGCGGCCGGGACCCCAGCCTGTGAGGGCGCCTCGACCACTGGCAGCGAGCCGACGACCAAGCCGACGACGGAGCCAACAACCAAGCCAACGCCTGAGCCGACGGACAAACCAACTGCCAAGCGCACGAGGAAACCCCGATGAGCGCGATCTCGGTGCCTGGCCTGGCGCCAAGGAAGCGCCGCGGGGCGGAGTTGTTCCTGCTGCTGCTGGCCCTCATCGTCGGGCTCGGCGCCTACGTCGGAGTGGGCTTGGGTGTCACCGGTGACGTCCCCACCGACGTCTACCGGCTCGGCGGCGGGCTTGCGCTGCTCGCCGTGCTCGCCCACGGCGTCGTCCGATGGCTCGCCCCCTACGCCGATCCCGTTCTGCTTCCGCTCATCATCGCGCTCAACGGTCTCGGCCTGGCGATGATCCATCGCATCGACCTCGACCTCGCCGATCGCGGGTCCGAAACCGGGCCTTTCGCCGGCCCACAACTGATCTGGACCGCGACCGGCGTGGCCGCGTTCATCGCCGTGCTTGTCGTGGTGCGCGACCACCGCCGGCTGCAGGCCCTCACCTACACGTTCGGCCTGGCGGCGATCGTGCTGCTTGTGCTGCCGCTGGTGCCCGGCCTGGGTGTGAGCATCAACGGTGCTCGGATCTGGGTCTCGCTCGGCCCGCTCAACTTCCAGCCGGGTGAGGTCGCGAAGGTGTGCCTGGTGGTGTTCTTCGCCGGCTACCTGGTGGTCAAGCGCGACGCCCTGGCGCTGGCCGGCCGTCGCTTCGTCGGCATCGACCTGCCCCGCGGTCGCGATCTCGGCCCGATCCTCGTCGCCTGGCTGCTCAGCCTCGGGGTGCTCGTCTTCCAGCGCGACCTGGGGTCGTCACTGCTGTTCTTCGGACTGTTCCTGGTGCTGCTCTACGTCGCGACCGAGCGGGCCGGCTGGCTGGTGGTCGGCGGTTTGCTGTTCGGGGCCGGCGCCTACTTCAGCTACCTCACGTTCGGCCATGTCCAGCAACGCGTCGAGGGTTGGCTGGACCCGTTCAGTGACACTGACCGCTACTACCAGATCGTCCAGGGCCAGTACGGGATGGCGTACGGGGGCCTGTTGGGTCGCGGCCTCGGCCAGGGGGATCCGGTGTTGACACCCTTCTCGTACTCCGACTTCATCGCTGCTTCGCTCGCCGAGGAGCTCGGCTTGGCCGGGCTGATGGCGATCATCGTGGTCTATGCGTTGATCGTCGAGCGAGGGCTTCGCACCGCACTGGTGTGCCGCGACGTCTTCGGCAAGCTGGTCGCCACCGGGTTGGCCGTTTCGGTTGCCATCCAGGTGTTCGTGGTCATCGGCGGGGTCACGAAGCTGATTCCGCTCACCGGGTTGACCACGCCCTTCCTGTCCTATGGTGGCTCGTCCCTCGTCGCCAACTGGGCGATCATCGCCCTGCTGTTACGCATCAGTGACCAGGCCCGTCGGCCGGCGCCGGCGGCACGCCCGATGCACCAGGATGACGCCACCGCGGTGGTGAGGATGCGATGAACCGCCCCATTCGGGTGATGGCCATCGGGTGCCTGCTGATGTTCTTGGCGTTGCTGCTCAACGCGAACTACGTGCAGTTCATCCACGCCGACGAGCTCAACGCCCGCACCGACAACCGCCGCGTGCTCAATGACGAGTACTCGCGTGAGCGAGGCGCGATCCTGGTGGCGAACACCCCGGTGGCCAAGAGCGTCCCGAGTGGGGACTCCTTCGAGTACCTGCGCACCTACCCGAGCCCGGAGCTGTACGCGAACATCACTGGCTATTACTCCTACCTCTACGGAGCCCGCGACATCGAGCAGGTGGAGAACGGCATCCTCTCGGGCAGCGATCCGCAGCTGTTCGTCGATCGGGTGATCGACCTCGTCGGAAGTGAGCCGCCGACCGGCGGCGACGTCCAGCTGACCATCGACCCCCGGGCGCAGCGAGCTGCGTACGAGGGGCTGACCGCGCTCGCCGGCAACAGCACCGGGGCGGCGGTGGCGCTTGACCCGGAGACGGGCGCGGTCCTGGCGATGGTCAGCGTTCCCGGGTACGACCCCAACCGGCTCGCCAGCCACGACTTCGATGACGTGAAGCAGGCGTGGGAGGAGCTCAACTCCAACCCGGCGCAGCCGTTGCGTGACCGCAGTCGCGAGGAGATCTACCCGCCCGGCTCCACGTTCAAGCTGGTGACCGCAGCAGCGGCACTGTCACGCGGTTACGCTCCGGACACCCTGGTGAACGGCAGCGCTGCACTGAGCTTCCGCGGCTTCTCCTACCAGCTGCGCAACAGCGGCGGTGGCAGTTGCGGCGCGGACAAGATAACCCTCACCCAGGCGCTGGCGATCTCCTGCAACGTGGCCTTCGGGGACATCGGACGCCAGCTCGGCGAGGGCACGTTGCGCGACCAGGCGGAGGCCTTCGGGTTCGGCGACAGCAACGTGATCCGTGACCTACCGTCCGCCATCAGCCAGTTCACCGCACCCGGAGCCGACGACCTCAACGAGCCGGAGACGGCACAGAGCGGGATCGGTCAGTTCGACGTGGCGGCGTCTCCCCTGCAGATGGCCATGGTCGCGGCCGGCATCGCCAATGACGGCACCGTGATGAGGCCGTACATCGTGTCCGAGGTCCGCTCGCCCGAGGTCGAAGTTCTCGAGGAGACGACGCCAGAAGCGCTGCATGAGGCGGTGCCACCCGACGTCGCGGCCGAGTTGACACAGATGATGGTTGCCGTGGTGACCGACGGGACGGCTAGCTCGGTGGCGATCCCCGGCGTGGCGGTCGCCGCTAAGACCGGCACCGCCCAATCCTCGGCGCAGCGCAAGCCGTACGCCTGGTTCGTCTCGTTCGCGCCGGCGGAGAGGCCAGCGGTAGCAGTGGCGGTGTTCGTCCAGGATGCGACAGGGGTCGCCCGCGACGACGTATCCGGCGGCGGTCTCGCCGGACCGATCGCGAAGGCGATCACGGAGGCGGTGCTCTCACGATGACGACTGACGACGCCAGCCGGCTCGGCGACAGGTATGAGGTCGGTGCCTTGCTCGGCCGCGGCGGGATGGCAGACGTGCGGATCGGTCAGGATCTGCGGCTCGGACGCACGGTGGCGATCAAGCGCCTGCGCAGCGATCTGGCCAGTGATCCGACGTTTCTGGCCCGGTTCCGTCGCGAGGCCCAGTCCGCCGCGTCGCTCAACCATCCCGCGATCGTCGCGGTCTACGACACCGGCGAAGACATCGACGACGACGGCAAGGAGCAGCCGTACATCGTCATGGAGTACGTCGAAGGGCGCACCCTGCGCGACATTCTTCGAGAGGGGCGCAAGATCCTGCCGGAGCGTGCCCTGGAGATCACCGCGGACGTGCTGTCCGCCCTCGACTACAGCCACCGGGCGGGGATCGTTCACCGCGACATCAAGCCGGCGAACGTGATGTTGACACCCGCCGGCCAGGTCAAGGTCATGGACTTCGGCATCGCGCGCGCTATCGCGGACGCCTCCTCGGCGATGACGCAGACCGCGGCCGTGGTCGGCACGGCGCAGTACCTCTCACCCGAGCAGGCGCGCGGTGAGCAGGTGGACGCGCGCAGCGATCTGTACTCCACCGGATGTCTGTTGTACGAGCTGCTCACCTCCCGCCCGCCCTTCGTCGGTGACAGCCCGGTGTCGGTTGCCTATCAGCACGTACGCGAGGAGGCCGAGCGCCCTTCGCACTACAACCCGGAGATCCCCGAGCTCCTCGACGCGATCGTGGCGAAGGCACTGGCGAAGCGCACCGACGACCGCTATCAGAGCGCAG
>JACCYJ010000085.1 GCA_013696555.1 Nocardioidaceae bacterium | reverse complement strand
CCGTCGTACATCCAGTGCTGGCCGATGGCCGAGCCGGTGTAGGGGGCGAGGTACTTGAAGCCCGCCGGATCGGAGGCCGGTGCCGCGACGATGGTCGTGTACTCCAGTGCGCCGGCGTCTTCCAGCGACTGGCGCACGGCGGCGATCGTCGAACCCTTCTGGCCGATCGCGACGTAGATGCAGCGGACCTGCTTTTCCGGGTCGCCGGTCTCCCAGTACTCCTTCTGGTTGATCATCGTGTCGAGCACCACGGCGCTCTTGCCGGTCTGCCGATCACCGATGATCAGCTGCCGCTGACCCCGGCCGATCGGCGTCAGTGAGTCGATGGCCTTAATTCCGGTCTGCAGCGGCTCGTGCACGCCTTTGCGCTGTACCACGCTGGCGGCCTGCAGCTCCAGGACGCGGCGGGCGTCGGTAGCGATCTCACCGAGGCCGTCGATCGGCTCACCGAGCGGGTCGACCACCCGCCCGAGGTAACCGTCCCCGACGGGCACCGAGAGCACCTCGCCCGTGCGCCGTACCGGCTGGCCCTGCTCGACGCCCGAGAACTCCCCGAGGATGACTACACCGATCTCCCGCACGTCGAGGTTGAGGGCGAGACCAAGGGTCCCGTCCTCGAACTCCAGCAGCTCGTTGGTCATCACCGAAGGCAGCCCCTCGACGCGGGCGATACCGTCACCAGCTTCGGCGACCGTTCCGACCTCCTCGCGGCTGGCGCTTTCGGGCTCGTAGTCGGTCACGAAGCGCTGCAGGGCGTCTCGGATCTCATCCGAGCCGATCGTGAGCTCCGCCATGTGTTCCTGCCTTCTCTCGTCGGTCGTACTCAGTTACGTCCTAGTCGGCGGTCAGCCGGTGAGCCGGCGGTGAGCGTCGTGGAGTCTTCCGGACACGGTTGCGTCGATGACCTCGTCGCCCACCTGGACCGCCAGTCCCCCGAGCACCGAAGGGTCGACGACGACGTTGAGGTGCACCGGCTTGCCGTACGTGCGCTCGAGCGCCGCCGCCAACCGCTCGCGCTCGTCGAGATCGAGGTCATAGGCCGACCGCACCAGGGCCACCAGCTGTGAGCGTCGTTCGGCTGCGAGCTCGCCGTAACGAGCAAGAGTCACCTCGAACGACCCCTGCCGAGCCACGACCGCTTCGCTCACCAACGACACCGTGTGCTCGGTGCTGCGGCCTTGGAGGAGCGACTGCACCAGGTCACGTTTGCGCGTCCGAGGCAGTGCCCGGTCAGCCAGAGCGGCGCGAAGCTCGCCGTTGCCGTGCGCGACACGGCCGAACCGAAACATTTCGTCCTCGACCTCGTCGAGCTGGCCCGCCCTTTCGGCGCCGAGCACATGCGCGATCACGCCCGCTGTCTCGAGCGCATCGCCGATGTCCCGGCTGCTGCTCCACCGCTGCTTCGCCGTCGCCGCCAGGACCGCCATGGTGGCCTCGGAGACCTTGTCGGCGAACAGCGACCGAGCGAGTCCTACCTTGGCATCCTCGGCCGCCGCCGGGTCGGTGAGGATGCGCCGCAGCGACGGCGCCGAGTCGAGCACGTCGACGACGGCGAACAGCTCGTCGCCGAGCACCCCCGCGTCACTGTCGCCAACCGCTTCTTCGACCGCGGCAACGACTTGGCGTTGCGACTGGGCCGACGTACCCCTCATCGGCCGCCACCGCTGGAGGCCGGCGAGGCGTCCTGCGACTCCAGCTCGGAGATGAAGCGCTCGACGGTACGGCGCCGGCGTGCCTCGTCCTCCAGCGACTCCCCGACGATGCGGCCTGCCAACGTGGTGGCGATGGCACCCACCTCGGTACGCAACTGCTCCAGCACCTGCTGGCGTTCGGCGGCCACCTGGGTATGCGCGGTTCCCACGATCCGTTCTGCCTCGGTCTGCGCCTGCTGACGCATCTCCGAGATGATGGTTGCGCCCTGCTCTCGCGCGTCCTCGCGGATGCGGGCCGCCTCGTGCCGCGCGTGCGTCAGCTGTGACGTGTACTCATCGAGGGCCGCCTTGGCCTCCGCCTGCGCCTTCTCGGCCTGCGCCATCCCACCTTCGATCGCCGCGGTCCGTTCGGCGAAGGTCTTCTCGAAGTTCGGCACCACGAACTTGCGGACCAGCGCGACCAGGATCGCGAAGACGACGATCCCGAGCACGATCTCGGCGACGTGCGGCGTCAGCGGGTTGGGTTCCCCTTCGGCGGCGAGGATCCAGTTCATGTCGCCATGTCCCTGTCAGTTGATGTCATGGCGGGTCAGCTGAGCACGAACGCCAGCGCGATACCGATGATCGCCAGCGCCTCGGCGAGCGCGAAGCCGAGGATCGCGATCGCCTGCAGGCGACCCTGCGCCTCGGGCTGACGAGCTACGCCGTTGATGTAGGCGGCAAAGATCAGACCGATACCGACACCCGGGCCGATGGCGGCCAGGCCGTAACCGATCATGTTGAGCGAGCCGTTGACGGTGCCTTCCACGGCGGTTCCTTTCTCGTTCTTGCTCGGGTCAGTGTTCCTCGGCGATGGCGCCGGAGACGTACATAGCGGTGAGAAGGGTGAAGACGTAGGCCTGCAGGAACTGCACCAACAGCTCCAGGAAGCTGATTGCGATGGCCAACAGGAATGCCACGACGCCCACCGGCTTGTAGAACGCCACGTCGGAGGTGAGCAGGAGGTACTCGCCCCCCAACGTGAAAAGGATCAGCAGCAGGTGGCCGGCGAACATGTTGGCGAACAGCCGCAGTGCAAGAGTGAATGGCCGCACCAAGATGTTGGAGATGAACTCCAGCGGGATGATGAGCGCCAAGATTGGCCCCGAGACCCCGCCCGGGACCGACTGGTGCTTGAGATACCCGAAGAGCCCGTGCCGCCAGATGCCGACCCCGTTGTAGAGCACCCAGGTCAGCGCCGCCAGCCCGTAGGCGAAGCTCGCCCGGGAGAAGCTCGGGAACTGGATCAACGGGACCAGCCCGAAGAAATTGTTGACCAAGATGAAGAAGAACAACGCCACGAGGTACGGGACGAACATCATGAAGTCTCGCGAGCCGATGATGTCGCGGGCGATCCCGTTGCGGACGAACGTATAGGCCTGCTCAC
This sequence comes from Nocardioidaceae bacterium, assembly GCA_013696555.1. Taxonomy (GTDB): domain Bacteria; phylum Actinomycetota; class Actinomycetes; order Propionibacteriales; family Nocardioidaceae; genus JACCYJ01. Next base: position 724 of record JACCYJ010000085.1, on the reverse strand, counting down.
CGGCGAACTGCAACTTGCCCGGCACCAGCTCGCCGCGACGCGACGCGACCCAGAAGAAGCCGACGACGAGCAATGCCGCCAGCACCAGTTGCAGCATCGGCTTGTCGACGCCCCCGAAGAGCGCCGGCAGCTCGAAGTCGCCGGGACCAGGCGGCGTGAACTCCTCGGCTCGCACGAGACCTGCGATGGTCACGCGATCTCCTCTCGCCGGGTGCGACAACGACGGTGCGGGCGGGCGCGACGAGCGGGGATACTCAGCGCTCCCTCACCGAGACGAAGACGAGGTACAGCCCCAGGGCCGCACCGGCCACGATGCCCACGGGGAGCAGGAAAGATGTCCCCAACCAACGGTCGAGCAGCCACCCGCAAAGTCCGTAGATCCCCACCCCTGCGACCAGGCGCCCAAAGGCCACCCAGGGGTCCTGCGACCGGCTGGCTGGCGGTTCGGTGAACGGGCCCGACTGGCTCATCGCGCTCGGGAGCGTAGCAGTCGCGGGGAGCAGCGGTCATGTCGGCCAGGTACCCCGTCGCACCGCTGCTCATGAGCCGCGCGGGAGGTCATAGAGCGGCTGTCGGTGGCGTACCACGGCCAGGATCTGTACGAGCGTCCAGGTCAGCGTGGACACGATGATCGTCAGCCCGAGAGCGCCACGGTGCAACGGGTCATCGAGCCAACCTTGCGAGCCGAGCACGACGAAAACCACGGCCAGCGCAACGACCTTGA
>JACCYJ010000064.1 GCA_013696555.1 Nocardioidaceae bacterium | reverse complement strand
CGCTCGGCCGAAGCGTTGGCGGTGATGCATGGTGCCGGCTTCGCTGACTCCGTGCACGTCGGTGGCGGCGTCGTCGCCTGGGTCAACCAGATCGACCCTTCCCAGCCTTCCTACTGACCGGGTGTCGCTATCCCAGGTTAACCTGGTACGACTTCACTTCACCCGGCATGCACGCCAGGTGAAGCGGGCTCATCCCAGGTTAACCTGGTAACGGTGTGACCAGGTGCAGGACAGTGGCGGCGTGACGGACGACGAGCGGGCGGCCTATACCGAGTCGGTCCTGCTGCTGGTCGAGGCCATCCCAGCGGGCCGCGTAATGGCGTACGGCGATGTCGCCGACGCGGTGGGTGGCAATGGGCCGCGGCGCGTGGGTCGGGTGCTGTCGCAGCACGGTGGCGGCGTGCCATGGTGGCGGGTCGTGCGTGCCGACGGCACGTTGCCGCCGTCCCACCGGGAGGCTGCTCCGGCGTACTACCAAGCCGAAGGTACGCCGCTCGCCACCGGCTCAGCCGGAATGCGGGTGGACATGGCCCGCGCCGGGTGGCGGCCCGGACCGGCTGTGCTGCGTACGTTGCCGAGCCGCCGCTGATCTCTGCGGGACTGTCGGCGGCTTCTGCTGCGATGATGACATGTCAGCCCAGTACGTCCTTCGCCCTCCGCCGCGGCAAGCGCCTGCCCAACCAGAGCTGGACGCATGCCAGCGTGCCGTCGTCGACGCGCCCGGCGGCCCGCTGCTCGTGCTCGCTGGTCCCGGGACCGGGAAGACCACCACGCTGGTGGAGCTGGTCGTCGACCGCATCGACCGGCGAGGGCTGGACCCTGCCGAGGTGCTCGTCCTCACGTTCAGCCGCAAGGCGGCCGAGGAGCTTCGCGGTCGCATCGGCGCTCGGCTCGGCCGCACGACCGCGGCTCCGGCCGCGGTGACGTTCCACGCGTTCTGCTACGGACTGGTACGCCGGTTCCAGGACCCGGCCGCGTTCACCACTCCGTTGCAGCTGTTGTCGGCGCCGGAGCAGGACGTGCGCATTCGTGAGCTGTTGGCCGGAAGTGTTCGGGACGGGCGGGTGTCGTGGCCGGCCAGCATGGTGCCCGCGATGGGGACAAGAGGGCTGGCCGCAGAGGTGCAGCGGGTGCTATCGAGCGCTCGCGAGCGCGGTCTCGATCCAGCCGACGTCACCGCCGCCGGTGCTCGCTCCGGGCGACCGGAGTGGGTAGCGGCTGGGCAATTCTTCGCCGACTACCTCGATGTCCTCGACGCGCAGAATCAGTTGGACTACGCCGAGCTGGTGCACCGTGCCGTGTTGACGGTCAGCGAGCCGTCTGTGCGGGATGCGCTCCGCCGCGAGATCTCTTTGGTGGTCGTCGACGAGTATCAAGACACCGACCTCGCTCAGGTGGAGCTGCTGCGGGCCATCGCCGGTGATGGTCGCGACCTCGTCGTCGTCGGCGACCCCGACCAGTCGATCTACGCCTTCCGCGGTGCCGAGATGCGCAGCCTCCTGCGGTTCCCACGGGATTTTCCGCGCGCCGACGGTGCGCCGGCGCCGACGTACGCGCTGCGGACGACGCGCCGCTTCGGCGACACGATCCTGGGCGCCTCCCGCCGCGTCATTGCCGCTGCCGGTGTTCCCGGCAGCCTCGACCGGGACACGTTCCAGGCGTTCCGGAACCCAAAACCGGTCGAGCCGGCAGTCGGTGCCGGTCAGGTGCATGTCCAGACGTTCAGCTCGGCGGCCGCAGAGGTCGAACACATTGCAGCGCTGCTTCGCCGAGCCCACCTCAATGACGGGTTGTCGTGGTCTGGGATGGCGGTGTTGGTGCGGTCGCGAGTGTCGATCTCCCGACTCCAGCGGGCGCTGATCGCGGCCGACGTGCCGGTCGAGGTCGCCGGTGACGAGGTGCCGCTGCGATCGGAGCCGGTGGCCCAGGTGTTGTTGACGGCGTTGCGGGTTGCCGCCCAGCTGGACCGCCTCGACGCCGCTCTCGCCGAGGGACTGCTCACGTCGCCGCTCGGTGGCATGGAGCCTGGCGGGGTGCGGCGGCTGGCTCGTCAGCTCCGCCGCCAAGACACTGACCTCGCCGCCGGAGAACGGGTCCCGGCTCCGTCGGGCCAGTTGCTGGCCGAGGCACTGCGCGCCATCATTTGCGGATCGCCGGGCACGCTGGAGACCCTGCCCGGGCTGGAGGCCCACCAGGCGCATCGTGTCGCTCGACTGCTCGCGCAGGCCCGAGCTCTGGTCAAAGGTCGGGCTGCGCCGGAGGAGATTCTCTGGTGCCTGTGGTCCGGCACGTCTTGGCCGCGGCGCCTGCAGGCCCAGCTCGCACGGGGTGGGCCTGGGGCCTGTGCGGCCCATCGGGACCTCGACGCCGCCTGCGCGCTGTTTGCGATGGCAGCTCGCGCGCAGGAGCGACAACAGTGTCGAGGGGTCCAGGCGTTTCTCGATGAGATCGTCGGGCAGCAGATTCCGGCGGGCCCACTCGCGGAGAGCGGCGTACGAGGTGACGCGGTCCGACTGCTCACGGCACACCGCGCGAAGGGATTGGAGTGGCCTCTCGTCGTCGTCGCCGGCGTCCAGGAGGGGGTCTGGCCGGACCTTCGGCGGCGCGGTTCCTTCCTCGACGCCGACCGGCTCGATGTCGGCGCCTTGCGCGAGCAGCCGAGTGCAGCCCAACTGCTTGCCGAGGAGCGCCGACTCTTCTACGTCGCTGTGACACGGGCGCGGGAGCGGCTCTTCGTGACGGCTGTGGCCAGTCCAAGCGTCGACGGTGAGCAGCCGTCCCGTTTCCTCGACGACCTCGACCGCGATCAGACCCCACCGCTCGGGCGGCCGGTGCGGCCGGTGTCGTTGCGTGGGGTGCTGGCCGAGCTTCGCCTCCTCGCCGAGACGACCGACGATCCAGGGGTCCGGGTCGCCGCCGCTCGGCGGATCGCCCGCCTCGCCGCAGCCGGCGTTGCGGGGACGGCACAGCTGGCCTGCGCTCATCCGGACCGCTGGTGGGGTCTGCTCGAGCTGACCGAGTCAGCGACCCCTATCCGGGACACCAACGCGCCGGTCGCGCTGTCCGGCAGCGCCCTCGACGGGCTGGTGACCTGTTCGCTGCGATGGTTCCTCTCCCGGGAGGCAGGCGCCGCCGGCCTGGCCAGCACGGCTCAAGGCTTTGGCAGCGCGCTGCATGCCGTTGCCGAGGACGTCGCCACCGGCAAGTCCCCAGCCGACCCAGCAGTGCTCGGAGCGGAGCTCGACCGGGTCTGGGATGCGTTGCCGTTCGCCGCTCCGTGGGTGTCCATCCGCGAACGCGCCGAGGCCGGCGCCGCCCTCAAGCGCTTCCTCTCCTGGCACCAGGCACAGCGGGGCCGCGCGGTGTTGGCGGCAGAGCGCGCATTCGAGATCGAGGTGCCGGTGCCCGGTGACCGAGTCGTGCTGCGTGGATCCATGGACCGGGTCGAGGCCGACGCCGAAGGCCGGGTGGTGGTGGTCGACCTCAAGACCGCTCGAACGACGCCGGGTTCGGCCGCGATCGGGCAGCATCCCCAGCTCGGCGTCTACCAGGTTGCCGTCCAGCACGGTGCTGTGGCCGACCTGAGCGCGACCACATCTCCCGGCGGAGCCGAGCTGGTGCAGTTGCGACAGGACGCTCCTCGCCAGAGCGCTGGGCTGCCGCGCGTGCAGCGGCAAGAGCCGCCGGCGGCAGACGACGGTCCGGTCCACGCCCAGCTGAGCGCGGCGGCTCGGACGATCCGCCAGGAGGTTTTCGCCGCCTCACCCGGACCTGCCTGCCGGTATTGCGAGTTCCGGGGATGTTGCCCGGCCCAACCGGCGGGGCAGACTCTATTGGCCGCCACCGGTGCGGAGCAGCCCTGATGACGACGACCGTGACTGCCGTCCCGGCACCGGATGCTTCCTCGAAGCCGCTGCTGCGTGATGTTTCCTCCCTGCGCGCTCTGCTGGATGTCGACTTCAGCCACGAGCAGCTGGCGGCCATCACCGCCCCCCTGGAGCCCGGCGTCATCATTGCCGGGGCCGGCTCGGGTAAGACCACCGTGATGGCAGCGCGCGTCGTGTGGCTGGTGGGTCGGCGCGTGGTGGAGCCGGAGGCCGTCCTCGGGCTGACGTTCACCAACAAGGCCGCCGCCGAGCTCGGCATCCGGATCCGCACGGCGTTGCACCGGCTCTACGATCTCGCCGGCGACCGTCGGCGTACGAGCGAGCAGGTCGAGCCCACGGTCGTCACCTACCACGCCTATGCCGGTGGTCTCGTCGCCGAATACGGATTGCGGCTCGGCTTCGAGCCGGACCTGCGCTTCGTGACCGACGCCTCCTGTTTCCAGCGGGCCGCGGGAGTGGTTCAGCGATGCCCGGTTTCCCTGCCGACCGTCTCGACCGACCTCGCGACCGTTGTCCGCGACGTGGTCCGCCTCGACGCGGCGCTGGCAGAGCACCTCGTCGAGGTCGATCAGCTGCTGGCCTTCGACTCGTCGCTGCGCGACGAGTTGGCGGCGCTCGAGCAGTTGAGGCATGTCAAGGAGGCCGTGGCCACCGCCACCAAGCGCGCTGAGCTGGCCGAGCTGGTCGCCCGTTACCGGGCGGCAAAGGCGGCCGACAGAGTGACCGACTTCAGTGACCTGATGGCCCGGGGTGCTCGGCTGGCGACACGCTGCCCGGAGGTGTCCCACGGCGAACGCGACCGCTATCGACTCGTGCTTCTCGACGAATACCAGGACACCTCGGTCTCGCAGCGGATCATGTTGCAAGGCGTGTTCTCCGGAGCCAACCTCGGAGAAGGGCGTGGTCACCCAATTACCGCCGTCGGTGACCCGTGTCAGGCGATCTACGGATGGCGCGGTGCGTCCGCCGACAATCTCGACGAGTTCCCCACCCACTTCCGCCGAGCGGAAGGGCAGCGCGCGGGCAGTTACGAGTTGTTCGTCAACCGTCGTTGCGACGCTGACATCCTGGAGGTCGCTAACGCGTTGGCCGAACCCCTGTACGCCGGACACCGCAATGCGCGCCCACTGGAGCCCCGGCCGCAGGCTTCGCCAGGTCTGATCCGGACCGCCTGCCACGAGACGGTGGCCGACGAGATCGACTGGCTGGCCACCGAGATCGCCGCTGCGCATCAAGGGCGGTGGTCCGACATCGCGGTCCTCCTTCGCGACGGCACCGAGACCGCGGCGGTCGCTGCTGCGCTGCGCCGCCGCCAGGTGCCGGTCGAGGTCGTGGGGCTGACCGGACTGCTTGGCCACCCGGAGGTTGCCGATGTGGTGGCGACCCTCGAGGTGCTGCACTCGCTCACCGCCAACGCTGCCCTGCTACGCCTCCTGACCGGCCCCCGCTGGCGGATAGGTGCCCGTGACCTGGCGTTGCTCGGCGGCCGCGCGCGACAACTCAGTGGGTCGGCGCCGGCCCAGCCTGCGGCCGGTCTGCGAAGCAAGCTGGAGCTCGCGGTGACCAGTGCGGACCCGACCGATGTACCGTCGCTGTCTGATGCGCTAGACGATCCGGGACGCGGCGGCTATTCCCCTGCGGCGCTGGAGCGATTCGATGCTCTGGCGACAGAGTTGCGGGCACTGCGCTCCCACGTCGGCGAACCGCTGGTCGACCTCGTACACCGTGTCGTCGAGACCACCGGCCTCGACATCGAGCTCGGCGTTGACTGTGGGGACGGCGCCGCTACCGGTGCCGGTGACCATCTCGCCGGGCTCATCGATGCGGTCGCCGAGTTCGCCGCGGTCGACCCGTTTGCCTCGCTCTCCGGGCTGCTGGCCTACCTGCGTGCCGAGGAGGACTTCAACTCCGGCATGTCGGTCACCCTCCCATCACCGGCGGACTCAGTGAAGGTGCTCACGGTGCACAAGGCGAAGGGTCTGGAGTGGCAGGCGGTCTTCGTGCCGTTCCTCGCCACCAAGGTGTTTCCCAACGAGCGGGGACGCGCCCGATGGGTGTCCACGGCGACCGAGCTGCCCTACCCGCTTCGTGGTGATGCCACCACCCTGCCGGTCCTTCGCGACTGGAGTGCCTCAGGGTTCGCGGCGTTCAAGGAGGCGGTCAAGGCGCAGTCGCTGCTAGAGGAGAGGCGGCTGGTCTACGTCGCCCTCACTCGCGCCAAGCGGATGCTGGTCGCCAGCGGTCACTGGTGGGGACGGACCCAGAAGGAGCCTCGCGGCCCGTCCGCCTATCTCAGCGAGCTCCACGACCTGTGCCCGAGCGATGACGCGGCGGACCCCTGGACGCAGCGCCCAGCGACCGGCTCGACCAACCCGTTCGTGGCGGCGAGGGCCAGCGTCGCGTGGCCGGCCGCCCTCGACGAGGAGCGGCTGCACCGGCGTCGACTTGCGGCCCAAGCGGTTCGGGCCGCCCTGATTCGGGATGGACTGGGAGGCGAGGTCGAGCCTGTCGCTCCCCGAGACGATGCCGGCGAGCAGGTCTGCCGAGAGCTGGTCGCGCTCGATGCCGAGATCGAGTCGTTGCTGAGCGAGGCGGCGCAAATCGCCCCGGGCCTGATCGAGGTGCCGCTGCCGAGGGTGCTTTCCGCGACCGCGGCGCTGCGACTCCGTACCGACCCGAGCGGCTTGGCCGCCGACTTGGCGCGGCCGCTGCCCCGTCGCCCGTCCACGGCAACCCGCTTTGGCATCCGTTTCCACGCCTGGGTGGAGTCGCACTTCGGGCAGCAGGTCTTGCTCGATCCGTTCGATCTCCCGGGCGCCGCCGACGCCGACATCACCGACGAGCCGGACCTGACGGTGTTGACGGACGCCTTCCGTGCTGGTCCCTACGGCGACCGCCGACCCTTCGCTATGGAGGCTCCGTTCACGCTGACCCTGCGCGGCCAGGTGGTGGCTGGACGCATTGACGCCGTCTACGAAACCGCCGATGGGTTCTGCGTCGTTGACTGGAAGACCAACGCTGACCCGACCGCCGACCCAATGCAGCTCGCCATCTACCGGCTGGCCTGGGCCGAGATGCATGATCTCCCGCTGCGTCGCGTGGGCGCTGCCTTCTACTACGTCCGCACCGGTGACGTGGTCCACCACGACGACCTGCCCGGTCGGTCGCGGCTGGAAGCTCTGCTGTGGGACTCCCCTTAACCCGCTCTATTCGAGCGACACCGCCAGCATCGATTCGAGGGCGATCTCCACCATCTGACCGAACGTCTGCTCCCGTTCATCCGCGGTTGTCTCTTCGCCAGTGACCAGATGGTCCGAGACGGTGCAGATCGCCAACGCACGGCGGCGATACTGCGCCGCCAGTGTGTACAAGGCGTTCGCCTCCATCTCCACAGCGACGACGCCATGAGCGACCAGCAGATCGACGAGCTCGGGCCGAGGAGAGTAGAAGGAGTCGGTGGACAGGATCTGGCCGACCACCGTCGGAGCACCTCGTTCGGCGGCGACGTCGTACGCCGAACGCAGCAGCTCGAAGTCGGCTGTGGCGGCGTAGTCGAGACCATGGAAACGCAACCGGTTCATCGACGAGTCGGTGGCGGCGCTGATGGCCAGCACCACGTCGCGAATCCGCAGCGCGTTGGTGAGCGCCCCGCAGGAGCCGACCCGGACGACCTGCGCCACCTCGTACTCGCGGAACAGTTCGTTGGCATAGATGGCCAGCGATGGTTGGCCCATGCCTGATCCCTGGACGCTTACCCGTTCGCCGCGGTACGTGCCGGTGTAGCCCAGCATGTTGCGAACCCGGCAGTAGCATCGGGCGTTCTCGAGGAAGTTCTCGGCGATCCACTGCGCACGCAATGGGTCGCCCGGCATCAGCATTCGGGGGGCGACGTCACCGGGTGCGGCGGAGATGTGAGTGCTCACACGGCGAAGGGTACGGGTCGGACGTAGGCTCTGCGGACGTGACTGCACCCGGTGGGGTTGAGCGTGCATTCGCGCGGTCAGCTCACGACCGACTCGCCGAGCACCGCCACGATGCCGAGTGGTTCGCCGCCCGGTGGGCAGCTCCAGACGCAGCGGTGGTGGTGGTCGCTCCGGACGAAGTGGCCATGGACGGTGACCGGCTGCGTCGGGTTCCGGCCGGCGAGGCTCCACCCGGTGAGCGGGTCCTGCTCGGACAGAGCGGGGACCAGATGCAGCTGGCAGTGATAGTCGCCGACATCCCGCCCGACCTTGGTCCGGAGCGGGTCCGATCAGCCGGAAGTCGGTTGACTGCCGATGAGGCCGGCCTGGCGGTGCACGCAGTCGGTTTGGCCAACTGGCATCGAACCCACCCTCGGTGCGCGCGCTGTGGCACACCCACGGTGGTCGCCCAAGCCGGGCATGTGCGCCGCTGTCCCGCCTGCGAGGCGCTTCACTTCCCGCGAACGGATCCCGCCGTGATCATGCTGGCCACCGACGCCGCCGATCGGGCGCTGCTCGGCCGACATCCCTCCTGGGCGCCGCGCCGTTACTCAACGCTCGCCGGCTTCGTGGAGCCCGGCGAGACGCTGGAGGACGCGGTTCGGCGAGAGATCGCCGAAGAGACGGCGGTGCGGGTGGGAACTGTCCGCTATGCCGGCAGCCAACCGTGGCCGTTTCCCTCCAGCCTCATGGTGGGCTTCTTCGCCGATGCTGAGTCAGACGAGATCCGGGTCGACGGGAACGAGATCGCCGACGCCCGGTGGTTCTCCCGCGAGGAGTTGTCGGAGCTGGTCGCAGCCCAGGCGCTCTTCTTACCCGGGATCGTCTCGATCTCGCGCTGGCTCATCGAGACCTGGCTTCGCGGCGGTCACCAAGGCCACGACTCGTAGTCACGAGATAGACGGCGGGTCAGATGGGGTTGCCCGCCAGCTGAGCGCGAACCTGCGCCACGGACGGGTTCGTGAGAGCCGTACCGTCGTCGAATACCAACGTCGGTACCGTCTGGTTGCCTGAATTGACCTGCTCGACCAGAGCGGCAGCCTCCGGAACCTCCGCGATGTCCACGTCCTCGAACTCGATGCCCTCGCGGGCCAGCTGGGCCTTCAGCCGGTAGCAATATCCGCACCAGGGGGTTGAGTACATCGTGAACCGGGCAGCCATCGGCTGTCCTCCCTGGCATCTAGGGTGTTTGCATCCGGGCTGCACAACCGTTCCCGGTTGACGGCTATTCCGGGAGGAGTGCGAGTGCTCGACGCTGCCACCCTGCTCGAGGGGCTCGACCCGGAGCAGCGCGCCGTCGCCACTGCGCTCCACGGCCCGGTCTGCGTGCTGGCCGGAGCCGGCACCGGGAAGACCCGCGCGATCACCTCCCGGATCGGTTATGGCGTGGCGACTGGCACCTACGCCCCGTCCGAAGTGCTTGCGCTTACCTTCACCACCCGCGCTGCGGGGGAGCTGCGGGAGCGGCTTCGTGCCCTCGGCGCAGCCGGAGTCCAGGCGCGCACATTCCACTCCGCTGCGCTGCGCCAGGCCCGCTACTTCTGGCCGAGCGTCTTCGGCCGGCAACTGCCCGACCTGGTGGTGTCGAAGGTTCCCTTGCTGGCCGAGGCGGTGCGCCGATGTCGCGTCGATGCGAGCGCCGCCCTGCTGCGCGACCTGGCGGCCGAGGTCGAGTGGGCGAAGGTGACCAACGTCCGACCCGATGACTACGCCGGCGTGGCGAGCAGGGCAGGTCGCGACGGCGTCGGTCTTGATGCGGCCACCGTGGCGCGGGTCTTCGCCGCCTACGAGGAGGTAAAGCGGGAGCGCGTGCGCATCGACATGGAAGACGTGTTGTTGTGCGCTGCCGCTCTGCTCGAGGAGGACGCCGCGGCCGCCGCCCAGATCCGCCGCCAGTACCGCTGGTTGGTGGTCGACGAGTTCCAAGACGTGAGCCCCATCCAGTCGGTGCTGCTCGATCTGTGGTTGGGCGGTCGCGACGGGTTGTGCGTGGTCGGTGACCCGATGCAGACGATCTACTCCTTCGCCGGTGCCTCCCCGAGCTACCTCACCGACTTTCATCGTCGGTTTCCCGCGGCGCAACGCATCACGCTGGTACGCAACTACCGCTCGACCCCCCAGGTCATCGAGGTCGCGAACGCAGTGGGTCGGGCCGCTGCGGGCGCCCGCGGCAGATCACCGGCGGTGCTGTTGCAATCGCAATCGCCCGCCGGTGATCCGGTCCGCTTTGCCGGTCACGCCAACGAGGTCGACGAAGCCGCGTGGGTCGCGTCGCAGATCGCGACGTTGCGTACTGCTGGCTTGCCTTTGCGCGAGGTGGCGGTGCTGTTACGCATCAACGCTGCGTCGGAGACGTTCGAGGAAGCCCTTGCAGCTCGGCAGATCCCGTACGTCATGCGTGGTGCGGAGCGCTTCTTCGATCGACCCGAGGTCAAGCAGGCGGTCATGCTCTTGCGTGGCGCGGTTCGCGGCGGGGATGCGGACACTGGTGACCTGGTGGCCGACGCGCAGGCTGTGCTGACAGCCATGGGCTGGGCTCTCGAGCCACCCGGAGGCCGTGGGGTCCAGCGCGCCCGATGGGAGTCCTTGCACGCCTTGGTCACGGTGGCAGCCGAGCTGGTCAGCGGCTCTCCGGGCGGGCCGGACACGCCCGGATTGGCTCAGCTCGTCGAGGAGCTGGAGCGGCGCGCAGAGCTCCAGCATTCACCCGTTGCCGACGGCGTCACCGTGGCCACGCTGCACTCCGCCAAGGGCCTCGAATGGGATGCGGTGTTCCTGGGCGGAATGCACGAGGGGTCCATGCCGATCGTCCACGCCTCGACGACCGCCGCCGTCGAGGAGGAGCGGCGCCTCTTCTACGTCGGGGTGACCCGAGCGCGCTCAGCGCTGACGATCTCGTGGTCTGCGGCGCGCACGCCCGGGTCTCGCGGCAACCGTCGCCCCACCCGGTTCCTGAACGGCATCCGGCCGGCGGACGAGACGATCGACGCCGCCCCTGCGGTTCGGGGCGGTGCTCGTGGCGGCCGCAGGAGCCGGACCGTCGCTCGCTGCAGAGGTTGCGACCGGCCGCTCGCCACCGCCTCCGAGCGCAAGATCGGCCGCTGCGAAGCATGCCCCACGGACTACGACGAACGGCTTTTCGAGCGGCTCCGGGACTGGCGCTCCGCGCAGGCGCAGGAGCAGAAGTTCCCGGCCTACTGCGTTTTCACCGATGCCACGTTGATCGCGATAGCCGAGACGCGCCCAACTGATGATCGAGGGCTGGGTGCGATCGCGGGCATTGGACGCAGCAAGCTCGACCGGTACGGCGCCGACGTGCTGGCGCTGTGTGCCGGTGCGCTCGACGACGACACGCTGCCAGTGGGCGGATAAGCGCAACCAACGCACGCCGTCGGCGAAATACGTTTGCGCGGTCTTCGTCGCGGGCGTACGCTCAGCGAGCGATTCAGTGACAGGAGGTGCCTTGGATGATATTCACCGCTGCGACCATGCCGTGCTCCGACACGATGCGTCCGCGCATGCCCGAAGGCGCCCCATACGAGTACGGCGTCGAGCGCGGCCAGGCTCCGGATGGCACGACGGCGCGTGGCACCAGTCTGCCCTCGTCGGCCTTCGGAGCAGCCGGTCGCGGCATCGATGTCTCCGGAACCGCCCCGTCTTTCGAGACCAAGCAGGCCCACGTCGTGGGATCTCGAGCTTGGAGTCCACCGGTCTAGAAGCCCATTGACCGGCACCTCCAGGCCGCGGAATCCCACACCGGGATCCGCGGCCTTTGTGATTGTCGCGGAGCCCCGTCCCAGCTCAGACCGACAGGTCACCAGGAGGTGACACATGACCACCACTGTCCTTGATGCGTTCGGTAGCCCCGCGCTCGTCGACGAGCGCCGGCTGCCGTGCCGGGTGAACGACCCGGAGCTGTTTTTCGCCGAGTCACCAGCCGACGTGGAGCGGGCCAAGGCGCTGTGCCTGGACTGCCCGGTCCGGGCCGAGTGCCTGGCCGGTGCTCTCGATCGGCGTGAGCCATGGGGTGTCTGGGGCGGCGAGCTGTTCTGCCAAGGCGTCGTTATCCCGCGCAAGCGTCCCCGCGGGCGACCACGGAAGAACCCCGTGGCGGCATGAACACGACGACTCCCGGCGCCGAGACTTACGTTTGATCGCCACGCACCTCCGTGTCGCGGTCAGCACGTGAGTCTCGGCGCTGCAGGGGAAGAAGTCGGCGGCGAGCGCGGGCCCGCCGGTACAGGTCCAGCGCTCGCTCCACCGGTGGGCTGGTCCGGCTGATCTCCACAACGGTGCGCTTGATCCGCTCCCAGTGGGGCAGCCCCTCGTGTTCGGCCACCAATGTCTCGGCGCGCTCGAGCCGAGGTCGCAGGCGTCCGCCCTCGTCGCGAGCACTTGCGGAGTTCCGGCGTTCTTGTCGCAGCTGGAGCAGCACGGCGTAGAGCGCACCAGCGGCGGTCTGCGCAACCTCGGCGTCGGTGGCAGAGTCGGGATCAGTGGCGCCGTCACCTGGAGCCACGGGAAGCAGTTCAGCGAGGTCTCCGACGATGTCGTACCCCGCCGACTCCAACTGCCGCACCCACTGTTGGGAGAGCGCGAGTACGTGGGGAAAGCAGTCCCGCGGCAGGCCAGGACGTCGGGTAACCGGGTGATGAGCGAGCGTCTCATGCACGAGCAGTCCCTTGACCGTGTGTTCGTACTCCGCCTGCGTCAGCCCGTCGTCGCGTAGGCCGTTGAGCCGGCGGACCAGCTCGACATCGGCAACGTCGAGGCTGGTATTCGGGTTGTGCACCTCGGAAGCGTTGACACTGAAGGGGTCGACGCCGATGACCGTGGCAAAACGGCGCCACAACTCGTCGGGCCGGCCGTCATCGTGCGGGACTGTCACCAGATGCACGCGCTCGGGCGGGACTGCTGCGCCCCAGCGCCGCAACACCTCAGGGATCTCCTCGACCTGCCAGAACCATCGCAGTTGCCAGTCGTGCTCGTCGCGGCGCTCTATGGCGGTAAACCATTCCGCGAACGTTCCGCGCTGACCGTGCTTGACGTCCTCCTGCCAATGCGAGGGCAGTTGCCGGCCCAGGTCGCGAGCGGTGAAGACCACGTGCACCTGCGCTGGGGCGAGTGCGGTCACCGCAACGGCCGCCTGCTCCTGGCTCGCGCCGGCGAAGACGTCGTGGGAGATGATGCTGGTGCCCGGCCATGATCGGGCGCGGGTCGCGACCGTCTGCCACGTGCCTGCGGCTTCCGGGCGCGGCTCGCCGGAGAAGTCAAGGTCCTGCAAGTCAACGGCGGCGAAAAAATGCTCGTCGTAGCGCTCGGCTGGATACAGCACCCCCTGCTCGCGGAGGGCGTCACGGAAGTGGAAGAGCACGCTCTGCACGAACGTGGTGCCGGTCTTCGGCGCCCCGATGTGCAAGAAGACACGCTGTGGCCGCTCCACGCGGGTCCTCAGCCCGCCCGTCCCGCTACCGAGTCGTCGGCAAAACCCGGAAGCGATTCCTCCATGATCTCGCGGAACGGGGCCCTCGCCTCCAGTTGGGAAAGGACGCCGATACCTCCGAACCACACCCGGTGGAGCAGCAGGTACGAGGGCGGCAGGTTCATCTTGATCGCGGTTGAGAGTCCGGGCCCCCGCGGGTTGTTGACTCGGGCGGCCTGCTCGCGCATCCACGCTCGGGTGAACTGAAACTGCTCGACCCGCGCCGGCTCGACGAACGGTGCGAGGTGCTCGCGCAGCACGTCGACCTCCAGGCTGATCCCCGGTTTGATGAACCCCTCGTCACGGAGTCCCTGCATGACCGCGCCGTAGTCGTCGTCCACCGCCCGGCGCAACAGGCGGCCGATCGGTGCCGGCAGCGATTGGCCGGGCAGCCGGGCAACCGCGCCGAAGTCCACGACCCCCATCCGGCCGTCGGCCAGGATGCGGAAGTTGCCGGGATGGGGATCGGCATGAAGCATTCCGGTACGCGTTGGACCACTGAACAGAAACCGGACGTACCTCAGACCGAAGCTGTCGCGTTGTGATTGCGTGCCCTCAGCGATCAGACGTGACAGTGACGACACACTGTCGAGCCAGGTGGTGACCAGCACCTTGTCGGTGGACTCGACCACCCCGGGAACCACGACCTGCGGATCGTCGGTGTAGGCGTCGGCGAAGACCTGCTGCGCCTGTGCCTCAAGCCGGTAGTCCAGCTCCTCGACGACTCGCTCGCGCAGCTCCTGCACGAGCGGCTTGACGTCGAAACCGGGCAGCAGCTGCCCAACCAGGCGGGCGATCCGGGCGATCTGGCGCAGGTCAGCGTCGAGCGCCTCGCCGGCGCCGGGGTACTGCACCTTGACGGCAACCGGGCGGCCGTCGTGCCAGCGGCCCTTGTGCACCTGTCCGATAGATGCGGCCGCGGCTGGGTTGTCGTCGAAGGAGGCGAACCGGGCACGCCACGCCGGCCCGAACTCACGAGCCAGCACGCGGTGCACGGTTGCCGGGTCCATCGGCGGGGCGGAGTCCTGCAGCCGGGTCAGCGTGGCGCGGTACGGGGCGGCGAGCTCCTCCGGAAGAGCCGACTCGAAAACGCTCATGGCCTGGCCGAACTTCATGGCGCCGCCCTTGAGCTCGCCCAGCACCTTGAAGACCTGCTCGGCGGTACGCAGCTGCACATCACTGAGGACCGTCTCGGACGGGGTACCGACGAGGCGCCTTCCGAGGCCCACGGTGGCCCGTCCGGCGAAGCCGAGCGGAAGCGATGCCATTCGCGCAGTCCGGACAATTGCGCGCCGCGGCAGCGTGGACTCCGGGGCCGAAATGGGAGGGTCCGGCTCCGACGTCATGTCGTCATTGTCCCCGGTCCGCCAGCGGTCACCACCCGGTGCGACGCCGCGATGGCGCCGTGAGGCGGGTGGCTCACCGTCGAGGGGTCAGGAGATTCAGGCCTTGCCGAGAATACGGTTGAGGTTGGTGCTACACACCGGGCACGTCGCCTTCGCCATCCGGGTGCCCTTGTCGTTGACGCGCACCTCACCAGAGGCTTCCCGCTTTGCCTTGCACTTGACGCAGTAGAACTCACCGCTCCACGTCTCCGCCATGACGTACTCCTTGCCGTGTCGTGCCGTCGCCACCCGTCGTATCGGGCAGGCATGACGGTGTGAACTCTGGGCCTCGCGTCACCTTACGGCAGGACAGCCGCAGCGCCACACCGACACGGGACCGGGGACCACGGGGCCCCCGGACCGGGCGGGGGCGTTCGCCTTCCCCTTGCGGACGCTCCGCCGATCCGAGGGCCTCGTGAGGTCACGTTAGGAGCGGGCCGAGTCGGCGTCAACGGCGGATTGTCCACTCCTGTGGACAGTGCTGGGGACGATGCTGGGGACGGGCGTCCTGGAAGCCGGGCCTGACCAGCGCGATCACCCTGACCCGCCCTGTGGACAAGAAAGTTTCGCCGTTTTGCGGCGCTACGTTGAGGTCATGACCGCGCCGACCGTGGAGGTGCGCCGCAGCGCCCGCCGCCGCCGCACCGTCTCGGCTTACCGTGAGGGCGACACGATCGTCGTGCTGCTGCCTGCCCGCATGACCGAAGTGGAGGAGGCGCACTGGGTCGAGGTGATGCTGGCGAAAATCCAACGGCGCTCTCGCCGGCAACCCAACGACTCGGCGTTGTCCAGTCGGGCCCTCGAGCTGTCCGAGCGCTACCTTGACGGCCTCGCCCGTCCGACGTCGGTGCGTTGGGTTGACAACCAGTTCAGTCGGTGGGGTTCCTGCACCGTCGCGGACGGCTCCGTCCGGTTGTCGCAACGGTTACAGGTGATGCCCGGTTGGGTGGTCGACTACGTGCTCATCCACGAGCTGGCGCACCTGTTGGTCCCTGACCACGGCCACCGGTTCTGGGAATGGGTCAACCGTTACCCGCGCACCGAGCGAGCGCGAGGCTTCCTCGAGGGGGTATCGGCGGCAGCCGGACTACCCGATGCAGAACTGGGCGACGCAGAAGACTGATGAGGTCGCATCAGATCAGGCTTCCGGCTTTGGCGGTGCGCCACCAGAGCCTTCTGCCCCGCCCTCGTCTGCGGCCAGCAACCGCTGAAGGGCATCGTCGAAGTCGCCACCAACTGTCGCGGCTGCGGAGTGATCCTTGGCAGCGAACCCGAGCGGATCATCGAGGTCTGCGGTCGTCGGCATGATGTCGGGATGCCGCCACACCCGGTCGCGAGCCCCGGCCCCCTGGGCGTCGCGCAGCGCTGCCCACATATTCGAAGCATCTCGAAGGCGGCGAGGTCGTAGCTCGAGCCCGACCAGGGAGGCGAAGGTCTGCTCGGCCGGACCACCCGCGGCTCGACGGCGTCGTACCGCCTCACGCAGCGCGGCTGCGCTCGGCATCCGTTCGCGGGTTGCCTGGGTGACCACCTCGTCGACCCAGCCCTCAACCAGTGCGAGCGCGGTCTCGAGGCGGCTCAATGCTGCCTGCTGCGCGGGAGTGCGTTCGGGCTCGAACATCCCGCCGCTGAGCGCGTCCCGAACAGCTTCCGGATCCGTGGGATCGAGCTGCGACAGCCCGGCTTCGATCTTCGACACATCGATGGTGGTCCCACGCCCGAACTCTTCGACGGCACCGACCACATGGGCGCGCAGCCACGGCACGTTGGCGAACAGTCGTTGATGCGCTGACTCCCGCAAAGCGAGGTACAGCAGCACGTCGGAGGTTGACTGCCCCAAACCTTCGCCGAATGCGTGCACGTTCGTGGGCAGCAGGGCGGCCCGGTGCCCCGACGCCAACGGGAACCCGACATCGGTTGATCCCAGCACCTCGGTCGCGAGCTCGCCGAGCGCCTGGCCGACCTGGTGCCCGAACATTGCGCCCCCGGCCTGGCCCAGCAGGCCGATCAGCGGGCCTGCCATGGCCTGAGCCTCGGCGGGCATCGCCTCCCCCATGGCCCGCACGACATGCTCGGCGATCGGTTCTACGAGCTGCTGCCAGGAAGGTCGGGTAGCAGCCACCCATTCCGCCCGGCTCCAAGCCAGCGGGGTTCCTGGCTCAGCCGGAAGGTCGGTGACGTCGTCGAGCCAGTGCTGGGCGAGCCCGACCGCGTCCGTGACCTGCGATTTCTCCGTGGCTGTGGGGCTGGGATCCGGATGCTGTGCAACGGTGTTGCGAGCGACGGACGTGGCCAGCTCCCAGTTGACGCTGCCCGTTGACGGGGACATCAACGACTGCATCTGCTTCATCAGTTGGGACAGGTCCGGCAGCTGTCCGGAGCCAAGTGCGCCGAACAGCGATTCCAACGGAGTGCCGGCGAAGGGATTGGCTCGCCGGTCGTCGCCCTCGTCCTGACGGGGGCTGTCATCATCCGG
Organism: Nocardioidaceae bacterium; assembly: GCA_013696555.1. Classification (GTDB taxonomy): domain Bacteria; phylum Actinomycetota; class Actinomycetes; order Propionibacteriales; family Nocardioidaceae; genus JACCYJ01. The sequence goes on along the minus strand of JACCYJ010000064.1, from coordinate 4,980 downwards.
CGTGGCCATGACGCCCAACGTACTCGTACGCTCCGAACGTGACCGAGCTGTCGAACCAGCTGCCGCGAGACGATCGGGTACGCCTGGTCGGGTTGTGGGAGCGCGACCTCGACGTCGCAGCGGTGCACCGGGCGCTGGCTGATCGGCGCGCCGGTGGCCTCGCGGTCTTCGTGGGCGCCGTGCGAGATCACGACGCCGGCTCCCGAGTCGAGTCGCTGACGTACTCCGCGCACCCCTCCGCACCAGCAAAACTGCTGTCGGTCGTCGAAGGGGTGGCAGCCCGGTGCGACGTGATCGGTCTGGCGGCGATCCACCGGATCGGTGAGCTGCGCATCGGCGACCTGGCGGTGGTCGTCGGCGCCTGCGCGGTGCATCGGGACGAGGCCTTCACCGCCTGCCGGGCGCTGATCGACGAGCTCAAGGCAACGGTGCCGATCTGGAAGCAACAGGTGTTCGTGGATGGTTCGCAGCAATGGGTGGGTACGCCGTAGGGCGTGGCCGCGATGTCATGGCGGCACCGATCCTTACCCTGGAGCGGTGATGATCTTGTTGTGGCTGGCGGCACCGATCGGGGTTGCCGCCCTGGCGATGCTGTGGGCGACGTGGGCGGGCCGGCCGAGACGTCGGCGCCGCGACGACGACGAAGCCCAGGAGCGGTTGCGTGCGGCACTGGCCAAGCCGCTGCCGGCGAAGGCTCGCGGTGTCGTCGCGCAGACGCTCGACCGCCCGACGGGTGTTGCGGTGCGGCCGTCTCAGCGCGTGGGCAGTGGCCCACTTGGGCGTCGATGACAAACTGAGCGGCATGACGCGACGTGTGGCCACACTCACCGTCGCGTCGGTTCTGTTGATCATCTTGACCAGCGTGGCGTTCTTTCTGCCGGTCCCGTACGTGACGATGGAGCCTGGTCCGACGCTCGACACGCTGGGGGAGTCAGACGACGAACCGTTGATCGAGTTCGGTCCTGGCGTGAAGACGTACGAGACGACGGGGTCGCTCTCGCTGACGACGGTGTCGGTGACCCGGCCGGGCGCCGCGGTCAAGCTGTCGCAGGCCTTCACTGCCTGGTTCGACCCGGACTCAGCGATCGTGCCCCGGGATCTCATCTATCCGCCGGAGCAATCGGCATCAGAGGCCGAGGAGGAGGGGGTGGCGGAGATGTCCGGCTCACAGCAGGCGTCGGAGGTTGCCGGGCTGATCGAGGCAGGGTACGACGTCAAGTCATGGGTCGAGGTGTCGACTGTCGTGCCCGACGGACCGGCGGACGGCAGCCTGCAGCCCGCGGACCGCATCGTCTCGGTTGACGGCGAAAAGGTGTCGACGCTGGAGGCCGTGGTGAGTGCGGTGACCGCGCGCGATCCAGGCGACTCCGTTCGGTTGGTTGTCCGCCGTGACGGGTCGAGTCGCACCATCGACATCACCACGGTCGCCGACTCCGAGGATGCAGATGTACCCCGCATCGGCGTCGGCTTGGCCGCCGCCTACATGTCTGCGGTCGAGGTCGTGTACAACGTCGGTCGGCGGATCAGTGGGCCTAGTGCCGGGACCATGTTCGCGCTGGCGATTTTCGACAAGCTCACGCCCGGATCGCTGACAGGAGGTCAGGCGATAGCCGGCACCGGAGAGATCTCGGCTGACGGCACGGTGATGTCGATCGGGGGAATTCAGCAGAAGATCTCAGCGGCCTACGAGGCGGGGGCGACGATCTTCTTGGTGCCGGCCGACAACTGCGAGCAGGCCGTCGGTGCGGATGTCGATCTGGACGCGATCATGCTGGTGGAGATCGAGACCTTGCACGAAGCGGTCACCTCGCTCGAGGCGCTGGTAGCCGACCCGCAGGCAGCGGTGCCCACCTGCACATGAGCCTCGGCGGCGACGGCCGGGACTGGACCACCAGTGACCAGGTGATCCGGAGTGCGGCGGTCGAGATCGAGGCTCACGTTGCCGCTTCGGGGTGGGACCAGCCGGCCCGCCTCTACGCGTTGGTGCCTACCAGCGAGCTGTTGGTGGCCGAGCCTGCACTTGCCGCCCGACTCGGACTCGACACCGCCACCGCATCCGGCTTCACCCCGATCGAGCAGGACGACGTCCCCATCGACCGTCCCCTCGAGGAGACCCTTCACCGCATCAGCTGGCCACCTCAAGTGGTTGGTTGTGCCGCCGCGGTCGAAAGGCTCGTCCAGCCGGCCGCCGTGGAGGTACGGATCGTGGCCGCGGCGACCCGAGACGGCCGGGCGTACTGCGCACTGCGCATGAGGGCGCACGATGATGACAGCTCCGTCTTGACGGGAGCCGACCTCGTACCGGGCCTACTCACTCTGCTTTGGGAGACTTTGGCAGACTGACGACGTGACCGACGACTTCGACGAGGACGTGGACTCGCTCACCGATCGAAGAGGCCGACCCATGCCACGGCGCCGAGTGCTGCTGCCCACACTGCTTACGCTCGGAGCGCTGCTTTTCTTGCTGGCGGTCTTCACCGGTCTGTGGACGGACCGGCTGTGGTTCGACTCGCTGAACTACTCCGAAGTCTTCTCCACGATTCTTGTCACCCGGGTGCTGCTGTTCGCCGTGCTCGGTGTCGTTTTCGCTGCCGCCGTCGTCGGCAACATCGTGGTGGCCTACCGGTTGCAGCCGCTGCTGCCGCCCCGACCTCGCCGCTTCGACCCCGTCGTCCGCTACCGCGAGGTGATCGCGCCAATCCGCGGTCAGCTGCTTGCCGGCGTGTTCCTCCTGCTGCTGGTCACCGCAGGCTCGATCGGTGCCGGCCACTGGCAGCAGTACCTGCTGTGGCGCAACGGCGTGGAATTCGGCCAACCGGACGTCTACTTCGGTAAAGACATCGGGTTCTTCGTCTTCGACTACCCGTGGTGGCGGTTCTTGTTGACGTTCGGATTCACGCTTCTGATCGTCGCCATTCTGGCAGCGGCGGTTACTCACTACGTCTATGGCGGGATCAGCCTGCAAGGGACCAACCGGGTGTCGTCCGGCGCCCAGGCGCACCTGTCGGTGTTGCTGGGCCTGTTCATGCTGCTCAAGGCGGTCGCGTATTGGCTCGACAGATACGGGCTGGCGATCTCTGACGGTGGTTTGTTCACCGGCATCTCGTACACCGATGATCATGCCCGGATCCCGTCGAAGAACATTCTGATCGTCATCGCGATTATCTGCGCCCTGCTGTTCTTCGCCAACGTGGTGCAGCGATCGCTGCTGCTGCCGAGCATCGGTCTTGGCCTGTTGGTGCTGTCGTCGTTGTTGATCGGTGGTATCTGGCCCGCGGTGATGCAGTCGTTCCAGGTCAAGCCGAGCGAGATCGACAAGGAGGCCGAGTACATCGCTTTGAACATCGAGGCGACGCGGGAGGCGTACGCCGTCCAAGATGTGGTTGTCGAGTCCTACCTCGGCCAGACCGATCTGTCGCCAGAAGAGCTGACTCGAGCGGCTGAGTCCACACCGGGTACTCGGCTGCTCGACCCAACGCTTGTCTCGCCGGCCTTCGAGCAGCTGCAGCAGGTCCGCGGGTATTACTCGATGCCACGCACGCTGGATGTTGACCGCTACCCCGTCTCCGACAGTGACCAACCGCAAGACATCGTGATCGCCGCTCGGGAGCTCAACCTGGACGGTCTGCAGGACAGCCAGCGCAACTGGAACAACGATCACACCGTCTACACCCATGGCCTCGGGGTCGTAGCCGCACGCGGTAACGAGCGGGGGCCGAACGGCCAGCCGGTGTGGGCGGTCGAGGACCTCCCGGCGGTGAGCAGTGAGCCGTCGCTGGAGATCGAGGAGCCGGGGATCTACTTCGGCGAAAACTCCCCGGAATACTCCGTCGTCGGCCAGCCTGAAGGCGGTGACCCCTTCGAGGTTGACTTGCCGCAGGGCAGCGCCGACGACGAGGCCGCGGTGAGGACGACCTACGCCGGCGCAGGCGGCGTGCCGATCGGGAATCTTTTCAACCAGGCGTTGTATGCGCTGAAGTTCGGCGAACCCAACATCATGCTGTCCGGGCGGGTGAACTCCGCCTCAAAGATCTTGTACGACCGCAACCCGCGGGAGCGAGTCGCCAAGGTGGCTCCTTGGCTCACCGTCGACGGCAACAGCTACCCGGCGGTGGTCGCGGGACGCATCCTGTGGATCGTCGACGCCTACACGACCAGCAGCTCCTATCCGGGGTCACAGTTGGAGAGCCTCGAGGAGACGACGTCGGACTCCCTGACCGATCAGGGCTCGTATGCGGCTCTGCCCGATGACCAGATCAACTACATGCGCAACTCCGTCAAGGCGGTGGTCGACGCGTACGACGGCACGGTCGCGCTGTACGCGTGGGACGAAGCTGATCCGATCCTGCAGACGTGGCGGGCGGTCTTCCCCGATGTGGTGCTCGACCGAGACGAAATCTCTGCCGAGCTCATGGCCCACATGCGTTACCCCGAGGACATGTTCAAGGTGCAGCGCGAGATCTTGAGCACTTACCACGTCGTCGCCCCGGACACCTTCTACGAGGGTGAAGAGCGCTGGAGGATTCCTGAGGACCCCGCCAACGCCGAGTCGACGCAACCGCCCTACTACCTCTCGGTGCAGCGGCCAGACGAAGATACCCCGAAGTTCTCGCTCACCAGCGTGTACCTACCCAACGGCCGGGACAATCTTGCGGCCTTCGTCTCCGTCAACTCCGAGGCGACCGATCCCGGGGTCGACGGTGTCGGCGGCTACGGGTCGCTGCAGATCCTGCAGCTGCCAACCGTCACGTCCGTCTCTGGACCGAGCCAGGTCGCCAACCAGTTCCAGATCGATGCCGGTGTCACCGATGCGCTGCTGTCGTTCAAACAGACCGGGACGACGGTGCTCTTCGGCAACCTGCTGACGCTCCCAGTCGGTCAGAAGCTGCTCTACGTGCAACCGGTCTATACCCAACGAACGGCTACCGAAGGCACCTATCCGGTGCTGCAGTTCGTGATCGCATCGTTTGGTGACGACGT
>JACCYJ010000052.1 GCA_013696555.1 Nocardioidaceae bacterium | reverse complement strand
GGCCAAGGGTGGCCATCCGGTCCAACCGGCATGGACGTCGGTTCCCGTCAGTCGCGGCACCACCGCTGCGGCGGCGAACAGTGCTGCTCCGGCCAGGACGGCGATCCACATGCTGCCCGAAGTGGCAGGGTCGGTGGCCGCCGCCGACGGCGCCCCCCGTTCGCGTAGGGGAGCGGTCTCCGGCACCGCGTCATCGTAGGCGGTGCCGTCCCGGCAGCCGCGGATACTCGCCGATCGGTCGGGACGTCACCGGTCTGTCACGGCTGGTTGGCGGGTTTTCTGCCCGATATGGCCCTATTCTCGATGGATGCGATCGTCGGACGACAGTTCGCCGTCGTCGGTTGGCGCTGCCGGGGCCGTGACGTCAGCCAGCGGGATCGCATGCGACGTCGTCCTGCCTTGTCGCGACGAGGCGCTGGCGCTGCCGTCGGTTTTCGCGAAGTGGCCACCGGGTCTGCGGGCAGTGGTCGTCGACAACGGGTCGACGGACGGTACCGCCGAGGTCGCCCGGCACCACACCGCCGCCGTCGTGACCGAACCGATGCCCGGGTACGGCGCCGCCGTGCACGCCGGTGTCTCGGCGGCGAGCGCACCGTACGTCGCGGTGCTGGATGCCGACGGGTCGATGAGCGCCGCAGACCTGGTGCCGCTGCTGGAGATCGTGCGCAGCGGCGAGGCGACGATGGCGGTCGGCCGGCGACGCCCGGTGGCTGGGGGGGTATGGCCCTGGCATGCCCGCGCCGGGACGCTCGTCTTGGCATGGTGGCTGCGCCGGCGCACCGGGCTGCCGGTGCACGACATTGCCCCGATGCGTGTCTGCCGGCGCGAAGATCTCCTCGCCCTCGGCGTCACCGACCGCCGGTTCGGCTATCCGCTCGAGCTGCTGTTGCGTGCGGCCCGGGCTGGTTGGGTCGTCCGCGAGGTAGACATCGGGTACGGCCCGAGGGCAGCCGGGACCCGCTCGAAGGTGTCCGGCAGCCTCCGCGGGACGCTGCGGACGATCCGCGACTTCGCCCGGGTGATGGCTTGAGCCGGGACGCTCCCACAATGTGCCGGTGTCACCTGTTGTGAGCCTCGTCGTGGCCCTCGTCGTGGCCAGAGCGCCGGTGCCGGGCCAGGCCAAGACGCGACTGGCCGCGGCTGTGGGAGCGGTCGGGGCGGCCGAGATCGCGGCTGCGGCGCTGCTCGACACCCTCGAGGTGGTTCGCGAGCTGGGCACACCGAGCGTTGTCGCCCTGACCGGTCAGCTGGAACACTGCGCCCGGCGGCACGAGATCCAGGAAGCCCTGGCCGCCCACGGGGTGATCGGGCAGCGGGGCACCGGTCTGGGTGAGCGGCTGGCGAACGCTCACGCCGACGCGGCCGGGTTTGCCGGTGCGGATGCCGTGGTGCAGGTCGGCATGGACACGCCGCAGCTGACGGCTGATCTGCTGCGCGGCGCGATCACCACCCTGGATGGTGCCGACGCAGCTATGGGACCGGCGGCGGACGGTGGCTGGTGGTGCCTGGCGGTACGCGACGCTGCGCTCGCTCATTGCCTCGCCGCTGTACCGATGTCTCGTCCAGACACCGGAGTACGTACGCGTGCCGCCCTCGAGCGCGCCGGGGTCCGGGTCGCCCGGCTGCCAGAGCTCAGCGACGTCGACACGCTGGCCGACGCGGTGGCGGTCGCGGGTCTCCTCCCTGGCTCGCGGTTTGCTGCCGCGGTCGCGGCTCATGCTGGGCTGACCGGAGGTGTCCCGCAGTGAAGGAACGTCTCGAGCTGTGTCCCCACGCCGCCTTCAACGCCGCCCTTGGTGGCGAGCGGTGCGAGGTCGTGACCGCCAGCGAGGGAGTCACCCAGCTGCCGGCCGGGCGGTGGCTGGGACCACCCGACCTGACCGACCAGCGGCTGCTGTTGTCGCGCTGCGATGGGCCGACGCTCGACGTCGGCTGCGGGCCTGGTCGGCTGTCGGCTGCCCTGGTGGCACGGGGGACCGTGGTCATGGGAATCGATGTGTCGGACGTGGCGGTGATGCAGGCCATCGATCGAGGGGCGACCGCGCTTCGCCGGGATGTGTTCGGGCCGGTCCCCGCGCTCGGCCGCTGGCATCATGTGCTGCTCGCCGACGGCAACGTGGGGATCGGCGGTGACCCGGTCCGGCTGCTTCGCCGCAGCGTCGAGCTGCTGCGCAAGGGCGGGACGGTGGTCGTCGAACTGTCCGCACCGGGGACCGGGCTGCGACGTGACCGCATCCGGCTGCGGGTGCAGGGACGCATGAGCGCGCCGTTCGACTGGGCTTCCGTCGGCGCCGACGTCGTCGGGTCGCTGGCCGACGAGAGCGGGCTCGAGCTGCTGCGCCTCGACGAGCTCGCGGGGCGCTGGGTCGCGGTCCTGCGCCGTCCGCTGGCCGACCCGGCGGTGCAGTCATGAGCTCCAGGCTTCGCCCACCGCGGGAAGCGGACTTTAGCTCCCCGCTGCGCGACGACCGGGTCACCGCGCGAGTCGGCCTCTGGCTCGGTATCGCGTTCCTGGTGGCGTTCCTCACCGGGGTGTTCAGTCACTACGGGCAGGACACTCCGGGCTGGTTCACGTACCCGACCGGTCCGGTGTCGCTGTACCGGATCACTCAGGGCATCCACGTCCTCGCCGGCACCGCGGCGGTGCCACTGCTGCTGGTCAAGCTGTGGTCGGTCTACCCGAAGCTGTTCGCCCGGCTGCCCTGGCCACCAAGTCGTGCCGGCCTGGTGAACGGGCTGGAGCGCGCCTCGGTCGCGGTGCTCGTCTCGAGCGCGATCTTCCAGCTGGTCACCGGCTTGCAAAACATGACGCACTGGTATCCGTGGGGTTTCTCGTTCCGGTCCGGTCACTACGCGGTGGCGTGGGTGGCGATCGGCTCGATCCTGGTGCACGTGGCGGTCAAGCTGCCCATCATTCGGGACGCGCTGGTACTCCCGATCGACGCCGCGACGCCAATGCCGGTGGCCGAACGCGACATCAACGCTCGCGTTGCCGACCCGGCGCTCTCGCGCCGGGCGCTGCTGCGGACAACCTGGGCCGCGGCGGGCCTCGCGGTGCTGGCAACCGCTGGTCAATCGGTCTCTTGGCTGCGCGACGTGTCGATCTTCGGCGTGCGCTCCGGCGACGGCCCCCAGGGCGTGCCCGTGAACCGCAGCTCGGTCGAGGCGGGTGTGACTAAGACCGCCCTCGACCCCGGCTGGCGGCTGACCCTGGTCAACGGCTCGGTCAAGCGGCAGCTCACCCGCGCTGAGCTCGAGGCGATGCCCCAGCACACCCGCTCGTTGCCGATCGCGTGCGTGGAAGGTTGGAGCGCCGGCGCCACCTGGACGGGTGTCCTCATGGCCGACCTGGCCGCGCTCGTCGATGCACCGGCCGACTCCGAGCTGTTCATCTCGTCGTTGGACCTCAACGGCACTTTCGGTACGAGCACGCTGCCGCCGCAGTTCACGGCGAACTCGAACACCCTGCTGGCGCTGAAAGTCAACGGCGAGACGCTCGACATCGAGCACGGATACCCGTGCCGGGTCATCGCCCCGGCTCGCCCGGGGGTGCTGCAGACGAAGTGGGTCACCAGTCTGGAGGTCGTGGCATGACGCGCGGTGTGCAGCTCGGACGGGTCATGTTCTCGGCCCTGGGGGTCGGCGCCTTGGCGTACGGCGCCTGGCTGACCTGGGAGATTGGGTCGTCGCAGTGGCTGGCTCTCGGCAAGTGGCTCGCGGGCGGGGTGATCGCACACGACTTGATGTTCGCCCCGATCGTTGTGGTGCTCGGCGTGATCGGGTCACGGCTCCTGCCGTCGTTCGCACGAGCACCGGTGGCGGTGGTGGTGGTGGTGTGGGGCACGCTGACGGTGGTTGCGATTCCGTTCCTGGGACGCTTCGGAGCTACGGCCAGTAACCCGACCCTGCTGGATCGGCCGTACCGGTTGTCGTGGTTCATCGGGACGGCCGTCGTGGCCGCCGCGGTCGTCGTGGCGTCCTTCCTGAGGCGGCGCCGGGAGCAGTGACGACGCCTGCACGGTGCCGTGCCGGCGCTGTGCGACTTGTCACTGTCACACCAGGTCAAGACCTGATCTGGTAGTGACAAGTCCGCGCGGCGTGTCGCCGGCGCTTCGAACACGCGTTCGTCCTACGGTGGAGTCCTGATCGGGTGGCACCGTGCTCGTCCACAGCCCGCGAGATGTCGTGCGGGATTGTCGGTGGGGGCGCCTAGGGTCAGAGCAGACGTGAGACACAGGACCGACTGGACGGGACGGATACGCAATGGCTGATGGGGATCGCGACAAGGCGCTGGACACCGCGCTGGCCCAGATCGACCGGCAGTACGGCAAGGGCTCAGTGATGCGCCTCGGTGAGGAGGGGCGCGCTCCGATCGAGGTGATTCCGACAGGCTCGATCGCCCTCGACGTCGCCTTGGGCATCGGTGGGCTGCCGCGCGGGCGGGTGGTCGAGATCTACGGGCCCGAGTCGTCGGGCAAGACGACGGTGGCGTTGCACGCGGTCGCCAACGCCCAACGGGCGGGGGGGATCGCGGCATTCATCGACGCCGAGCATGCCCTCGACCCTGACTACGCGCAACGGCTCGGCGTCGACACCGACGCGTTGTTGGTCTCCCAGCCTGACAGCGGCGAGCAGGCGCTCGAGATCGCGGACATGCTGATCCGGTCCGGCGCGCTCGACATCATCGTCATCGACTCGGTCGCCGCACTGGTGCCGCGGGCCGAGATCGAGGGCGAAATGGGCGACAGCCACATGGGCCTGCAGGCGCGGTTGATGAGCCAGGCGCTGCGCAAGATCACTGGTGCACTCAACAGCGCTGGTACGACGGCGATCTTCATCAACCAATTGCGGGAAAAGATTGGCGTTATGTTCGGCTGCTTTTCCTACGGGACTCGTATCAACCTTGCCGACGGCACCACGGCGAAGATCGGCAGGATCGTCAACCAGAAACTACCCGTCGAGGTGATGTCGTACGACCCGGGGACAGATCGGATCGTTCCACGTCGGGTCGTGAATTGGTTCGACAACGGCAACGCTGAGCACTTCCTGCAGTTCACTGTCGCCCGGTCTGGCGGAAACGGGCGGAGCCAGTTCGGTGCGACCCCTAATCATCTCATCCGCACGCCGGGCGGTTGGCGTCCCGCCGGGGAGATTCTGGTTGGCGACCGTGTCCTGGCGGCGGAGCCGCATCGGCTGAGCGATCAACAACTGCAGGTGGTGCTTGGCTCGCTGATGGGCGACGGCAACCTGTCGCCGAACCTTCGTGGTCGGAATGGGGTTCGGTTCCGTCTCGGCCATGGCGCTAAGCAGTGCGAATACCTCGATTGGAAGGTGTCGCTGCTCGGCAACATCGGACACTCGCGACGCACGAACGCGCGCGGGGCTTCGTTTGCCGACCTCACGCCGCTGCCGGAGCTCGCGGAGTTGCAGCGGTTAGTGTATCTCGGCGATGGGAAGAAGTACCTCAGCGAGGAGTACCTGAAGGCGCTCACCCCGCTGGCACTGGCGATCTGGTATCTGGACGACGGGTCGTTCACGGTGCCGTCCAAAGGTCTCCAGCAGCGTACGCGCGGCGGCAGCGGACGAGCCGAGATCTGCGTCGAGGCAATGAGCGAAGGATCACGTGTGCGGCTGCGCGACTATCTCCGCGACGTGCACGGGATCGAGGCCCGGTTACACCGTCGGGGCAAGGCAGCAAAAGCAGTTCTGACCTTCACGACGGCTGGGACCGAGCGATTCCAGCGATTGGTGGCGCCGTACGTGCCCCCGTCGATGAGCTACCAGCTTTTGCCGCGCTTCCAGGGCCAGTTCAATGTTGAAGCGCAGTTCGTCGAACCGACGCAGCGGCTCGTCGCCGCCGTGGTGCTGGACGTACACGTCAAGCCGCCGACGCGGTCGATGCGCAAGTTCGATATCGAGGTGGAGGGCAATCACAATTACTTTGCCGACGGTGTCATGGTCCACAACTCGCCAGAAACCACCACGGGTGGTCGGGCGTTGAAGTTCTATGCCTCGATTCGACTGGACGTTCGGCGCATCGAGACGCTCAAGGACGGCACCGAAATGGTCGGCAACCGGACTCGCATCAAGGTCGTGAAGAACAAGTGCAGCCCGCCTTTCAAATTTGCCGAGGTTGACCTGATGTATGGGCTTGGGATCAGCCGGGAAGGCGGCCTCATCGACGTGGGTGTCGACGCTGGACTCGTCCGCAAGGCTGGCGCCTGGTACACCTACGAGGGCGACCAGCTCGGTCAAGGCAAGGAGAACGCTCGGGCCTTCCTGCGCGACAACCCGGACCTGGCCGACGAGATCGAGAAGCGCATCAAGGAGAAGCTGGGCATCGGGCCGAAGGTGGACGAGCCTTCGCCGCCTTCCACGGTGGAGGTCGACTTCTGAGCCTGGAGCTTGAGGCCCCGCAGGATCCGGCAGTCCCTGACGCCGATCCGGAGGCAGTCGCGCGCCAGATCCTGCTACGTCGCCTGACCGATCGGCCCCGAAGCCGCGCGGAGCTTGCGGAGGCGCTGGCGAAGCGAAGCGTGCCCGATGACGTGGCGACCCGGTTGCTCGACCGCTTCACCGAGGTGGGACTGATTGATGACGGGGCGTTCGCCCGAGCCTGGGTGGACTCACGGATGACTGGCAAGGGCCTGGCGGGCCGCTCGTTGGCGATAGAGCTGCGACGCAAGGGGATCGACGACGACCTCGCCCGGGAGGTCCTCGACGCCATCGAGCCCGATGACGAGGAAGCGGCAGCGCGGCGCGTGGTGCGTAGCAAGCTGCGAAGCGTCCGAAGGCTCGAGCCGGAGGTGCAGTCGCGGCGGCTCTTCGGCGTGCTGGCCCGCAAGGGCTACCCGCCGGGAGTGGCCGTCCGCATCGTTCGTGAAGAGCTGGCAGCCGCTCCGGTCTCGGCCGACTAGGCCTCAGTGCAGAAGTCGGCGATCAGTTCCGTCACTGCTTCTGGTCGCTCCAAGCTCGGCAGGTGTCCGGCCCAGTCGAGTGGGACGTGCTGGGCATCTGGAATCGCCTCGGCAAGGTGAGCGGCGACAGCCTGGAACTGGTCCATGTCCGTGCCCCCGCTCACGACGAGGGTCGGCACCAGGATGTTCGCCGGCTCGACCGGGGTGTCGGTCATCTCCGGTTGCTCAGGCCCTTCCTCGGCCGCAACTTGCACCTCGAACGCGCGGCGCTGCATGACCCGAACCAGTTCCCGAGTCGCGTCGTCGGCCTCCGGACCGAGCCATGTACGCACGTTGAGTTCCACGGCACCGTCGAGGTCCCCGCTCTCGAACATGGCCTCTTCTGCCGCCTCGAAAGCATCGGCGTCCGGTGTCGACGGGAAGCCCCGTAGTGCGGAGCAGAGCAGTATCAGCCGCTCCACTCGTTCCGGGGCTGACGAGGCGAGCTCCAGCGCCACTCGACCGCCTAGGGATGACCCAGCGATGCAGGCACGCTCGATCTCCAGGAAGTCCAGCAGCTCGACGATGTCGGCAGCGAAGGAGAATCGCTCCGCCGGCAACGGTGTCTCACCGAAACCACGAAGGTCAGGGCGCACGACACGGAACGACGTGGTGAGCGTCGCCCACTGCGGCTCCCACATGCGCCTGTCACAGACTCCCGAGTGCAACAAGAGCATCGGGGCACCGTTCCCTGCAACGTCATGAGCCATCAGCACACCCGACAGCCTAAGCAGATGGCACCATGTGGACCATGAACCCCGAGATGTCCGGCGATCACCCCGGCGGTGTCACCGTGGTGGTCCGGAGACCGGGAACCGCCGGTTGGGAGTACCTCCTGCTGCATCGCGCCCACGAGGGTCCGGACTTCGCCGGCGACTGGGCGTGGACAGCGCCTGCCGGCGCGCGGCTGCCCGGCGAGCCGGTCGAGCCAGCGGCACTGCGCAAGCTGGCCCAGGAGGCGGGCATCGTCGAGACGGCGATCTGGGCGGTGGACCTGTCGGGGGAGTGGGCGGTGTTCGCCGCGGAGGTCAGTGCGGACCAGGAGGTGACACTCAACGACGACCACGACCGGCACGAGTGGCTGCCCGTCGACGAGGCGGTGGCGCGCATTCTCCCGGCGTCGGCCGCCGATCAGGTCCGGCTCGTCGAGCTCGTACCGTCGGTTCGCATCCATTTCCGATCGATGACCATGGAGGACCTTCCGGCCGTGGCCGAGCGGCTCGAGCAGCCCCATGTTCGTCCCTGGTACCGGCCGGAGAACCACACGCTCGAGCAGCTGCAGGAACGTTACGGAGCGCGTATCGAGGGGGAGTCGCCGGTACGGATGTGGGTCGTCGAGGTCGACGGCTCCCCGGTCGGGCAGGTCGAGGACTACCCCGTCGGTGACGACGAGACGTACGCCGCCGCGGGGGTGCCCCCCGACGCGATCGGCGTCGACTTCGCAATCACTGATCCGGCTCTGATCGGACACGGGCTGGGTACCCGGATGCTGTGGCGGTTCGTCCGCGACGTGGTGTGGCTGGACTACCACGCCACTCAGGTCGTCGCAGCGCCGGCGGTCGACAACGTCGCATCATTGCGCACGCTGGAGAAGGTGGGTTTCGTCGCCGGAGACGTCGTCCACGAGGACAGCGGCGACCCTGAGCGTCTCTGCATCCTCGACCTGACCCGCCTCTTCGGCTGAGCGGGTGCTAACCGGCGGTTGTGAACGACCCCCACGCACTGTTGTTCAAGGTGTCCTCGATGCCAGTGAAGCCCTCGAACGGGTTGTACCGGTCCTCGCCAAAGTCGACGTCACGGTCGTCCGCAGTACCGCCGATGGAGTCGGCACCGACGCCGAACAGCACCGGGAAGTTGCCGCCTTGGTCCATGATGTTGCGACCGCGGTTGAACTGGTCCACGTGGAAGCTGCCAATGAGGTGACCCGCCTCGTGCGAGGCAAGAATGCCCACGGCGGTGCCGATGAACTTCACCTTGGCGCTTCGGGGGCGCAGGTACGAGTTCAGCGACGGGTCCCCAAACTCGGCCGCAGGAGCGCTCAAGGTGTCCAGCAGCACCACCGCAGACTCGGCAGGCTCGTAGTTGCCAGGGTCGATGGACTGGGCGATCCCGATCGTCGCAATCCCGAACTCCTCGATGGTTCCGCCGATGACGACCCGGGACACGTTTGGTCGGCCGAACCTGTCGGGGTCGTCCCGTGAGTTGCGGATCTCGATCGAGAAGTCGTCGTTGAGCCCCCGGCGCCGCAGGTCTCGGCGAAGGTTTTCCGTCACCGTTGCCACGACTTGGTCGATCAGGGGGTTCTTGGCCCCCGCCCGCAGGTCCCAGTCGGCGAGGAAGGCACGTAGCGGGGACAGGGTGTGCCGACCCGGTGCACCCCAGATGTCGCTGTCGATGCGCGCACCGTCGAAGTCCAGGAAGATCGTCTGGGTGGCCGCGTCCGCTCCGGCCGCCCCGGCCGGCCGGTAGACGTTGAGTCCGAGCCGGTACGACCCATCACCGTTCTCGGTGGAGACGGCGTACAAGCCTGTCTCCTCGGCGACATAGGCGAAAGCCGCGTTGCCGCCACCCGGCAGCGGACTGGCTCCGGGGTAGATGAACGACAAGTCCACTTCGGAGCCCACCACCTGCACACGGTCGTAGCGATGAACAACCACGTCCTCGGAAGCCCCGGTGATCGTGCCGCCCAGCACGTCTCCGGCACGCAGCCGGACCGCGTAGTAGTCGCGATCGACGTCACCAACCGTCAATGCGAGCTCGTAGCCGCCCTCCTCGTCGGCGCCGTCACCGCTGGCCGAGTCGAATGGGTCTGCTGGAAGGTTCGAATACCCGGCGACCATGACGAAGTACTCAGTGGTGCGAGTCGCGGTGTAGCGCAGCAGGCTGGTCAGCGAGCCACCCGAGTCGTCATCGGCAGCGAGCAGCGTCCCCTCCGCGTTGTAGACGACGACGACCGTGTCGACAGCGCTCCCGCGGGTGTCCACCGTGATCGTCTTGCCAGCCGGGGCTTCCACCCGGAAGAAGTCGAAGTCACCCGGATCGGGATCGCGCGCAGCGCTGCCGTGTGGTCCGTCACCGATGGTGCTGCTGACGGCAACGCCGCCTGTCCCTGCGATTCCGGTCTCGGTCGCCAGCGGGATCGAGCCATTGTTCTCGGCGGTCGTCAGGGATCGGAGCTGGATGACGGGCTGTGACACGGCCCCGAGGACTCGAACGGCCCCATGTTGTCGGTCGCCGGTACCGAAGCCCCTGAGGAGTTCGGCCTTTCGCTGGCGGTCGTTCCGTCCGCGCACGCCTGCTGGCTCCCGTTCGTTGTGAACGAACGGCCGCGCCGAGCGCTGCTCGGCCTCAGCCCGGGCAGCGGAGCCGAGGGCGAGCCGGTGCCTCCAGTAGCTCCAGTCCACCGCAGTCGGGTCGGGCACCAGCGCGAGATACGGGTTGGGGGCCGCTCCCTTGACGCCGTTGACGACGTCGTACCCTCGCTGCGCCCGCTTCGGTGCCGTCTGCAGTCCGGCCTCGAGCGCGGTGCGGACCGTGTCATCGGGCTTACCGGGGCGCTCGGCCCGATCGGATCCGGTCGCGGGGCTGACGACGCTCAACGCGGCGAGTGCCAGGAAGACGGCGGCGGCACCCAGCCGACCAGCAAGCATGGAGACTCCCTCCGGGTCGAGGAGTCCCGCGCCCGAGCCGGTCGCTCCCCAGTGGAGACTAGGACGCCCGAGGGTCTTAGGGAACGCCCTAGTCGCCGGCGCCACCTCGGACCGGGTCGAGCTGCAGGTCGGCAGTGCCGGTGCCGCCGGCCCCGCCGCGGCCCCGTTCTGCGAACCGGCGCTCCAACCACGTTGCCAGGCGCGAAAGCGAGTAGTTGATCACGATGAAGATCAGCGCCGCGAGGGCGAGCGGCACGATCGTGTGGTTGACCGACTCCGCGATGAGGTTGGCCTGGAAGACCAGGTCCCCGTAGGCGATGATCACCCCGAGGGCGGTGTCCTTGAGGACTACCACGCACTGGCTGATGATCGCCGGCAGCATGATCGTCACTGCCTGCGGCAGCAGGACCGAACTCATCACCTGGCTCTTACGCATGCCGATCGCGGATGCTGCCTCCGACTGCCCTCGCGGGACCGCGTTGACGCCGGCCCGGAACACCTCGGCCAGAACGGAGCCGTTGTACAGCATCAACGCCAGGACCAGGCTCCAGTAGTCGCTGAAGAGGTTGCTGAACCCGAAGAACACGAACATGATGAGCAACAACAGCGGCACCGCGCGGAAGAACTCGATCACGACCGCCGCGGGGATGCGGAACACCCGGTGGTCCGACAGTCTCGCCACCGCCAGTACGGCGCCGAACACGACGGACAGCACGATGGCGCTGGCCGCAGCAGACAAGGTACTCGTCAGGCCCTGACCGATTGCCCGCGCGATGTTCGGTTGGCGAAGGTCCTCCCACAGCTCCGACTCGAACTCACCCTCGGCGGCGAGCTTCCACAGGACCAGGCCGACAAGCACGGTCGCGAGCACTGCGGCAACAGCGGCGCCGATGCGGGCTCGGCGCTGGGCCTGCGGCCCGGGGACGTCGAACAGCACCGCGCTCATCGCGCCACCGCGAGGCGGCGCTCCGCGAGCTGAAGCAGCCCGGACAGCACCAGCACGATGATCACGTAGCCCAAGGCGATGCCGAGGAAGATCGCGTACACGTCAGAGGTGAACTTGTTCGACAGGCGTCGCATCACGTACGCCGCCTCCGGTACGCCGACGATCGCCGCGACACTGGTGTTCTTGGCCAAGGCGATGTAGATGCTGGTGAGCGGCGGGATGACCGCCCGCAACGCCTGCGGGAGGATCACCAGGCGCAGCGACTGGGTGAAGGTCATTCCCACCGACCGGGCAGCCTCCGCCTGCCCGGTCGCGACCGAGTTGATGCCCGAGCGCACCGCCTCGCACACAAAGGCCGCCGTGTAGACCGACAGGCCCAAGACGGCGAACGTGACGAAGGTGCTGTAGCCGAGGACACCGATGCTGTTGAGCCCGACGGTCGGCCAAAAGGCCGCGGACAGCACCAAGATGATCACCAGCGGCGTGTTGCGGAACACGTTGACGTAGCTGGTGCCGATTGCGCGAAGGGAGCCGACTGGGGAGACCCGGAAGCTGGCCAGCACGGTGCCCAGGACGGTGGCGAGGATCCCGGAGACGAGCAACATCCACAGGGTGAGCCGGAAACCCTCCCAGATCTCCGCCCGGTTCTCGACCAGCGTGTCCATAGGTGAGTGCGACGCCTACTCGCAGGGGTCCATCTCCGGCGGCTCCGGTGTGTCCACACCCGACTCGCCCAGCGTTGCCTCGAACGCCTCTGCCCACGTGCCGTCGTCCATCGCGGCCTGAATCGTGTCGGTGATGTACTGGCAGAACTCGGTGTCGTCCTTGCTGTAGCCGACGCCGTAGCGCTCCTCGCTGAACGCCTCGCCGACCACCTCGAGCTCGTCCGGCTCCTCCGCGGCGTAGCCGAGCAGGATCGCGCCGTCGGTGGTGACCGCGTCGACGGACTCGTTCGTGAGCTGGTCCACGCACTCGGAGTACGTCGCGAACGGCACCGGCTTCGAGCCGTACTCGTCGACCATCCGATCCAGCGACGTCGAGCCGGTCACGGAGCAGACATTCTTGCCCTCGAGGTCCTCAGGACCGGTGATGCTCTCCTTGTCGTCCTCGCGGACGAGCAGCTGCTGGCCGGTGACGTAGTAGGGGCCGGCCTGACCGACGATCTGGCGACGCTCGTCGGTGATCGAGTACGACGCCACCACGATGTCGACCTTGTCCTGCTCCAGGAACGGCTCGCGGTTGTCCGACACCGTCTCGACCCACTCGATGCCGTCGTCGTCGATGCCGAGCCCTCCGGCGATGATCCGGCCAATCTCGATGTCGAAGCCGGTGGGGGCGTCTTCGCCCGGCTCTTGGAAGCCGATGCCGGGTTGGTCGACCTTGACGCCGATCCTCATCGTGCCGGCATCGCTGAGATCGGCCATTGTCGTGCCTGCGTCGAACGACACGTCTTCGGCGACCTCGACGTCGGCCTTGTTGCTGTCGCTGCCGCAGGCGGCGAGCGAGAGCCCGAGGGCCGTGGCGCCGAGCGCAGCCTTCGTACGCATGAACCTCATGGCCGTTCCCTTCTTAACGAATCAGTGTCGCAGGATCTTGCCAAGGAAGTCCTTGGCCCGATCCGATTGCGGATTGGTGAAGAACTGGTCTGGGGTGTTCTCCTCGACGACCTGGCCGTCGGACATGAAGACCACCCGGTTTGCGGCGGTACGAGCGAACCCCATCTCGTGGGTGACAACGATCATCGTCATGCCACCTGCGGCGAGGTCCACCATCACGTCGAGGACCTCCTTGATCATCTCCGGGTCCAGGGCCGACGTCGGCTCGTCGAAGAGCATCACCTTTGGCTCCATCGCGAGGGCGCGCGCGATCGCGACCCGCTGCTGTTGCCCGCCGGAGAGTTGCGCGGGGTACTTGTCGGCCTGGTCGCCGACGCCCACCCGGTCGAGCAGTTCTCGGGCCCGCTCCCGAGCTTGAGACGCATCGGTGCCCCGAACCTTGGTCGGGCCTAGAGTGACGTTGTCCAGCACGGTCTTGTGCGCGAAGAGGTTGAACGACTGGAAGACCATGCCGACGTCCGCCCGGAGCTTGGCCAGCGCCTTACCCTCGGCCGGCAGCGGTGTGCCGTCCAGGGTGATGGTGCCCCTGTCGATCGTCTCCAGCCGGTTGATCGCCCGACAGAGCGTCGACTTGCCCGACCCGGACGGTCCGATGACCACCACGACCTCGCCCGGCCCGACGGTGAGGTTGATGTCTTGGAGCACGTGCAGCTCACCGAACCACTTGTTCACATCGTCGAGCTGGACGGCGCCGTGGCGAGCCCCATCTTGTTTCGTCGCGACGTCCGTAGCCGCCTTGTCCATGTCCGGACGATAGTGGATCGCGAAGCCCGCGGGCAGTACCTGACCGCCACCGCTCAGGAATGGAGCGCCGACTCGGCGATCTGCGGCTTGCACGCGGCACTTCGATACGATGCGACGGCTGCCGACTGACGTGAGGTGTCGTGACTTCCGTTGCTGTGAGCCCACGTTCGTCCGACCGTACGTACCAGGTGCGCACGTTTGGCTGCCAGATGAACGTGCATGACTCCGAACGGCTCTCGGGCCTGCTCGAAGAAGCGGGGTACGCCGCCGCTGCGGAGGGCGAGACCGCCGACGTCGTGGTGTTCAACACCTGTGCGGTGCGGGAGAACGCCGCCAACCGGCTGTACGGAAACCTCGGTCACTTGGCGTCTGTCAAGGCCCGTCGCCCCGGCATGCAGATCGCCGTCGGAGGTTGCCTGGCACAGAAGGACCGTGGCGAGATCACTCGTCGGGCACCCTGGGTCGACGTCGTCTTCGGCACCCATAACCTCGGCTCGCTTCCGGCGTTGCTCGACCGCGCCCGCGTCCATGCGGAGGCGCAGGTGGAGATCCTCGAGTCACTCAAGGTGTTCCCGTCGACGCTGCCCACAAAGCGCGAGTCAGCGTATGCCGCGTGGGTGGCGATCAGCGTGGGGTGCAACAACACCTGCACGTTCTGCATCGTGCCCAGCCTGCGTGGGCGGGAGAGGGACCGGCGGCCTGGTGACGTGCTCGCGGAGATCGAGGCATTGGTCGCCGAGGGCGTCATCGAGGTGACCCTGCTCGGGCAGAACGTCAACTCCTACGGCGTCGAGTTCGGTGACCGGTTCGCCTTCGGCAAGCTGCTGCGTGCCTGCGGGGACATCGAGGGGCTCGAACGGGTCCGCTTCACGTCACCGCACCCGCGCGACTTCACCGGTGACGTGATCGAGGCCATGGCGACAACGCCCAACGTCATGCCGTCGCTGCACATGCCACTGCAGTCGGGCTCCGACGCCGTGCTGAAGGCGATGCGCCGCTCGTACCGGCGTGACCGCTACCTCGCGATCATCGACAAGGTCCGCTCGGCGATGCCGCAGGCGGCGATCACCACCGACATCATTGTGGGTTTCCCCGGTGAGACCGAGGCGGACTTCCAGTACACGCTCGACGTCGTGCAGCAGGCGCGCTTCGCCGGCGCGTTCACGTTCCAGTACTCCAAGCGCCCGGGCACCCCGGCTGCTTCGATGCCCGACCAATTGCCGAAGCACGTTGTGCAGGAGCGGTACGAGCGGCTGGTGTCGCAAGTCGACGACATCGCCTGGGCAGAGAACCGGGCGCTGGTCGGCAACCGGGTCGAGCTGCTCGTCGCCTCGGGGGAGGGTCGCAAGGATGCGGCCACGCACCGGCTGAGCGGGCGGGGGCCTGACAACCGGCTGGTGCACTTCACCCCGCCGGCCGGTCTGGCCGTGCGTCCGGGCGACCTGGTCGAGGTGGAGATCACCTATGCCGCGCCCCACCATCTCGTCTCCGACGCACCGGTCATCGGCGTACGCCGGACCCGAGCCGGAGATGCATGGCAGTCGCGCACCGAGCCGGCACCGGCGGCACCGGGGACTGTGTCGCTCGGTATACCCACCGTCCGCCTGTCCATCGACGCCCCGCCCTGAGCGCCACTCCTGACCACTGAGGCCGCTCCTGACCGCCGAGTTACGAGTCGTTGTTGGTACGGCGGCCTCTGGACCAACGGTTTCTCGGGTTTCGACAGAGCCGCGGCCCGTTCTTCAACGGGAGGGGCTCGAAAATGGGGTGGCTGGGAAGTACGGTCGCCACCCGTCGGACGGCCAGCAGGGCACGCTCGGGTGTCCACGCTGTTGTAGCGCCCGAAGGATGCGCATCAGCGTCACCGCCGGCCGAAGCCGCAGGTCAGCCGCCCGCACGACGATCACGATCCAGCCATCGTCGCGCAGATTCTCATCGCGCATGACGTCGCGGTCGCGCTGCACTAGATCCTCGTCATGATGCCCGCCGTCGTACTCGATAGCGATCTTCACGCCCCGGTACGACAGGTCCGGCGTGGCCAACCAGCCACCGGATTCGTCATGCATCGGAAGGCCGGTCTCCGGTTCCGGAAGATCACCGAGCACGATCAGCATCCGGGTGCGGCTCTCCTGCCATGAATCGACGCGTTCGCGGACAAAGTGAGCGGCTAGGCGGGCCTTGCGAATGTCGCGTCGAGCAGCCTCCAATGCGACCAACCGCAGGTGCTCAGGCATGATCCAACCACGCCGAACGAGCGAGTCCCCGACGGCGACTAGCTGCACGAGGTTCAGCTGTGTGGCGCAGTCGACGAACGTCTTGCCCGGCGCCGTGAGCATCCGGCCGTCCACCTCGACACCGGCCGGACGCCTGTCGTACGCGTGCAGGTGGAGGCCGCGAACGGACCGGCCCGCATGGCTGGCTGGTACCCAAAAGTGAGGGCGAGGAGTCCACGGCACCTGGCCGCCGAGAAGTTCGACACTGGTGAGATGGGACGCCATCGCGGTCGCCGGCAGGATCAGTCGAGCGGCGTCAACCTGGGTGGCAAGGTCCCTCGGAAGAAGGTGCCAGACCAAGACGCCTCGGTAGGGGTGTCGGAAGCGTGACCCACGCAGGGTCTGCGCGCTGACCCCATGCTCACGCGCCATGGCAGTGGTAAACGGTGCCGTGCGAAGGACCCCTGGGATGTCTGCCGGTCGGGTCACACCTGTGTTGTAGGGGCGCAAAGCATGATCTGGGGCGCTGTCCACAGCCGGTTGCAGCGACCCGATCCGCATCCACCGAGTGACAGGTACGAGTTGGTACAGAGCCCAACTAGCCAACGCCACGCCACTCGGCGGGGCATAGTGCTGAGTTGAGATCGCGGACGCGATGGGTCCAGGTCGCCACAGGTCAACTACCACATTCGGGTGCTCGCTCGTGCTGGACTGCATGACGCCTCAAACAGCACAGGGCACCGGCGTCACCATCGACGTCACACTGGCGCGCTTCGCGACCGGGAGCTAATCCGACGCTGGCACGGCTGGTACGTCGCCGGCGCCGATGCGCCGGACCGGAGATCGACGCCGGGTGACGGCGGCCTCCTCCCATACCGCCGAGTTACAAGTTCTGGTGG
>JACCYJ010000004.1 GCA_013696555.1 Nocardioidaceae bacterium | reverse complement strand
CGAGTTCGAATGACACGGTCATCACCGTGCCCGCAGGTCTCGGGCCGGCGTCACCATAATGAGAAATATCGAGGATCCTTGAGTTCTCGAAGATCGACGTGTAGAACTTGGCGGCTTCTTCGCCTTCTGTGTCGAACCACAGGCATGGCGTGATTTTCTGCATGTCATCTCACCCTTCGGCTGGTCGTTTCCGTTTCATGATCCGGACTTGGTCGTTCAGCGGCTCGTTGGATCAGGGACGAGTCTTGTCGGCCGGATCCTTGAACCAGGCGAGCAGCGGTCCTCCGGTGCGGCAGACGCCCCCTCATCCGTGCCCACGTCCTTCCCTGGTGGCGCTCGAACCGCACACCTCGATCGGTCAGCTGCTCGACCCTGCCTCGAAAGCGTCGACCGGGGAGATCGAGGATGGTGAAGTCGGCTGGGGTGTGGTCGGGCACGGAGGCATTCGTATGCTCGAATATGGCTACCCCTCCTGCGGACCGCGATAGCGGACCACCCAATACTCGTCTGGCATTGGGTGGACCCAGGAGGTGATCGGAACTCATCGCTGCTACCGGAACGGGTGGCGTGTTGAGCCGAACATTTCGGACGGGCGCGCAGCGTCGGTCAGGCGACCTCGCGAACGGCCACCAAGGCTCCCGAGTGCGCC
Organism: Nocardioidaceae bacterium; assembly: GCA_013696555.1. Taxonomy (GTDB): domain Bacteria; phylum Actinomycetota; class Actinomycetes; order Propionibacteriales; family Nocardioidaceae; genus JACCYJ01. The sequence goes on along the minus strand of JACCYJ010000004.1, from coordinate 6,072 downwards.
GTCGACCCCGGTTACCAGCGAGAGGTTCACGGCCAGCTCGTCCACCGGCTGTCGAAAACGAAGTGCCCCCAACCATCCAGGTCGGGGACACTCGCTTCAGCGATGTGCGGTCAGCGCGCCCAGACCACGTACGTCACGACGTCGTTACCGCCCTTGAAGTGTCGGACGTAGGTGGAAACTCCCTGCGCCCGTGAGCCGTCAATGCGCTTGCCCCACGACTTGGGAGTATTAGCGACCCCAGCACCCGTACCGGTTGAGGGTGCCGCGGCACCTACCGTTGTCGTGGTGTCCGTGTGCGAGTAGATGGCAACCAGCTGGTCGTAGTCGTGCTGGTTGGGGTGCTGGTTCGTGCTTGGATTGCTGGTGTAGTCCATGCACGTACCCAGGTTCGGGTTGTCGAAGTCTTCATCCTGGTGGTCCAGGCCGAGGGTGTGCCCCACTTCCTGGCAGCTCACCAGATTCCGCCAGGCCGCCGTGTTGTACTGCGGTGTGTCGAAGTAGCTGTCGTTCAACTTCACCGTGCCTTTGGTGATGTGCGTTCCGCCGGTGATGCTGATCGAGGCGACGCCCAGCCAGCCGTTGCTGCCGTAGCGGGCGTTGCAAACCTCGACCCGACCAGTGGTGGCCTTACAGGTCCGTGGCCGGGTCGAACCCGCAACGATGGTGGTGTCCAGCACGGTGGACTTGCTCCAGTCACTCGAGGTCGTGCCCAGTGTGCTGTCCCACTTCGAGTCCACATTGTCGCCAAGCTTCAAGGTGAACGGGTTGCTGGTACGAGCCCAGTGGTAGCCGCCCCAGGAATGGTTGGCGTTTGCGGTGGACGACATGCCGAGGGTCACGGTGCCGACCGTGACGACGGCAGCGGCTGCCGCGCCGAGGATTCTGCGATTCTTGGAGCCCCCTAAGGACTAGGACGTGCGCGTTGAACGGCGCCGCCACATCCTGTCGGCAAAGCCTCGGCGTGACAAGACCTTCACGCAGAGTGGTCATTGGGTGTCTCGCAGGCACGTCCGCGTGGCCGCCTGATGGTGGCCCACGCGGGGTCAACGGCCAACATCGTCGAAGTCCTACGCCGTGCCGCGCCCGACCGGGGCCTCGTCGAGAGCTGTCCAGTCCTGAGCGTCTGCCCACTCCTGGTAGGTATGCCAGCCGACCTCCGGATACGCGCGCCGCAGGTCGTCCAGCTCGACGCTGTAGCCGGTGTCGTCGAACCAGTCGAGCATCCTCTTGACGTCCTCACCCATGGCCGCCCTCTGCTCGGGCGCGATCTCCACGTACTCGATCTGGCGTCCGCTCGCCCTCGTGAGGATGTCTGCAGCCTGCTCGCCGGTAACCTCGTCGCCCGCGATGTCGATACGTGTGCCGAGGAAACGCTCGCGATGCTCGAGCGCCAACACAACGAAGCTGGCGATGTCTTCGACGGCGATCTGCTGCAGCACGCGATCGGCTGGCAAGGCCATCGCGAGCTTCCCCTCCCGTAGGCCAGGAACCGTCCACGGAGCGAACAGGTTCTCCATGAAGTAAACCGGCGCGACAATCGTGCTAGGGACCGCGGATGCCTTGATCTGCTGCTCGATCTCGAACTTCGAGTCGAAGTGCGGGATGCCGGTCGACTGGTCAGCGCTTGCCACCGAGGAGTACACCAGGTGCCGAACACCTGCAGTCTTGGCCGCCGCCAGCATGTTCTGGCCCTGCCTGACCTCCGTCTCCACGCCCGCCTCGAACGGCGTCGCCACCGCGAAGACCGCGTCGACATCTCGGGCAGCCCCTTCGCACGCAGCACGGTCCTCGAGGTCGCCGCCCACGATCTCAGCGCCGGCATCAGCCAGCGCGACCGCAGCCGGCGACTGCGGGGTTCGAGTCAACCCACGCACCTGGTGGCCCTTCCCGAGGAGGAGGCCCGCGACTGCACCACCTGGTTCCCGGTCGCGCCGACGACGAGGACCTTCAACGATTCAACCATTGCTTCCTCCGTATCTGCTTGTGCCAGTGCACGCCGTTGACGTCGGCGTAATCGGTATTGGCAGGCGCAAGTGCAACGGTACTCATCGTCAAGCGCTCCTAGAGTGCTTGGGGTTTGATTGTGCCCGTCCTCGAGGTAGACCGCCCACACCCCGAGAAGTCATCGGACTGCCCTGCTGGCCTGGCCAGCTCCGTGGCTGCCGGAGCATGCCGGTACACCGACTGCCACTACGGGCGTAGCCGGCATTGACCCGTGATAACGCGCACACGCCGCCAACCCCAGTTCTTTCGGGGAAGGAATGTCGATGTCCCGAAGTTTGCCTGCGGTGTTCTGGCACAAACACCAGCAAAGCACGACGCCATGAACCGCAAGTGCTCTCCGCGATGTTATAGCGTCGAGCTATAGTCTTGTTTCATGGGAAAGGCGACGAAGGTGATGATCTCGCTCCCCGATGACCTGCTCGAGCGCATCGACCGCGCCGTGGGCGAGCGGGAGACGAGTCGCAGCGCGTTTATCCAAGAGGCCGCCCGGCGCGAGCTCGGCTGGCCCGACGCCGGGGCGATCGACGCTGCGCTCGAGCGCGGCCGCGGTGCTCTCGCCCAGGCTGGCTCTTTCGAGGCGGCCGACCTGATCCGGGCCGAACGTGATGCCCGAGATGCCAGTGATCGACGTCGTTAGCGACGCCAACGTCGCCCTCAAATGGTTTCACTCCGAGGGCGAGGAGGACGTTTCCGAGGCTTGCGCTCTCGTCGCCGCCCACCAGGCGAGAACGGTCGCGCTGCAGGTGCTGGACCTGACCGCCTATGAGATCGGCAACGCGCTCCTGCGCGGCCGAGCCAAGGCGACCGCGAGCCAGGTCGCAATCGTGCTCGAGGCCCTGGCCGAGATCTGCCCCGCCGTCCGGCCCAACGCTGAGGAGATGCGCCTCGCGGCCGAGCTTGCCGCACGCCACGACCTCACCCTCTACGACGCGGCCTACGCTGCCGTGGCCGAGAACCGCGGAGCGACGCTGGCGACGTTCGACCGCGCGCTGCTCAAGACGGGGCTCGGCAGCCGTCCAAGCGAGCTCGCCAAGGAGCTTGCGCAGCCTGACGCCCCGAAGCGAAGGAAGCGCCGATGAGGTCACCTTCTACGGCGGCGTCTCTACCAATGACGCTCAGGACCCGTCGCTTTCGATCCCTCGCCAGATCGCCGCGCGCACGGGCGTATTCCAGCCCGCCGGGGCTACGTCGAGACCCATGCTGGTGAGCGCGCTTTCCGAAGGCGTAGACGGCCCAAGAGCCGTCGTCGTCCACCGCGCCTCCTCGACTGCGCCGCCGTGACGAGATCGGTAACGTGTGTTGACGTACGTTGCTCTGTTGTTCGAAGTCGATCTGTATGACCACCCGTCGAACGGTGGGGTGTGCTGACCTCCTCCGTGATCGCTGGGAGGAGGCGGCGGCACGGCTTCGGTTGGTGTGCGATCGAGGACAGCCGACCGTGCGCCTTGGTTGGCCATCGGACTAGGGTACGGACACCCTGCGCCCTTACCGACGAGGTGTGGCATGACCGTGCAAAGCGATCGGGTCGCTGCGTTCCACCGATTGCACTCTTCCGGTTGCTTCGTAATGCCGAACCCTTGGGACGCGGGGAGCGCGCGCGCTCTGGAGCAGTTGGGCTTCCACGCCCTTGCGACGACGAGTGCCGGTTTCGCATGGACGGTGGGTCGCGTGGACAACCACGTCACGCTCGATCAGACGATCGAGCACCTGCGTGTCGTCGCGGACGCCGTGGACGTTCCTGTGAACGCAGATTTCGAGGGTGGTTTCGCGGTTGATCCGCAGCACGTCAGCGTGAACGTGAAGCTCGCCGCGGCGACGGGGATCGCCGGGCTCTCGATCGAAGACTCCACGGGAGACGAGGCGCATCCGCTTCATGACTTCGATCTGGCCGTAGCGCGTGTTCGGGCCGCGCGCGAGGCGATCGATGAAAGCGGCACGGGACTCGTTCTCACCGGTCGATCCGAGGGGTTCGTCGTCGGACGTCCCGACATTGACGAGACGATCCGAAGGCTGCGCGCGTACGCCGAGGCCGGCGCCGACTGCCTCTACGCGCCGCGAATCGGAACCGTCGAGCAGGTTGCGGCGATCATCGCCGCAGTGTCCCCCAAACCGGTGAACCTGCTGATCAACGCTCCGTTCATTACCGTCGCGGAGGCGGCTGCACTCGGAGTACGGCGGATCAGCGTGGGGGGGACGCTCGCGCGTACCGCCTGGGCCGGATTCCTGAAGGCAGCACGGGAAATCGCGGATGCGGGCACGTTCTCCCGGTTCGAGCGGTTGCCGGACGTCAATGCGCTGTTTCCCGCCGCAGGTCCCTGAGCAGGGATGCGCCGGCGACTGCGGACGTACGTGGTCGCGGCGCTTCAGACGGTGATGCCTGGTGTCGGTACGAGTGCGCTCGCGTTGCTGCAGGCGCCCCAACCGGTGCCGACCACCGCCGTGCTCACCACACTGATCAACGACCTCGGCGCCGACGACGGCGACCGAAGCGGCACCTACTGTGCCGCGTCACTCCCCCGTCTCCCCGTCTATGGACTCGCGGAGCAGGTCAGCGTGACCGTTGTGGCGGGCGTACTCCTCGATCATGTGCACGAGGACCCATCGCAGGGACGGCCGCCCTTGACCGTCCCAGGCCGGATGCGTCGCGGCGAGTGCGGCTTCACCGGCCATGAGATGTGCCGCCACGACGCTCCGTGACCTGTCGACGCGCTCTGCCCAGAGCTGGCGCAACTCTTCGCCGGTATCGGCAGTCGCGTTCTGCCATTCGGCGGCCCACTCCATCGTGACCCACGGCTCGGTCTTCTCACCTTCGGCGACGACCTCGCTGAACCAGTTGTCCTCGACTCGAGCCAGGTGTTTGAGCAGCCCGCCAAGCGTCATGGTTGTCGGCGGCAATGTGGAGCGCAACTGCTTGTCCGTCAGGCCGCGGCACTTCCACTCCAAGGTGGCGCGCTGGTAGTCGAGGAACCCCAGCAATGTCTGGACCTCATCGCCGACCAGGGGCGGCTCCGGGCGGCCGTCGTCATCGATTTCCACATCACCCATGCCTCGAACGGTAGTGGCGACTGCCTAGGCCCACACACTGAAGCCGGTGCCAGTCGGGTTAGACAACCGAAGCGCACCGCCAGCAGAGCATCCTGATCTTCCGCGTAGCGGATGACTCTGCTCCGCCAGAGGGGTCGACGTGGGTGACGGCAAAGCGCAAGAGACGGCTTTTGCGACTCGGTTTCGATCCGCTTCACGACGCGCCGTTTCGTGGGCCAGGCTCGAGCAACCCCAGCAGAGGCAGAACGGGTGGCCGGCGGGATCCGCGTAGACCTGGCGGGCATCGGGCCCTGTCGGTCGGCAGGCGCGCCGCGCCATCAGTAGTACTGCTCGAACTCCGCCCGGAGCCCGGCCTCAAGGGCGGCGCGCTGATCGGCCAGCATCTCCTCCTCGTGCTCAACTTCGACCGCCCGTTGTTCCTCGGTGGCGTCAAGCAGGTACTCGTGTACCTGGTCAAGGACGCGCAGCGGGACTCCGGCGTCGAGGGCGTTGGTGATCCCGCGCGCGGCAGCGAGTGGGGGCTGACGTGGCGCGGGATGCCGGCGACCTTGGCGATCCGGATGACCATGCGGTAGCAGTCGCGGCGATCGATCGGCTTCCCCGACGCCGGCCGGAGCACGAGGAAGAAGCGTCGTGTTCGTCATAGCGGCCTCCGGCGATCTGGCGACCGCGCCCCAGTCGCGGACCGCCGCACACGGCGAGGCCACTCAGGTCGACGCTAGCCCTTCCCCTGTCGACGTACTCTACGAGTTCCCGGCGTCGTTCGAATTGACACGCCTGCCGCGGGCGGTATGACTCTGGTCTGCACCTCGCGGATTGCGGCAGATCTCCCAGGTTCTGTGGTGTCAAGCAGCGGCGTTGAGGATGTGTGCCCAGGCGGTGTGCTCGTCGTAGGCGGTCTGGGTTTTCAGGCAGCCGTGGAGGATGCCGACGAGGCGGTTGGCGAGCTGGCGCAGGGCGGCCTGGTGGCCGATCTTCCTGTTGCGGAGTTGTTGGTAGTAGGCGGTGGCTCCGGGTGATCCG
>JACCYJ010000300.1 GCA_013696555.1 Nocardioidaceae bacterium | reverse complement strand
GGGTGCCGGCAAGTCGGCGCTGGCCAACGCCTTGGTCGGTGTGCCGGTGCTTAGCACCCGGTCGATTCGTCCGGACGGTCGAGGCCGCCACACCTCGGTACGTCGCCAGCTCGTCGTCCTGCCCGGTGGTGGATGCGTGATCGACACGCCCGGGCTGCGCGGAGTCGGTGTATTCGATTCCGACGGCGGGCTCACCACGACGTTCGGCGATGTGACCGAAGCGGCTGAGCGTTGCCGCTTCGGGGACTGTCGGCACGAGACGGAGCCGGGTTGCGCTGTGCTTGCCGATGTCGACTCGGGACAACTGTCTCCTCGTCGTCTCGAGAGCTGGCGCAAGCTGCGCCGTGAGCATGCCCGGATGGTCGCGCGCCGGGATGCTCGAGCACGTGCATCGCGGCGGGCACCGAAGCGGCTCTGAACAGGGTTCCTCAACCGGCGAAGTGGTCGATCTTGCGGTGATAGCGCTGGCCCGCCTTGCCGCCCACGAATGCCGCCAGCAGGGTCCCGACGATGACCGCTGCCAAGGTGATGAGACCGCCGGCCGTGGCGGTGTCCGTCGGTATCGGCAGCGACGGCAGGTCCACCCGCCGGAAGATGTCGTACTTGTTGTCGAAGATGACACCGACCAGCACCACAATGATTGTGACGATCACACCGATCAGCCACACCCCGACTCCCTGGCGGCCACCGTCGAAGCGGGACATCCGTCCCGCAACGTACCCGCCGGCGTAGTAGCCGGTCATCAAGACCACCAGCAACGCGATCGCCGTGGCGATGCCGATCGTGCCGGCCGAGCGTTCGGTCTCCGTCTGGGTGATGTTGGTGTTCGAGCCCACGGCCGCGGCGATGGCGCCGAAGATTCCGGCGAGCAGGATCGTCAACCCGATGGCCACCAGCCAACCGAAGAACGCCGCTCCCGGGTTGACGCCGCCGTACTCCTCCTGGCGCCGGCTCTCCAGCTGCTCCTCGTGCGCGAGATGGCGTGGCGGCAGGTCGGTCTTGCGCCGTGGCGGCGGCTTGCGTCGCTCACCATGCTCTTCCGGGCGGTACTCGGTCATGGCCGCCGGGCTCCCTCCGCTGACTCGGCTAGAGCAGATTTTTCGAGAATAGCCAAGGCTTACGACGTATGGGTCGAGCCGCGCCGGGTACTCAGGCCCCGGGTGACCGCACCGGTCGTCCTGCACGCTTGGACAGCCACGTCTCTTAGGAGGGAACACACCGCATGCTGAACTCTGACCAGATCAACGACGTAATCGGCAGTACGGCCTACGGCAGTGACGGCGGAAAGATCGGCAAGGTAGGGCAGATCTACCTTGACGACCAGTCCGGACAGCCCGAGTGGGCCACCGTCAACACCGGTCTCTTCGGGACCAGCGAGAGCTTTGTGCCGCTGTCCGACGCATCATTCACCGGGGATCGGCTCAGCGTCGGCTTCACCAAGGACAAGGTCAAGGACGCACCGAACATCGGCGACTCCGATGGGCATCTGACGCCGGAGCAAGAGCAGGAGCTCTACGCCTACTACGGGCGCTCGTACGGTGAGAGCGACGTTGACACGACGCGCACCCAGGACTACGACACGACGACCCGAACCTCCGATGTCGACGACGCGATGACGGTCTCCGAGGAGAAGGTCAACATCGGCACTCGGTCGCAGGAAGTGGGCCGGGCTCGGCTGCGTAAGTACGTCGACACCGAATACGTGGAGCAGACCGTGCCCGTGCGCAAGGAGCGGGCGGTCGTCGAGCGCGAGCCGATCACCGACGCCAACAGGGATCGGTCCACGGACGGGCCAGAGATCACCGAGGCAGAGCACGAGGTCGTGCTGAGCGAAGAGACTCCGGTCGTCGAGAAGACAGTGGAGCCAGTCGAACGGGTCCGCCTCGGCACCGAGACGGTCACCTCGGAAGAAACCGTCAGCGAAGAGGTTCGCAAGGAGCGGGTGGACGTCGACGGTGACGTCGACGACCGCACCTCGGGCGGTCGTACGTACTGAGATCGAAAACATGACCGCGGCCGCGGACCCTCGAGGGGTTCGCGGCCGTCGTCATGGGTCTGGCATGAACCGGAGGAGGATGGGTATGCAACAGCCATGAGCACCCCACAACCGATTGTGCCCACCGGTGACGAGCCGAACAGCCCGACGCATCCCGACTCCCAGTCCGAGGAGTGGATCGACGGTGCGCAGGACCAAGATGCCGATGCGGATGGTCCGATCAGCGCCGACAACCAGCCCGACAGCCAACGCGAGAACACCGATCAACTGCCCGGATAGTCAACCGCTGCCCCCCTTCTCGACTCGAGCACTCGTGGGCTAACTTCGGGCCTTGAACACTCGGGAGGCCCGTCATGCAGTGTGCGCGCCAGCTGTTGACTGCTGCGAGTGCTGGTGCGCTCGTAGTCGTTGCGACAGTCCCCGTGCAGGCGGAAGCGAACAAGAGGATCGCCTTGTGGCGCATGAACGAGTCGGCAACTGCCACCGTCATGATCGACAGCAGCGCCAATCATCTGGATGGGACCATCGGTGACGAGGTCAGAACGGGTCTGAGGATCAATGGCGGAACGGGGTATGGGTTTCCCTACCTGAGGCCTAACACACCGCCCGCGCACCCGGAGCATCTGGTGAAAGTGCCGGACGACCCCCGGCTCGACCCAGGGACCCGCGACTTTGCCATCACGATGCGGCTGCGGACCACCGAGGCCTTCGGCAATATCATCCAGAAGGGCCAGTCGCGGAGTCCTGGCGGCTACTTCAAGTGGCAGCTGCCCAAGGGTGTCGTGAAGTGTCTCTTCCGGGGATCCGCGGGCACCGTGACCGCTGGGTCCGTGACTCCAATCAATGACGGTCAATGGCACACCGTGCGCTGCGAGCGGACGGCCACCGCCGTCACCATGACCGTCGACGGCGAGGTCACTCGGCGCAAGTCAGGGGCCACCGGGAACATCGCCAACTCCAAACCCCTATCCATCGGCGGGAAGGTTGCGTGCGATCAGGTGGACGTGACCTGTGACTACTGGGTAGGACGGATCGACTGGGTGAAGATTCAGGCGTCCGCCCCCAGTTGATCCGCCTAGTGCTATCAGAAGGTTGGGGGTAAGTGAGGAATCACCACCCGATTGTTGCTGCTGCGGTTGCTGCCCTAGCGGCGTTGGTGGCGTGTGGCGGCGGGACCGCCAGGGAAGAGACGTTGCCCCCCGATGCGACTCAGGTAGATGGCGCTGCGGCCGGGCAGGCGTTTGACCCGGACGCTGATGTGCCGGCTGCACCGATCGCGGGTGCAGTAGCGGGTGGCACCGTCACTGCCTTGGGCACGGAAGAACCGACCTCCATGGACCCGACCGAAGCGTATACGCAGAGCACACTGTCGATCTTGAGTGGTTTGGTGACTCGGTCGTTGACGCAATACGTCTTCGACCCTGCGAGTCAGTCGATGGTGGTGGTCCCTGATATCGCCACGGACACTGGCACGCCGAACGCGGACTTCACGGAGTGGTCGTTCACGATCCGTGACGGGGTGCGGTTCGAGGACGGTACGACAGTGACCGCCGAGGACGTCGCATTCGGGATCAAGCGCTCGTTCGACCGGAAAACGTTCCAAGAAGGTCCAGCCTTCAGCAATTTCTACTTCCTCGATGGCGACAGCTACCTGGGTGTGTACACGTCCGGCACCTCCTATCGAGGGGTTGTCGTCGAAGGCGACACGGTGACGGTGAAGATGGCGCGCCCGTTCCCGGACATGCCGTACTGGGCGGCGTTTCCAGCGATGGGACCGATCCCGGAGCGGGGCAGTGATCCCGGCAGCTACGGACGGCATCCGTTGGCCACGGGGCCCTACATGATCGCCGACTTCACGCCGGGGGAGTCGCTGACGCTGGTCCGGAACGAGCAGTGGGATCCGGATACGGACGCGGGGCGTCACCAGTACCCCGACCGGTTCGAGTTCCGCTTCGGCGTACCGTCGGAGCAGGTCGGCGCAACGATCCTCGGCGACTCTGCGGTCGCGCAGACTGCCCTGTCGACCGAGAACGTCTCGGTGGACGAATACCGCAGGGCGCAGACGCTGGACCGGTTGACCCTCGGCGCTGGCCCCTGCACCTACGGGTGGTACCTGGACATCAACAAGATCCCTGACATCCGGGTGCGTCAGGCCATCGGCTACGCCTATCCCTATCAAGAAGCGGCGAGGAGACGGGGGGAGATCTTCGGAGTCACGTCCCTGCCCGGCACGTCGATCCTGCCACCCGGGTTTCCAGGACGTCGAAGCTACGATGTATTGGACATCGAGCCGGGCAGCACCGATCCAGAGAAGGCGCAGGCGCTGTTGGGGGAGGCTGGCCTTTTGCCTGGTGAGTTCGAGGTGACATTTCCCTACATCACCAGCGACCCGGTCTCAGTAGCCGTCACGGAAACTGTGGTCCCGGCACTGGAAGCCGCAGGGTTCAAGGCCAAGCCATACCCGGTGTCGACCATTGACGACTATTTCAGCTTGAACGAGGATCCGCATGCCCCGATCAACGTTCGCACCTCCGGATGGTGCCCGGACTGGCCGTCGGGCAGCGCGTGGTTCCAGGAACTGTTTAAGTCCGGATCGAAATTCAATTTCGCCCAGTTGGACGAGCCGACGATCGACGCCGAGATCGAACGCATCCGTCAACTCCCCGTCGAGGAGCAAGCCGCAGCATGGGGTGCGCTGGACGAATCGATCATGACCGACTTCTACCCGGTCGTCGTCACCCACTACCCAGGTGTGGCACTACTACATGGACCCAAGGTTGGGGGCATGCACGTCGACGCCTTCACCAAGCCCACGTGGAAGGACATGCACGTCATTCCTTGACCGAGCACCGAGGGCTATGCGTGGACGTTACACAGGGTGCGCCACCGGGATTGGCCGATCCGCGCGCAGAGCGTGGTCTGGAGCGGGCCGTCAACCGGAGAGCCGGCAGCGGAGTCAGGCATCTTCCAACAGGGGCGCGGTGGGAATAGCATCCGGTCCGAGCGCCCGTGGTCCTGACCAGGGACTGACTTTCAGCCGAGGAGGACTGCCGCATGCACGTCAGACGAGTGATGCTTGTGCTCGCCACTGTAGTGGGCATCCTGGGGCTCGCGGTCCCAACGGCCGGTGCCATGTCACGAACGACAGCGACGACGCCCGGTGCGGACTGCACCCTGCCGGAGTCCGATGCTGAGGCGTTGGTGATCCTCAACTACTACTACCCGAACAAGTACGTCTGGGAGGAAACACACCTCACCGTGGCCGTGCAAGCGGCGCCCAACGTTTCCGAGGAACACGTAGCAGCCGTCCGGGAGGCGATCGAGGCTTGGGACACCGTTCTCCGTGAGTGCTTCGATGGCCAGATCACGCTGACCGACGTGACCGGGCAACCTCGGAAGTCGGCCGACATCGTGCTGCACTACGTACCGCACGCCGGCGGCGTGGTCTTCGCTGGGTACGCGATCTGCGGCGCCAACGGCTGCGGAAACATCATCGTCAGTTCGGAGTTCGGCGCGCCGACCAACGAGGGTTACACGCCTGAATACCTCTACTACATCACTCTGCACGAGCTCGGCCACGCCCTCGGACTCGGGCACGCCACGAACCTGCTAGAGAGCAGCGACCTGATGGGCTATAACTGGTTCGAGGATGGCCCCGACCCGCTTTTCTCGCAGTGTGACCTGGATGCGCTTGCCTACCTCTTCGAACCCTTGCTCGCCGGCGAGGACCCGGCAGGCCCAGGGCCGAGCGCGCTGCAGCCGACATTCGACTGCGCGGGGACCTGACAACGGCAGCTTGCAGAGCCTGGCGTACGTGGTCGGGTCCCGAGAGCAGGGCCGTAACCGACGCGCCTGCCCTGAAGAGGTTCAGCCGAACTACATGGCGCGCGAGGGCCTGGTTTACGAGCACCTGCAAAGCGCGGTCGTCACCCCGAGCAGTACGACTCCGGCAAGCAGCTGCTGCAGCTGAGCCCCGAGTCTGTGGGGCGTCCTCGTATCGCGGGTTAGGACCCGTTTCGAGGCGCCACCGGCGGTGTTCGTCAGATGGCTCGCCGGTACTGTCAGGACGCTCCATCACATCGTCACCTCTGTCGATCGGAGCAGCGTCTCCCCGGCGAGCATGGGTCGGCCTAGAGCGAACCCGAGTCGAGTCTTACGCTCCCAGGCAAGGGACGCCACCACAGGAGGAGACAAAAGAAATGGCCGGGCAGTTCGAGATCTACAAGGACCAGAGCGGCCAGTACCGGTTCTGGCTCAAAGGCCGCGGCGGAGAAATCGTCGCAACCGGCGAGTCATACCCCACCAAGGCCGGGGCGAAGAAGGGTGTGCAGGCGGTTCAGAAGGCCGCCGAGGGTGCGAAGGTCGTGGACCTCACCGAGGAGTAACGACCCATCGCTGGACTTACACCGGAGTGGGGACAGGTGATTGGCGTGGTTCACCACTGACGGGCGGCCGCCGCTCAGCCTGGTCGGAGCGTTGCAGCGGCGGTGACCACACCGCCCCGTCCTCCCGCTCGACTTGTGCTAGCTCGGCGAGCATCACCCGCTGGGCGACCACCAACCGAGGGGTACCGACCACGGCGACGGTGACCGTGAACTCCACACACGTTGGCGTCGGCCACATGCCTTCCGCCTCAACTTCCACGCGGCATCCGCTCCGGTAGGGTCACCGTGTAGCGCCGAGGCGGGTGGAACCAGATCCCTGGTGCGCAGCCAATGCTGTTTTAACCGAGGAGGACGCCTCTTACCGACGTCGCGGTCCCCAGTCTGGCGCACTTTCCCACGTGTCGGTGGAGAGAGTGATGCTCGTTCGCTCGGAGCCGTCCAGTTTCATGGTGTAGACATCCGCTTTGTCGGTGTCCCCGGAGCCGGGGACGCGCGCTGCGGTGATTCGTTTCCCGTTGGGCGAGAAGGAGCATGACAACCACTTGCGCTCGTTGCCGCCGTGCGTGATCAGGTGCAGCCCGGTGCCATCAGGGTGGACTAGGGCGATGTTGCCCCTGGTTTCTGACTGCTCATGAGTGCGGAATGCGATCCACCGCCCGTTGGGCGACCAGTCCGGCTGTGAAGCGTCCATTCTCCACGGGGTTAGTCGGCGTAGTCCGGTGCCATCCAGTCGCACGGTGAAGACGGCGTGCTTTTCTCTGTTGTGGTTCAAGCGTTCGAACGTCAGACGATTCCCATCCGGAGCCCACTGCGGGGCGTGCGACTCAACAGGGTGCGGAGTGGCGCACGTCGCGCTCTTCTGAGTGACGCGCCGAACATGAGTTCCATCGGCCCGCATCACGTAGATGGTCAGCAGGTTCGTCGCACCGGTTGAGCACGAATCACGCTGGAAGGCGATGCGCTTGCCATGCGGCGACCAAGCCGGGAAGGCGCCGTTCTCTGTTAGGCACCCTCTCGTGCATGTCTGAGACAGATAGGTCCGGTGCGTGCCGTCCCGCCGGATCTTGAAGATCCTCCCCCCCGAGGCGTCTTCACGGTGATACACAATCCACCGCCCATTGGGTGACCAGTCCGGTTCTGTGGTGATGACGCCTCGCGGCGGGTGCGTCAACTGATCCAGCCCCGAGCCGCCCGGCCTGACGGTGAAGATGGCACCGCGTGTTTGGGCGTTGTTGAGGTACTTGCGAAACGCGATCCGGCCATTATCCCCGTCTACCGTCGCACCAGCGGGTAGCGATATTGCCACCACCAACAGCGCAACCACTGCCCAGACTGATGTCAACCGTCTCATGGCATCTCCTGGCCGGGACTCCGCCAGGTGCTCGCCGCACAGGTGGGGCTCCTTCCGGCATCTTGCTCCGAGCGATCGGCTTTGTCACGCCCTGGGCAGCGACTCAAGGGCCAGCTGGTCAGCGTGGCGCTGCCTCTCATCTGGCACGTATCTGGCAAGAAGCCTCGCGATTGACCGAAGACTGGCTGTGACCAGCGGTGATGCTGGTGGGCGATACTGGGTTTGAACTTACGAGAGAGGGGCTACCACAAGAACTCGCTGTCGCGCCACTATTGCCGTAAACTCGCAGGTCAGAGGCCATACTGGCGAATGTCAGGTCAGGACAGGTGTTGACACACTTGGACGTCCTTGTTCCCTTTATATTCCCCGAAAGGCGATACTGGGGAGACAAAAGATCTCTCCAGAGGCGATCCCAGAGGCGATAGTAGAAGGACACAAGATGGCTCGGGAACTGCCGCGGAGAAGGCGTGGTTTCGGCAGGATCGAGAAGCGCCAGTCGGGCCGCTACCGCGCGGCCTACACCGGTCCCGATGGCCAGCTCTATCGCGCGCCCACGACGTTCGATGCCAAGGACGACGCGACCGCTTGGCTGTCCGCGCGGCGTGCCGAGATCGAGATGGAGGTCTGGGCACCTGACGCTGCGGCCCGAGGTGCCACGCGTCGCAACGCGCCGACCTTCCGGGCCTATGGCGACCTGTGGCTCGAGACCCGCAAGACGCGCGGCCGCGAGCTGCGCCCCACGACGCGCTACCACTACCGGCTGCTCCTCGAGACTTACATCTATCCGACATTCGGCGACGAGCGCATTGACCGGATCTCGGTCGAGGACGTCAATGACTGGTACGACGCTCTCGCTCCTGGCCGGGGAACCGTCCGCGCGCAGGCGTACAGCCTCCTGCGCACCATCTTCACCACCGCGGCCTCGACGCGGCCGCGGCCGTTGATCCCGTACAACCCCGCGCACATCCGGGGCGCCGGCAACACGCAGCGAGTCCACAAGGTGCGGCCGGCCTCACTGGAGGAGCTCGAGACGATCGTCGCGGAGCTGCCCGACCGCTACCAGCTCATGGCGCTCTTGGCCGCCTGGTGCGCCATGCGCTTCGGCGAGCTCGCGGAGCTCCGGCGTGGCGACATGGACCTTCGCGACAACAGGGTCAAGATCCGCCGGGGCGTCGTTCGTGTCGATGGCGCATTCGTTGTCGGTCCGCCCAAGACCGACGCCGGCATCCGCGACGTCGCGATCCCGCCGCACCTCACTCCGCTTGTGAAGGCTCACCTCGAGAAGTTCACCGGCACCGGCAAGGACGCACTGCTCTTCCCGGCCGCTGCCGACAGCAACAGCCACATGGCACCCTCCACGCTCTACAAGGT
>JACCYJ010000298.1 GCA_013696555.1 Nocardioidaceae bacterium | reverse complement strand
GACACCGACAGCGCCATCGAATTCGCCGGCAACCTCGGTGTGTGGAAACAGGTCACGCAGTCGCCAGCAGCCGGGCTGCCGTTCTACGACCAGGCCCTCACCCTGGCCCGCGATCGCGGCCGTCACGGCGCAGTCCCGTGGCTCGAGGCAAACAGGGCCGAGTCCTTGGCGATGCTGGGCCGGTGGACCGAGGCACTGGACGTGTGCGAGCGCACGGTCCGCGAATTACCCCGACAACGAATCGGATGTCATGGGTTATCTGCATGCCTTCCGAGCCGGGATCCTCGTCCTGCGTGGAGAACACCTGACGGCCGCCACACTCCTCGACCGGATCCTGCCGGCTGTCCGTGCCAGCAACCTCACCTCTTCGCTGCTCCCGACATTGATCGCCGCCATCGGATGCGCACAAGCAAGCCTTGACGACACAGCGGTGCGCCGGCTGACCGAACAGATGGACAAGGTGCTCGAGTCCGACGCCGATGCATCGGACAGCTGCCAGTACCTGTCCGATGTGGCACGCATCATGGTCACCGCCGGACGAACCGACACCGTGGTCCGGATGATCGATGCCGCACCTCAGGGGCTCCTCCTGTTCGACAACAACGTGCTGACCGCCAAAGCTGTACTCGCCGAATCCGCAGGAGACCTCGCCGAGGCAGCCGACCTCTACCAACAAGCCGCGAAGGCATGGTCGCGATACGGCCATCAGCTGGAGGAGGCTCAAGCTCTCCTCGGCGCCGGCCGCTGCCAAGCTCGGCTGGAGCAACCTGCCGAGCCTCTACTCGTTAAGGCCCGCGCCATCCTCATCGAACTGCGCGCCCAACCCCTCCTCGACGAAACCGAGACGCAGCTGCGGTCACTTCGACGGTGACGGGCGCAGGCGAATCTGTAGCATCTTGGCGCCCCCTGGTGCGACCTGGTCGCGGTCGCGGGGGGAGGAGTTTGTTGCCTGGAGTAGGTCCCACGGCGGTGGGACCTACTGGTGGCCGCCCGGGCGGCGAAAGCTCCGGTCGTTTCCACGTTTCTGTGACCCGGGTAAGACTTGAGGGGTGACGGGTGGAGCTCCCCATGTCGAGGTTGTCGAGTCGGAGCCCGATGCGGCTGATGGCCAGCCGGTGGTGGTGGTTCTTGACGGCGGCATGTCCAACGCGCTCGAGGACCGTGGTCACGACCTGTCTGGCGCGCTGTGGACGGCCCGCGTTCTTCGCGACGCGCCTGAGGAGATCGCCGCCGTGCATTGGGCGTACTACGACGCCGGAGCGCGGGTTGCCACGACCGCGAGCTATCAGGCCAGCGTCGCAGGTTTCGTGGCCGGAGGGCTGGACCGCGTCGAGGCCAAGCAGCTGGTTGCACGAAGCGTCACGATCGCGCGCGAGGTCCGCGACCGCATGTCAGTGGACGGGACGAGCCGGTGGGTTGCGGCTTCGGTGGGGCCGTACGGCGCCGTCCTTGCCGACGGGTCGGAGTACCGCGGGCGCTACGGGCTATCCGGTGCCGAGCTGCGCGACTTCCACCTCCCGAGGTTGGAACTGCTCGCCTCGGCGGGCCCTGACCTGTTGGCCGTTGAGACCATCCCAGACGTTGACGAGGCCGAAGTGCTCGTGCAGCTTCTCGACGACCTCGGGGTGCCGGCATGGTTCTCCTTCTCGGCGCGAGGCTCGCAAACCCGAGCCGGCCAGCCGCTCGCCGAGGCTTTCGCCGTCGCCGCTGCCGCAGAGTGTGTCTTCGCGGTCGGCGTGAACTGCTGTGCTCCGTCCGACGTGCTACCCGCGGTCGGACTGGCAGCTGAGGTCACCGGTAGGCCGGCGGTCGCCTACCCGAACAGCGGCGAGGAATGGACCGCCCGGACCGGTCGCTGGGTGGGCGGCTCCTCGTACGACGAGAGTCTTGCGCCGAGCTGGGTTCGCGCCGGAGCCGGCTACCTCGGAGGCTGCTGCCGAACGGGTCCACGAGACATTGCCGCGCTCGCGGCTGCGGTCAATCAGCTCGACTCGCCCGTACGGTGCCGCAAGAACCGACCCGTCGACCGGGTAGATCCGGCGACGTAGGTCTCGGCTGTTGGCCAGCGGTCGGCGAAGGTGATGGCGAAGGCGTTGAGCGCTGGCTTCCACCGCATGGTCCATCGTGTCCTACCTTGGCCGGTCGGGTCGAGAGATCTGGTGACCAGGTAGAGGCACTTCATCGCGGCTTGTTCGGTTGGGAAGTGCCCTCGGGCTTTCACCGCTCGGCGGTAGCGGGTGTTCAGGCTCTCGATCGCATTCGTCGAGCAGATGACCTTGCGGATCTCGACGTCGTAGAGGCTGTCGCGGAATTGCGTTGTTGGCCACGTTGAGGGCGTAAGCGGAGACCAACCCGCCTGCGTGTGACAGTCGACGCGATGCAGAAGCCGCCCAGCAACCAAGGCGGGATGACCTGGGTGGGCGGAGGGGCCAAGCGGCACCGGCAGTGGTTCTGCGTAACAATCTTCGGATGGCCAACTGGAGTCCCCTGCGAACCGTGCTCGCAGACGTCGAGACATCAGCGACGATTCCCTGGCACGAGCTGGAGGCACTCGTCGGCGGTCTGCCGAAGTCGGCGTACGCGCACAACGCCTTCTAGAAGGGCGACCGCTCAGCGTGGCCTGGGTTCACGACGACGGCGGTCAAGGTCGGACAGTCCGTGACCTTCGTCCGCAGGCAGCCCGGCAGTCACGCTGCGACCGGGGCGAAAGCTCGGGCGGTCCGTCTTGCCAAAGCCGAGCCGGACCTGATCCTTGTTGCTTGCGTGAAGCAGAAACTCTCGGTCCCGTCTGCCGCGAAGAATCTCTACATCTCGACCTTGTTCCGGAAGGGGCGCGCGTACGCAGAGCGGGCTAGTGTGCCGTGGTTCATCCTGTCCGCGGAGCACGGTTTGGTCGATCCAGATGACGAACTGGCGCCGTATGACCTTCGGCTGTCCAAGACGCCGCCCGAGTATCGCGGAGCCTGGGGCGTTCGCGTCGTTGAGAAGCTCGCAGCCGTGATTGGCCCACTGGCCAGCAAGACAATCGAAGTCCACGCCGGGGCCGCGTAGGCGATCTCGACGAGAGCATCGGCGATGGCAGCATCCACCGTCGAAGCATAGGAGCGCGACAACGGCGCGCAAGAGCCCGAGCCAGCTCATCGTCGGGCAGCTTGCTGGAGCCGGTGACGACCACACATACCGGGACCAGTGCGATCAGCTACGGTTTGCGCGCATGGAAGCCGAGGACCACGGCAACCGGGTCAGCCCGATACGTGTTCTGCGACGTTGGTTCGACGCCCATCAGCGCGGCGATTTGGCCGAGGCATCGACCTTGATGGCTTCCACCGCGGCAGTTCGCGTGCTCGGTCGCGAGCTGGTTGGCTTTGAAAATTTCATGAAGTGGTATCGCGAGCGCCAGGCGTTTGCTGGGCCGTCGTTCCGGTATGACGTGATCGACGTACTCGGTGGACAGGAGCATGCCGCCGCGATCATCAGGATCAGCGAGGCGGGAAGGACGTGGCGGCAAGTGGCTGTATTCCGCGTCGAGGACGGCATCATCACAGGCATTGTTGCCTATGAGGACGAGCCACAGTCGTGAGCGAGCAGACGAAGGCGGCTATGGATACCACACTGATCCTGCGGGATGGGCGGACGTTGGCGTGGTGCGACTACGGCGACCGCGACGGTACGCCTGTGCTACGGCTCCAGGGGACGCCAGCTTCCCGGCTGTTCCGCTACCCCCACCCCGAGTTGTGGGAAGAGCTCGGCGTCCGGGTCCTGATGGCCGATCGCCCAGGCTACGGCGGCTCCAGCCGGCTACCAGGACACGGCCTGGTCGAGGTGACCGAAGACCTGGTTGAGCTGCTCGACGCCGAAGGTATCGACCGGGTTCGGATCGTGGGGTACAGCGGTGGCGGACCGTACGTGTTGGCACTGTGCGCCCGCTACCCCGACCGGGTGCGGGCCGCCTCGGTGGTCGTCGGCGTCGCACCACTGGAGGACGACGACGTCCCGCTACTGATCGGCTTGAACGCTGAAGGCTACCTCCGCATTTCCTCCGGCGGTTGGCAGGCGCTGTATGAGTTGCTCGATCAGCAACGTTCCGCTCTGCTCGAAGACCCGTTGGCCGGGTTCCGGACGTGGATGGAGCGAGCTCCTGCCGCGGACCGCGCTGTCATGTCCGAACCAGCGTGGCAGGAGACGATGACCGTGAGCATCCGCGAGGCGCTTCGGCCCGGTGCGCAGGGGTGGACCGACGACTCCCTGGCCGTGTTTAGCCCCTGGGACTTCGCTCCGGAGACCGTTGACGTGCACGTCGTGTGGTGGCACGGACGACACGACTTCAACTGCCCCTTGCAAGCCGTCGAACGGGTCGTGGCGCGGATGCCTGACGTTGACCTTCGGGTCTGGGAGGAGGCTGGCCATCTCGAGCCGTACCACCGAGAACGCGACATCCTCACCGACGTGCTGTCCCGTTGACGCGAGCCAGCCGGGGACTTTCGCACCGCGGCCCGGGTGTGATCCTTGGACGGTTCGCCACGGTGAGCAACTGCTCACGCCGGGTGTTCTGCCGAAAGGCACATTGTTATGTTGTAGCGATGTCACCGGACTTCACCGCGTTAGAAGGCGCTGTCCTTCAGGCACTCGTGGACCGCAACTGGAACGAGCTTGCGGACTTGTTGAGCGACGACTTCGTCATCACCACGGCCGGATGGCTACCCGAGCCGGCCAGCAGGCAGAGGTGGCTGGAAGAAGTTGAGCAACACCACCTCAACGCCTTCGAGATCGACACCGTCGACGTGCGCAACCTCGGCGATGTGGCAGTCGTTTTTGGTGCTGTCGACCCAGTGGGGAGCCTGGACAGGCGGAACATTTCACTCCCAGTTCCGATACACCGACGTCTGGCGCCGACTCGACGGTGAACGATGGGCTCTGCATACCCGGCACGCGAGTTTGCTTCCCGAGACCCGCGCCGACGAAGACAGGTAGCGATAGTTCTCCCTTCAAGGCGCCGCAAGCATTCTTGGCCTGACACCATCGCCGCCGGCCACTTCGGGACCACCGACAAGGTGACCCTGACCAAGGTGAAGCCGAAGGTTGTCATCGAGGTCGCCGTCGACGCTGCCATGGTTCTTCGGTCCCGCCTTTAGGCGCCCTGACTCGATGTGGCGACCTGACGCACCGAGCACCCGAGGATGTGCGCGGCCTCGTCGAGCGGGATGCCGTCGACTGGTCTCATCCATCAGAAAGTAGTCGCCGAACGTCGGCCTCTGCGAGTTGTTGGGGGAGTCAGTTTGGCTCGGCGGCCAGGGCTGAGCGCCTTGCGCCTGCTCTATGCAGCGCCCATCCCCCAATGACTAGGACGGCACCGAACGCCAGGAAGCCCAGATCCCATGACAGCGGTCCGC
>JACCYJ010000273.1 GCA_013696555.1 Nocardioidaceae bacterium | reverse complement strand
GGCTCGCCGCCAGTCCGATCACCCAGGTGCTGCTCGAGGAGTCGGTGCTGGGATGGAAGGAGTACGAGCTCGAGGTGATGCGCGACAGGGCGGACAACGTCGTCGTCGTGTGCTCGATCGAGAACCTCGACCCGATGGGCGTCCACACCGGCGACTCCGTGACCGTCGCGCCGGCGATGACGCTGACCGACCGCGAGTACCAGCGGCTGCGTGACATCGCGATCGGCGTCATCCGCGCCGTCGGCGTGGACACCGGTGGTTGCAACATCCAGTTCGCGGTCAACCCCGAGGACGGCCGGGTGATCGTCATCGAGATGAATCCCCGGGTGTCTCGCTCCAGCGCCCTGGCGTCGAAGGCGACCGGTTTCCCGATCGCCAAGATCGCGACCAAGGTGGCGATCGGCTACACCCTGGACGAGATCCCCAACGACATCACGGGGCAGACCCCGGCCAGCTTCGAGCCGACCCTGGACTACGTCGTCGTCAAGGTGCCACGGTTCGCGTTCGAGAAGTTCCCCGCCGCGGATCCCACCTTGACCACCGCCATGAAGTCGGTCGGCGAGGTGATGGCGATCGGCCGCAACTTCACCGAGGCGCTGCAGAAGGCGCTGCGCTCGCTGGAGCGGCCCGAGGCGTCTTTCGACTGGTCGCACCAGCCGGCCGACCGGCAGACGCTCGTCGAGCAGATACGCACGCCGCACGACGGCCGGATGCGCTCGCTGATGGACGCCATCCGCGTCGGTGTCGGTGTTGCCGAACTCCACCGAGCCACCGCCGTCGACCCCTGGTTCCTCGACCAGCTGGTGCTGTTGCACGAGGTCGCCACCGCGATCGGCGATGCGGCACAGCTGACGCCGCAACTGCTGCGGACAGCAAAACGGCACGGCTTCTCCGACGCGCAGGTGGCCGGTCTGCGCGGCCTGCGTGCGGACGTGGTGCGCGGGGTGCGGCACGCGCTCGGGGTGCGGCCGGTGTACAAGACCGTCGACACCTGCGCCGCCGAGTTCGCCGCGCGTACCCCCTACTACTACTCCAGCTACGACGAGGAGACCGAGGTGGCACCACGGCAGCGGCCGGCGGTGATCATCCTCGGTAGCGGGCCCAACCGCATCGGGCAAGGTATCGAGTTCGACTACTCCTGCGTGCATGCCTCGATGGCGCTGACGCAGGCCGGCTACGAGACCGTGATGATCAACTGCAACCCCGAGACGGTCTCCACCGACTATGACACCTCCGACCGGCTCTACTTCGAGCCGGTCACCCTCGAGGACGTCCTCGAGGTCGTGCACGCCGAGCAAGCCGCCGGACCGGTCGCCGGAGTCATCGTGCAGCTCGGGGGGCAGACTCCGCTCAGCCTGGCCGGTGCGCTAGCGGCCGAAGGGGTTCCGATTGTCGGGACGTCGCCGGAGGCGATCGACCGGGCCGAGGACCGCGGCGCGTTCGGCCGGGTGCTGGCCGAGGCCGGACTGCCGGCCCCGCGGCATGCCACGGCGACGTCAACCGGTGCCGCGCTCCGCATCGCCGCCGAGATCGGCTACCCGGTGCTCGTGCGCCCCTCGTACGTCCTGGGTGGGCGCGGAATCGAGATCGTGGACGACGACGCAGCCCTCGAGGCGTACATCGGTCGGGCCGCGGCGATCTCACCGGAGCACCCGGTGCTGGTGGACCGGTTCCTCGACGACGCGGTCGAGGTCGACGTCGACGCGGTGTTCGACGGGGCGGACCTCTTCCTGGGTGGGGTCATGGAGCACATCCAGGAGGCCGGCGTCCACTCCGGCGACTCCGCCTGCGTGCTACCGCCGATCACGCTGGGACGCGAGGACCTCGAACGCATCCGCTCGTCCACGCTGGCCATCGCCCGTGGCATCGGCGTGCGCGGACTGCTCAACGTGCAGTACGCCCTGGCCGCCGACGTGCTCTACGTCCTCGAGGCCAACCCGCGGGCGTCGCGAACCGTGCCCTTCGTGTCCAAGGCCACGACGACGCCGCTGGCGAAGGCAGCCGCCCGGGTCATGCTGGGCGCTTCGATCGCTGAACTGCGCCAGGAGGGTCTGCTGCCACGGTCCGGCGACGGCGGCTGCCTGCCGGAGTCCGCGCCGGTGTGTGTCAAGGAGGCCGTGCTGCCGTTCGACCGGTTCCGGACCCTCGACGGCAAGAGCGTCGACACCGTCCTTGGCCCGGAGATGCGCTCCACCGGGGAGGTGATGGGTATCGACGCCGGGTTCGGAACTGCGTTCGCCAAGTCGCAGACCGCCGCATACGGCGGGTTGCCGACCGGTGGCCGGGTGTTCGTGTCGGTCGCGAACAGGGACAAGCGTCACATGGTGTTCCCGGTGAAGCGGTTGGCCGACCTCGGCTTCGAGATCCTGGCCACGTCGGGGACGGCGACGGTGCTACGCCGCAACGGCGTGGCGGTGCAGGTCGTCGCGAAGCTCTCGGAGACCGTCGCAAGGGGCGGGGCAGAGGCCGTTCCGAGCATCGTCGACCGGATTGCGGCAGGCGAGGTCGACCTCGTCATCAACACCCCGCACGGCACGACCTCCGGCGGCAGACCGCGCCTCGACGGCTACGAGATCCGCACCGCAGCTGTGCTGCGCAACATCCCGTGCATCACGACCGTGCAGGGTCTCGCGGCCGCGGTGCAAGGCATCGAGGCGATGCGCGGGGACCAGGTCGGCGTCCGATCGCTGCAGGAGTGGGCGGCGGGAGTACGGCGATGACGACGTCGGCCGGCCCGCTGCAGCAGCGCGCGGAAGTGCTCTCGCTCAAGCGGGTGGGTGCCTACCACCATCTGACACTGGTGGCGCCCGGTGTCGCCGAGCGCTTCCGTCCCGGCCAGTTCGCGGCCTTGGCGGTCGGCGGCCCGGAGTCGGCTCTGCTGTTGCGCCGGTCCTTCTCGATCTACCGGGTCCGCGACAGCGGCACGTACGGGGGCACCGTCGAGATCATCTTCGCGGTCACCGGCAAGGGGACCGCCTGGCTGGCTGACCTTGTACCGCATGACGTCGTCGACGTCGTGGCTCCCCTCGGCCGGCCGTTCGCGCTGCCGAAGGAGGCGGTGTCGTGTGCGTTGGTAGCCGGCGGCTACGGCAGTGCGCCGATGTTCGCGCTCTCCGGTCGGCTGCTCGACCGGGGTTGCGCGGTCCACATGGTGCTGGGTGCGAGCACCGAATCTCGGCTGTTCGGCGCCCTGGAGGCGCGACGGTCGGCACAGTCGGTGATCGTGACGACCGAGGACGGGTCCGTGGGCATCAAGGGCCGGGTGACCGACGTGCTCCCGGAGGTCCTGGAACGTACCGGGTCAGCGGTGGTCTACGCCTGCGGTCCGATGGGGATGCTGGCGGCGGTGGCGCAGGTGGCCGAGACGCACGGGGCGTGGAGTCAGTGCGCCGTGGAGGAGGCGATGGCCTGCGGCGTCGGGGTCTGCATGACGTGCGTGCTCCCGGTCATCGGCGAGGACGGACGTACCCGCATGGTTCGATCCTGTGTCGAGGGACCGGTCTTCCGCGGTGACCGGGTGCGCTGGTCCGACGTCGGCACCGTGCCCGAGGGCACGCTGGGTGCACCGTCGGGGGGCTGGCCGCAATGAGCGCGACAACCTGGAGCGGGCAGGTGCCCGCCGCCCTCGAAGAGGTCGACCTGCGAGTCGACCTGGCCGGAATGCGGCTGAAGAACCCGGTGATGACAGCCTCCGGTTGCGCCGCAGCCGGTCGCGAGCTCGACTCGTTCTTCGACGTCACCGACATCGGCGCCGTGGTCACTAAATCGGTCATGCTCGACCCACGCTCCGGGAACCCAACCCCCCGGATGGCCGAGACACCGTCAGGCATGCTCAACTCCATCGGCCTGCAGGGTCCGGGGATCGACTCCTTCCTCGCTACGGATTTGCCCTGGCTGGTCAGCCGGAAGGCGCGGGCGGTGGTGTCGATCGCCGGGTCGAGTCTTGGTGAGTACGCCGAGCTCGCCCGCCGCGTGGGCAACAGCCCCGGCGTCAGCGCGGTCGAGGTCAACATCTCCTGCCCCAACGTCCACAACCGGGGACTGGTCTTCGCCTGCGATCCCTACCAGGCGGCCAAGGTGATGGCGGCAGTGCGACGTGACGTCCCCCGCGACGTACCGGTCTTTGCCAAGCTCTCCGCCGACGTGACCGACCTCGTCACGGTGGCCGAGTCGGTGATGGCGGCCGGCGCGACCGGTTTGGCCATGATCAACACCCTGCTCGGCCTGAGCATCGACCCGGTCACCCTGCGGCCGGTGCTCGGCGGGGTCACGGGCGGGTTGTCCGGTCCGGCGATCCGTCCGGTCGCCCTGCGCTGCGTCTGGCAGGTGCACCAGGCGATGCCGGACGTCCCGATCATCGGCATCGGTGGAATCCGTACCGGCCTCGATGCGTTGGAGTTCATGCTGGCCGGCGCCTCGGCGGTCCAGGTCGGGACCATCATCTTCCACGACCCGTCGGCACCGATCCGCATCGTGACCGAGCTGCGCGCCGAGCTCGCCGCTCGCGGCTTCACCTCGCCGTCGCAGGTCGTCGGCCTGGCTCACACGCCGACCGCCGACTCGCTCGCTGCTACGGATCTTGAGGGATTGCGGTCCCCATGACCGCTACGATCCCTCAGGATCCGGCGGCGATCGGAGAGCCCGGGTCGTTCGGTGCCCGGCTGCGGGCCGCGATGGCTGCTCGTGGCCCGCTGTGCGTGGGCATCGACCCGCACGCGGCGCTGTTGAGCAGCTGGGGCCTGCCCGACACGGTCACCGGGTTGGAGCGCTTCGCGCTGACCGTTGTTGACGCGCTCGCCGGACAGGTTGCCGTGCTCAAACCGCAGTCGGCCTTCTTCGAGCGGCATGGGTCAGCCGGGATCGCGGTGCTCGAGCGGACGATCGCCGCTGCCAGCGACGCCGGTGCGCTGGTGGTCCTCGACGTCAAGCGCGGCGATATCGGGTCCACCGCCGCCGCCTATGCCGACGCCTATCTCGACCCGGCGTCCTCGCTGTGCGCCGACGCGGTGACGGCCAGTCCCTACCTCGGATTCGGGTCGCTGCAACCGCTGCTCGACATGGCTGCCAAACACGATCGCGGGGTGTTCGTACTTGCGTTGACGTCCAACCCGGAAGGCGCGCAGGTGCAACTCGCGCAGCGCGACGGCGTCACCGTGGCCGAGTCGGTGCTACGGCAGCTGGCGGCGGCCAACGCCGGTGCGCGTCCGTGGGGATCGTACGGTGCCCTCGTGGGCGCCACCGTTGGATCGGCTCCGGGTGACCTGGCCATCAACGGACCGTTGCTCGCCCCCGGATTCGGCGCCCAAGGAGGTGGTGTGGCCGACCTGCAGCGGGTCTTCGGCAAGCTGCTCGGTGATGTTGTCCCGTCAACCTCGCGGCAGGTGCTGGCCGCCGGACCTGACATTGCTGCGTTGCGTACCGTGACAGCTGAGATCGCCGCCACACTTGAGGGTACGAGGAAAGGAACCGGATGCACCGGATGATTGCGGCGCTGGCCGGCGGGATGCTTTCGCTGGCCGGCCTGGCCGCCTGTGGGGACGGCAACGGGAGTGGCGGTGGTTCGACCGAGGAGTTCTGCGCACTCGACGAGACGATCGAATTCGAGAGCATCGACAACCTAGACGATTTCGACAGCGCGTTGGACGTAGGTGTCGATGCGGCACCTGACGAGATCAAGGACGACATCGAAATCGTCCGCGACACCATGAATCAGCTGACCGACCAGCTCCGCGAGGACGGGGTGGAGGATCTCACGGACATCACCGAGGAGCAGGCGCGGACTCTGCAAGACCTCAGCACCGCAGAGTTCGAGGATGCCAGCGAGAACATCCAGCAGTTCATCGAGGACAACTGCGACACCGGCAGCTGAGCGGTCCGCGGTGCGCCGCACTCCCGGCCACTCCCACCGCCCGGGAGTTGTCCTGTCACGCCAGGCTATGACCTGGTCCGACAGTGACAACTCGATCCGGGTGCCGCGTTGCCGAGGCACCCGGATCGTCGCTAGGTTCGCTGATGCGGTTTGACATGACCCGCACAGCGACTTCGAGGTGAAACCCGTGGCCCTACCCCACCTGACCGCAGAGCAACGACAGGCAGCGTTGGAGAAGGCGGCAGCGGCTCGACGCGAACGCGCGAAGATCAAGAACCGGCTCAAGCATTCCGGCGGCTCGTTGCCGCAGGTGCTGCACGACGGTCAGCGCAACGAAGTCGTCGGCAAGATGAAGGTGCTCGACCTGTTGCAGGCCATGCCCGGGCTCGGCAAGGTCCGTGCTCGCCAGATCATGGACCGCATCGGGATCGCCGAGACCCGCCGGGTGCGCGGTCTCGGGGTGAAGCAGATCGCCGCGCTCGAGCGTGAGTTCGCCGACCGAGGCTGAGCCGAGGGCCCGGCTCGTGGTGCTGGCCGGGCCGACTGCGGTGGGCAAAGGCACCGTGGCCGCGTGTATCCGCGAGAAGCACCCGGACGTGTGGATCTCGGTATCGGCAACGACGCGGGCGCCTCGTCCCGGAGAGGTCGACGGCGTCCACTACCACTTCGTCGACGATGCCGCGTTCGACGCCATGATTGCGGCCGACGAGTTGTTGGAGTGGGCCCTCGTGCACGGCGCGCACCGCTCGGGCACCCCGCGACGGCCCGTCGAGCAGACACTGGCCTCGGGGCGGCCGGTGCTCCTCGAGCTCGACCTGCAAGGAGCGCATCAGGTAAGGGCGGCGATGCCGCAGGCGTTGCTCGTCTTCTTGGCGCCGCCATCGTGGGAAGAACTGGTACGACGCCTCGTCGGCCGGGGGACCGAAGACGAACCAGAGCGGCGCCGCAGGTTGCGTAGCGCGGAAGACGAGCTGGCGGCCGCTGCCGAGTTCGATGTGACCATCGTCAACCGCGACGTCCACCAAGCGTGCCAAGAGTTGGTAGCCTGGATCCGGTCCCCCGTGGATCACCCCCGTCCTCGACCTTGAGTGAGGCATGCACGTGTCCGGAACCGCCGTTGCCGAGGGCATCACCAACCCGCCTATCGACGACCTGCTGACCAAGACCGACTCCAAGTACAAGCTGGTGCTCTACAGCGCCAAGCGGGCTCGTCAGATCAACGCGTACTACTCCCAGCTCGGCGAGGGGCTGCTGGAGTACGTCGGCCCGCTCGTCGACACCCATGTCCAGGAGAAGCCGCTGTCCATCGCCTTGCGCGAGATCGCCGCGGACCTGCTCACCTGTGAGGACGTCGAGCCCGAGGAGGCCTGACCTCTTCGCTCGACGAGCCGCCGTGTCGTCGCCTGCCGCGCAGGGGTCGGACACCGTGCGCCGACCCTCCGTCGTGCTCGGTGTCGGCGCTGGCATCGCTGCCTACAAGGTGTGCGAGCTGTTGCGCCTGCTCGCCGAGTCGAATCACCGGGTTCGGGTGGTGCCGACACGTGACTCCCTGCGGTTCGTCGGTGCGGCCACCTGGGAGGCCCTCTCCGGCGCGAGCGTCACGACTGAGGTGTTCGACTCTGTTCCCGACGTGCCGCATGTACGCCTCGGCCAGCAGGCTGACCTCGTCGTGGTCGCACCGGCCACGGCCGACCTGCTGGCAAAGGCCGCGC
>JACCYJ010000296.1 GCA_013696555.1 Nocardioidaceae bacterium | reverse complement strand
TGACGAGCTCGGCCCCGATCTTCTCGTACGGGTCCTCGAGCTCGATTTCCTTGGCGATGGAGACACCGTCGTTGGTGATCGTCGGCGCGCCCCACTTCTTCTCTAATACGACGTTGCGGCCCTTGGGGCCGAGCGTCACCTTGACGGCATCGGCGAGGGTGTTCATACCCCGCTCGAGTGCGCGCCGGGCGTCCTCGTTGAACGCAATGGTCTTCGGCATAGGTCTTGGGATCCTCACGCCTCGAAACTTCGGATGGTCCGGTCGATGCCCGCGACGGACGGCCCCCTGCCCGAGACGGTCCCTTCCCGTCCGGACCTGAAGGCCTCATCGGGCCGGTCCTGGTTATCACTCTCATCGGGAGAGTGCTAACACTTTCTTAGCACTCGCACCGGCCGAGTGCAAGCGACGGAGGCGTGCATCACTGGTGCAGAGCTCAGCGGACCGTTGACTATCCGCCGCCGGCCACCGCCGGGATGATCGAGATCGTTGACCCATCGGGGGTGGGCGCCTGCAGCCCGCCGGCGAAGCGCACGTCGTCGTTACCGACGTACACGTTGACGAAGCGCCGCAGCGAGTTCTGCTCGTCCACGATGCGGCCTTTGATGCCGGAGCAGGACTCATCAAGGGAGTCGAGGACGGCGGCCAATGTGTCTCCTTCGGCCGCGACCTGCGCCTCTCCCTTGGTGTAGGTACGCAGGATCGTCGGTACGCGCACTGTCACGCTCATGGCCGCAGCGTACGACCAGGCTGCGATGCTCAGCCCGTGACGCGAGGTCAACGGCTGCGCGAGGCGATCAACTGGATCAACGCCAGCACGTTGACCGGTTTGCTGATCGCGAGAACCGGGCGGGCCGAGGTGGCGCGCCAGCCCGACGGGATCCGGACCGCGACCCGCTACCGCGGCGTGGGACCCCGCCGAACGTTCACCGTGGGCAACGTCTTGCTGACTCGCCACTCCGCAGCAGAGCTGCAGAACCGGCCGGAGCTACTCAGCCACGAGTCTCGGCACAGCACACAGTGGGCACTACTCGGGCCGTTGTTCGTCCCGTGCTACTACATCGAGGTGCTGATCAGCCTCCTGCTCACCGGCGACGATGCCGCAGCCAACGTGTTCGAGGTAGCAGCGGATCTCGAGGCCGGCGGCTACGCTTGCCGACCGCTGCAGCGGCGGGCCGCTCAGGCTCGCAGCTGATCCGCCAACTCCGCCAACCAGCCGACCAGACCATCGGGTCCGGCCACGACGATGTCGGCCCTCGCTGTCAGCGCGTCCTGCTCGGCCGAGGCGGAGCAGATCAAGATGCCGGGCCGGCCCTGCCGGCGCATCTCGTCTACCGCGTCATAAGCCGCTACATCCCCGAGGTCGTCACCGCCGAACACGATGCAACTGGCACCCATCTCATTGGCCAGTGATTGCAGGGCCTGTCCCTTGTCGATGCCACGCGCCCGGATCTCGAGGACCTGCCGCCCTGGCTCCACGGCGAGCCCGTGCCGGGCGGCCAGCTCGGCGATGGGCGCCTGCAGACGCTCCAGGGCGTCGTCCGGGTCGGGCAACCGTCGAACGTGCACGGCAACTGCACGGCCCTTGTCCTCGATGTGGGCCGCCTGCAGACTCAGAGTCTCGAGCAGCCGGGGCAACTCATCGCGCACGCCGGCGAGCCCGGCCGGCGGCGGCGGGGCGGCGGCCTCACCGCGACTCGCGTCCCACCGTTCGACGCCGTACTGGCCGAGTATGACCAACCCGCCGAGCCCGTGAACACCCACCGGACTGGCCAGCCGCAGAACGCTGTCCACTGGTCGACCGGTCACGATCGCAACACCGCCGACCACGTTGCCGAGCCGGCCCAGCACTCCGACGACGTCCGGATGCACGTACGCCCTTTCCGGGTCGTCAACAATGGGAGCCAGAGTGCCGTCAAAGTCAAAGGCCACCAGCGCACCGGCCGGGTCGCTCAGCAATGAGCTCCAACCCGCGAGTCCAGCAATCGTCGACGGGGCAGGTCCGATCATGCCGAGTTGGTGAGGATGACGGTCAGCCGGTCGAAGCGCATCGGGTTGACCGCCGGCAGCACGCGCTCGATCCCCAGGTCGCGAGCCAGCAGCACGGCCTGCTTCCGCAACCGATCGGGGAAGTAGACCGTGGTCGCGGGGATGTTGCCGTACCAGTTGTCGGTCCCGACGACCTGCCAACCAGCGTCCTGCAGCTCGGCGGCGGTCTGCGCCGCCAATCCGGAGACGGTGGAGTTGTTGTAGACCTCGACATAGGCCGCTGGCGCCTCTGCCTTCTGCTGCTTGCGCCGCTCGTCGGCCGGTTTGCTCGCAGGGTCGCCCAGGCGCTTCTTGTCATGGGAGGCGGCTCCACCGCCGTCACCGTTCTTGTCGGGCTCGCCATCGGCTCGACTCATCCCAGGATCGGAGACGGTGCGCGACGTGTCACCACCGTCGAGACCACCGGTCACGAAGAAAGCGACGATGGCCACACACACCAGAACCAGGCTGGCTATCGGGATCCACGAGGGCAACCCGACGTTCATCTAGACCTCGAAACCGAGCCGACGAGCGGAGCGGGCGCGCTGCCGGGCTGAGCGCAACCGGCGCAAGCGCTTGACCAGCAAGGGATCGAACGCCAACGCCGCTTCCCGGTCGATGAGTGCGTTGAGCACCTGGTAGTAGCGCGTCGCTGACATGTCGAACGACTCGCGGATCGCCTGTTCCTTGGCGCCGGCGTATCGCCACCACTGACGCTCGAACGCCAGCACCTGCTGGTCCCGCTCGGCGAGTTCAGCCGCGGCGCCCCGAGCTGGGGATGCATTGGCGGCGTCCATCCCGTCATCTTAGAGAAGCAAAGCACAACGCTGTCATTCCCACGCGCTGCTACTCGCAATTGGTGGCAACTGGCCGCTCGAGCCGGCTGGCAGACCATCGACCATCCTTCCGCCAATCGCCGCGAGGGGAGAGGATGACGGCATGGCACTCAGTGCGACCGACCTGACCGCGGGGCTGGTGGTCGTCGCCAACCGGTTGCCTGTCGATCGGGTCGTACACCACGACGGTTCAGTCTCCTGGCAGCGATCGCCGGGGGGGCTCGTGACCGCCCTCGAGCCCGTGATGCGTGGGAACGACGGTGCTTGGGTCGGGTGGCACGGGGGTGTCGGCGAAACGGTCGAGCCGTTCGTCGACGAGGGGCTGACGCTGGTACCGGTGCCGCTCAGTACCGAGGACGTCGAGGGCTATTACGAGGGCTTCTCCAACGCCACCTTGTGGCCGCTCTACCACGACGTGGTCGCGCCGCCGCAGTTCCACCGGGAGTGGTGGAACAGCTACGTGCGCGTCAACCAGCGCTTCGCCAACCGAACGGCCGAGGTGGCCGAACAAGATGGCGTGGTCTGGGTGCAGGACTACCAGCTGCAGCTGGTGCCGGCGATGTTGCGGCTCCACCGGCCCGACCTACGCATCGGCTTCTTCTTGCACATCCCGTTCCCGCCCACCGAGCTCTTCCAGCAGCTGCCGTGGCGACGACAGATCCTCGAAGGCTTGCTCGGAGCGGATCTCGTCGGGTTCCAGCTCCCCGGTGGAGCGGCGAACTTCGTCCGACTGGTCCGCGCACGCGTGGGCCACAAGACCCACCGAGACACCGTCTTCCTACCCGGTGGCCGAGTGGTCACCGTGGCGCCGTACCCGATCTCGATCGATTCCCAGGGCTTCGAACAGCTCGCCCGGCGCCCGGAAGCCGAGCAACGGGCCCAGGAGATCCGCGCCGACCTCGGAAACCCGCGCACCGTACTCCTCGGTATCGACCGGCTCGACTACACCAAGGGGATGCCCCAGCGCCTGCGTGCTTTCGGCGAGCTGATCTCCGACGGCAAAATTGATGTCAACGAGGCGGCCTTTGTGCAGGTTGCGACGCCGTCGCGAGAGCGCGTCGGCCAGTACCAGGTCCTGCGCGACGACATCGAGCGGCTCGTAGGTCGGCTCAACGGGTCGCTCGGGCGCATCGGCCGGCCACCGATCACCTATCTGCACTCGTCCTACCCCCGCGAGGAGATGGCGGCGCTCTACCGGGCTGCTGACGTCATGGTGGTAACGCCCTTGCGGGACGGGATGAATCTGGTCGCCAAGGAGTACGTTGCCTGTCGCTTCACCGAGGACGGCGCTCTGGTGCTCAGCGAGTTCGCCGGTGCCGCCGACGAGCTGCGGCAGGCATATCAGGTGAACCCGTACGACATCAACGGCTTGAAGGCCGCGCTGCTGGAAGCGATGAACGCCAGTCCTCGCGAGCTCGGTCGGAGGATGCGAGCAATGCGCCGACAAGTCGCCGACAACGACATCGGCCGCTGGGCGTCGACATTCCTCGCGGAGCTTCGGCGGGTACGTCCGCCCCACGGGAAACCCACCCGCCCGTCGAGTGTCGCCTCTTGAAGCCATGGCAGTAACTCGAACGCTCTTGACCGGCGCTTTGATGGCGACGTTGCTGTGTCCGGTAGCCCCGGGTGTTGCCCTTCAGGTCCGCGACATGGCTGCTGAGACCACCTCGGCCGCATGGGTCGAGCCCGGATCCAGCGTCACCAGGCGCTTCTGGGTGCGGGACAAGCACCGCTACACCTCGCCCTGGTACGCGGGAGCGCACCGCAAGATGATCGCCTTCGGATGCACGCGCGCGCCCTACTACCCTCCGAGCTCGCGCTGCAGCCGTGACCGCGGGTTCCACCACGGCCTCGACCTCGCGATGCCTTGCGGCACCCGACTCTTCGCCGGCATGGGCGGCGTTGTGCTGCGACCTTCCGCACCCGGCTCGCTAGGCTCGGCGTACGGCCGAAAGGCGTTCCGCATTCGCAACCACCGGCACCAGGTCGACATCGTGATCGGTCACGTTCGCCGGGTCTATGTCGCCCCCGGCGAACGGGTGCGACGTGGTCAGCTGATCGCCCGCGCATCGGATGCGGCGGCGCCTGACGGCTGCCACCTGCACTTCGAAATACGGCCAGCAGGGGGAAGCTACACCGACGCTGTCCGCCCCACCGATTACCTTCGATTGCAGCGATCCAAAGTCAACTAGACTTATCGGCTCAGTCTACAATGGCGGCCATGACCTTTTCCTGGGGCGGATGAGTGGATCGGTTACCGCAGTTCCTCATCGTTGGCGCGCCCAAGGCGGGGTCCAGCGCACTCCACACCGCGCTCGCGTCACATCCGCAGCATGATCAAAAGTCTACCGCAGTAGTCGTGTATGCATTGGCGGGCTGCGAAACGGTGCATCTTGACCGGTCAGCGGATCGTCTGGTG
This sequence comes from Nocardioidaceae bacterium, assembly GCA_013696555.1. GTDB lineage: Bacteria > Actinomycetota > Actinomycetes > Propionibacteriales > Nocardioidaceae > JACCYJ01. Next base: position 4,122 of record JACCYJ010000296.1, on the reverse strand, counting down.
GACTGCCGCTGCCCCTGACCCGGCGAGAGGAACCCTCATGACGGACGTGGCCAGCCAGTCACCGGTGCCCGGCGACGAACGAGACGTTCTGACCGACCGTCAAGGGCATCCGATCTATGACAACCAGAACCAACGGACCGTAGGGGCGCGCGGCCCTGCCACTCTCGAGAACTACCACTTCCTCGAGAAGATCAGCCACTTTGACCGCGAGCGTATCCCCGAGCGGGTCGTGCACGCCCGGGGCGCGGTGGCGTACGGCTACTTCGAGGCCACCGGCATGTGGGGGGAGGAACCGATCTCGCGCTTCACCCGTGCCAAGGTCTTCGCCGAGGCGGGGAAGCGTACCGATCTGGCGATCCGGTTCTCCACGGTCATCGGGGGGCGGGACTCATCGGAGGCGGCGCGCGACCCGCGTGGCTTCGCCATCAAGTTCTACACCGAGGACGGCAACTGGGACCTGGTCGGGAACAACCTCGGCGTCTTCTTCATCCGGGATGCGATCAAGTTCCCCGATGTCATCCACTCGCTCAAACCCGACCCGATCACCTTCCGGCAGGAGCCGGCCCGGATCTTCGACTTCATGTCGCAGACGCCGGAGTCGATGCACATGATCGTCAACCTGTTCAGCCCGCGTGGCATCCCGGCCAACTACCGCCACATGCAGGGCTTCGGTGTCAACACATACAAGTGGGTCAACGCCGAGGGCGAGACGCGACTGGTGAAGTACCACTGGATGCCGCACCAGGGTGTCAAGAGCCTGACCGAGGTGGACGCCGCCAACATCCAGGCAGGAGACCTAGGGCACGCCTCCAGAGACCTCTACGAGGCGATCGAGGGCGGTGACTTCCCGAAGTGGGACCTGCTGGTGCAGATGATGAGCGACGACGACCACCCCGAGCTCGACTTCGACCCCCTCGACGACACCAAGACCTGGCCGGAGCAGGACTTCCCGCCACGCAAGGTCGGCACCATGGTGCTCGACAGCAACGTCAGCGATCATCACAACGAGAACGAGCAGATCGCGTTCGGCACCGGCGTGCTGATCGACGGGCTCGACTTCAGCGACGACAAGATGCTGGTCGGTCGCACGTTCAGCTACAGCGACACCCAGCGCCACCGCGTGGGGCCCAACTATCAACAGCTGCCGGTGAACGCGCCCAAGCGTGCCCGGGCCGCCACCAATCAGCGCGGCGGGGCCATGTCGTACGGGGTCGACCTCGGCGCCGGGCAGAACCCGCACGTCAACTACGAGCCGTCGATCACGGGAGGGCTGCGCGAAGGAACGTACCCGACGCACGACGAGCAGGGCCTGGAGATCCGCGGCCGGCTTACGCGCAAGCGGATCAGCCGAACCAACGATTACCAGCAAGCCGGCCAGCGGTTCCGGCTGATGCAGGAGTGGGAACGCGACGATCTCGTCGACAACTTCGTGACGCTGATCTCGGAAGCCTCACGCGAGGTACAGGAGCGCATGGTTTGGCACTTCTTCATGGTCGAGGACGAGCTCGGGCAGCGCGTAGGCGAAGGGCTCGGCATCAGCGCTGACGACGTGCGACAGCTCGAGCCGTTGGCGAGCCAGACACTGTCAGAGGCGGAGCTCGAGCGGCTGAGCAACCTCGGCAAGAACGGCCCGCGCGACGTCGAGGGTCTGACGATGACGCACTGCGTCCCGAACGAGCATGTGAAGGTCACCCGCTGACCCTACGGACGCTCCCCCGCGATTTCCTGACGTCACGAGGAAGTGACAAGTAGTGCTGACACTGCCGGACGTCGTGGCGCCAGGCCTCGGTGTCGTGATCTGCGCACCGGCGGTGGGTGAGTGTGCGGCACTGCGCGGCCACTACTACGCCGGGCCGGGCCAGTCGTTCTGGCAGCTGCTGCACGACAGCAGGCTCACGCCGCAACGGCTGGATCCGTCGGACGACGACTCCCTGCCGGCCTACGGTGTCGGCCTGGTCGACGTCGCTCGGACGTCGCCGCCGCAAGTTCGGCCCGAGCGGTTCGACGTTGCAGGATTCGTCGAGACCGTGGAGACGTACGCGCCTCGCTGGATCGGGTTCAATGGCAAGCGCGCCGCCACGGTTGTCGCCTGCAACCTCGGACACCGCGCGCCACCCCTCGGCCAGGCGCCCTGGCGCGTTGCTGACGCGCGGGTCTTCGTGCTGCCCAGCAGCAGTGGCGCCAACCGGCGACGCGACTACGACGGCCGACCCACCAGGCTGACGTGGTGGTTGGGTTTGTCAGAGGTGATGCTTTTGCACACTCCGGGGAGGCGTTGAATCGCGTCGGCCGCGAAGGATCAGGGCGTGGGCGTGCCGTAGACCCGTTGTGCGTATCGCGCATACGCCCGGGGGCCGATGCGTGGCATTAGCCAGCGGGGCACCAGCGGTGCGTGCGACAGCATCTGCTTGATGACTTCGGCGTCTCCCACGTACATGAACGCACCCAGCAGCATGGGGAGGTACTTCTTCTCCACACCCGCAGCCCTCCTCACCGAGCTGCGCATACTCGGCCGGTGTGAGCGCTGTCTCCACAAGGGGAAGGATCTGCTCCTCCTCAGCTGCCAGGTGCCGCACCAACGTCGCGTAGAGCGCGTCGAACGTCTCTGCCACCCCATCGCGGTCCGAGACATCAGCCGTCCGCTCCCAGACCGTCAGTCGCTCGGTCGCCTGGTCGGTGAGGCCTTGGACCCTCGCGTGCTGCTCCTCCATCAGGTGCACGACGGGCGCGACCTCGTCGGGGACTCGGTCGAGCAGCTTGGGCCACAACAACAGGTCCTCGCCGGCGTGGTGCCGGTGAACGAACCGCAGGATAAGGCGGAGATGGTCAGCAACCAGCCGCGCTCGCTCCAGGTCCCCTTCCGGACACTGGCGGACAACACCTGACGCCAATCGGAACTCCCTACGTAAGGCGCCGTGAACTACCAGCATGTCCCGGGTGTCCACTCTCGCCTCGTCCTGTGCCGCGGTCACGGTGCCTCTTGAGCGGTACGACGGTGCGGATGATTGTCGAGGGAGACTAACGTGGAAGCGGCAGCGGTTGGAAAATGAGCGGTGAACGCGTGAAGGAAGTGACGTTGTACAGCCGTCTGGCGCGCACCATTGCGGCAGTTGGTCTGGCGCTGATGGCTTTGGTCACCCTCATTGCCTTCGCCAACAGCAAAGATGCCGCGGACCTGATTGTCCCGATAACGCTCGCAGCCCTGGCCTGGTGGTTGTGGCGGAGCCGCAGGAGGCAGTAGGTCGTCGTGCGTGGCGGACGACCGGCCACTGGCTCGGTTGTCTGTTCGTTTGGCACAGTGCCGGTTGTGGACTCCATCCTGAGCGAGGAACTTCTCAGCGAGATCGTCGACTTGCTCGTGCGAGTGGTCGAAGCTGCCGGCGCCCTGATCATCTTCACCGGAGCCGTCATCGGTTTCGTCAGGTTTCTCATCGTGGCCGTCCGCCGCCGCACACCCGCGGCGTTCGTGACCGTACGTCTGGACGTTGGCCGCTTCCTGACGCTCGGCTTGGAGTTCCAGCTGGCCGGTGACATCCTGCGCACCGCCATCGCACCCACATTTCGAGAAATCGGCGAGCTTGCCGCCATCGCGACCATCCGAACCGCGCTCAACTACTTCCTTCGTCGCGAGATCCGCGACGAGCGCGAGGAGCTTTCCCGCGACCAGCAACCAACCAGCGGACCATGACGGGACTGCTCGACAGCCTTGCCCTGCTCTGCACTGCGGCCGGGCTGGTAGCAGGGATCACGGTGCTTGCCTCGTCCCGGGACAGCCTGCTCGCTCTTCGGACCGCTCTGGAGCTCTGGGTGGCAGCAGGGCTGCTGCGCCTGGCAGGACCCCCATCCTGGTCCACCCTCGCAGCCGTAGCGGCTGTCATCGTCACCCGCCAGCTCATCACGCAAGCGCTGCGCTGGTCCGGTCCAGGAGGGTGAGGCCGTGTCGGGTCGTCCTAACAGGGCACCTCGGGCTGCGCCGAGGACCTGCGACGATGCGAGAGCCGGCGCGGGGACTCGAACCCCGAACCTTCCGATTACAAGTCGGATGCGCTGCCAATTGCGCCACGCCGGCCGGATCTGCGCAGTCATGCTAACCAGCCGGTTAGGTACAGAGGCGGGTCCCGC
>JACCYJ010000244.1 GCA_013696555.1 Nocardioidaceae bacterium | reverse complement strand
CACCTCGGCTCGGGTCCGCCCGGACACGTGGCGCCGGTCGCGTTGTCCGCCGGACTTCACACCCATGCTCAGCCACGCGTGCCACCGCCCGTCGTCACCGCGAACGATGTCGGTTCCCTCACCATGGCTTCGTCGCGCAGTCATCTCGTCGCCTCCCGGTCGAAGTAGCGCCGAAGCTCAGCCAGCAGCCGTCGGCTCACATGCCCCCGCTGGGACCGGCGTGACTCAGGGTCAGCTGGTGCGCCGTCCCGCAGCCCTTGGAGCCGGGCGTCGCGCTCTATGTAGTACGGGTGCCCCCACAGCGCTGTCGCTGCAGACCGCAGTTTCTCCACGGAGCGGTTCAGACGTTTCGCGGCGTGCGACTCGGCCTCGAAGCTCAGCGACCACGTGTCGACGCCGTGTTGGATGTCGAGCGACTCACGGGGAATCGGGGGGCGGTTGTTGGCGATGTTCTCCCTCAGCTTCGCGAGGTCGACCGCCGTGCCGGGCTAGGACGCGCCCACTGCGCCGCTTCCATTCGACTTGGCTATCAGCCACGATGGGCCAATGGCCGAGGACGAGGCCCACAATCCCCCGACGGCGGCGGAGGATCACCCGAAGCGTTCGCAAGGGAACGACCATAACGGGAGCGCGCCGAGGATCGGGATTGGACAGCCGAAGATCGGGACCGGACAGCCGAGGATCGGGACCGGACAGCCGACGATCGGGACAAGCTATCTCAAGCGCATGACGTGGTGGCCGAAAGCCGTGACACGGCCGCTGACGCCAGGGACCGGCGGGCGGAGCGTCGGGACAAGGCCGTCACCGGACTTGGCTCGGAAGCAGGATCTGACAGTGCTGGAGCCAGGGTGGACCGTGCGGGAGGGGCCATCGACCGCAGCCGCGCCGCAGGCGATCGCACAGCCGCATCAGGCGATCGCACAGCCGCGTCAAGAGACCGTGCCCGCTCCGCACAGGACAGGGCGACCGCATCCATCGATGAGCTTACGGGGGCCCATCGCAGGGATGCAGGGATGGTGGAGCTGGCACGAGAGATGGCCCGGGCAAAGAGAACGAAGAAAGCGCTCGTGCTCGCTTTCGTCGACGTGGACCGGCTCAAGGCGACCAACGACTCGTTCGGCCACGGCGCTGGAGACCAGCTCCTATGTCGGGTCGTCCACACCATGAGGGCGCATCTGAGGTCCTACGATCTGATCACGCGCGTCGGGGGTGATGAATTCATTTGCGCATTACCGGACCTCACCACCGCGCAAGCGGTCGAACGGTTCCTGATCGTCAACGCCGAACTGGCAGCTGCAAGCCCGCACGCATCAATCACCGCGGGGGTCACCGAACTCCAAGCTGAAGATTCGCTCGAGGGCCTCATCGCCCGCGCGGACGCGGCGCTACGCGCACAACGCCAGCAGCGGTCGACCGCTCAAGCCTAGGTCCCCAGGTTCGGACTGGCTGAAAGCATCAGCGACCACCGCCCAACCGCCGCAACTCGTCCCGTGCGGTCGTCATGTGTGCAATGGCCGCATTGAGCACCTTGATGCTCGGTCGAGAACCGCGTGTGTCCACGGACACAACGCTGTGGCTGTCGTCGACATCGAGCATGACGAGCGCGATCCCCCCGTCCGCGTTTCGCGCCGTGTCTTCGCCGCCGCGACTCAGGTAGACGCCCAGGTCACCGCTCGTCTCGAAGTACGTGTCGCCGAAGCCGATGCCGTTCATGGTGTAGAACCGCTCGAGCGTGGTGGTCATGGTCGCCTCTCAGTGTCGGTTACTCACCGTGGCACTTGAGGGTTACCTCGAGTGAGTAGGGGATGCGATACCCGGTGACCTCGCGGTGGTGATCGCAATGGCGATACCGCTCGCAGGAGCCGGTCGACGGTAGCGTCGATGTCCCGTGGTGTCTGCGTCACGGCCGCCACACCGCCCCGTCATCCCGCTCTACCGAGGCAACCTCCCGCAACAGAACCCGCCGGGCGACGACCTGTCGGGGCATCCCAATCACAGAGACGGTGACGACGAACTAACTCGAGCGCGTTGGGAGGTCGGTCACAGACCTTCTGCGTCGGCGGCGTCCCTGCCTGCGTCTGCCAGCAGCGAGCGGTCGGCCTTAGAGCCGAGTCGGTCTGTCTTGGAGGCGTCGCGGTCTTTTTTGGCACGCCTGCGCATGCCGAAAGGCTGCTCCGACGGCATTCTGTATACAGCAGCATCCAGAAGGGCCACCTCGTCCCTGCGGTCAGCCTCGACGTCCCTCGCGGCGGCTCGGGCATCGCGGAGTTCAGCGGCGCCGACAATCGTTTCGACCCAATTTTCACGCTCACCTACAGTCGCATCTCGAGTGTCGGCTGCGTCGTCTCGAGTGTCGGCTGCGACGTCTCGAAGGTCGGCTGCGTCGTCTCGAAGGTCGGCTGCGTCGTCTCGAAGGTCGGCTCGCTGCGTCCGCTCGACCGCCAGGCCGTCGCGTTCGTCGGCCAGGCGGTCGCGTTCGTCGGCCAGGCGGTCGCGTTCGTCGGCGTCCTCGCGCCGACCACCACCTCTGCGCCGCTTCGCGGCTGATGCTTCGGCCTTGCTCATGGCCACTCCCCTTCACTGAGCCCGTTCAGAATACAACCCTGAGCGACCATCTGACTACCATTCGCCACTTACCGGCTCCTAAGTCGGTGAGTCATGCCCCCCCGGCCTGGGACGTGCCGGTAGGGCTAGGAGATGGACGCGCCGCTAAGCGTTCGGCGTAGAACCTCCCCCACCGGACGCTTGCCTCCTGCCGGTGGAACTGGGCGGGCGGACTTGTCACGGCCGAGAGGTCGAGGCTTCTCGTCTTGCTGACCTGCCAGTCAGTCCGCAGAAGGTCCGCACGATCGGCACAGTGTGTGTGTTCGGCAGTGTTTTCGGTGCCAGTGCGGTGACCAGTGGGCGGAATCCGTAGGGGTCCACGCGTGTCCGCCGCAGACGCCGCAAGCCGCTGACCTGCGATGATGCACCGTGGTGGACTAACCTGGACCCCCCACGGGCTGACTCTTAATCAGCGGGTTCGGGGTTCGAGTCCCTGATGGCGCACAACCCCTTTGTGGAGCGGCCCTCACTGCTGGCCTGCTTTACTGCCCACGGAAAATCCACGCTCTACTCCCGCGGGGGCGTCCCGCCGACCAGGCGTGACCTCACGGCGGTCGAGCCTCGGCGACCACGGTTGGGCGCCTCACACGGCTCACCACAGCGGTGGCTGGCTCCGAGCGACTTGGCACTTTGGCACATGCCGAGTGGAGGGCGTTGGCTGGGCTGGCCTATAGTCGCTGCCGCTAAGACGCAGGTGCAGATGCTCTAGTGCCAGGATCCGCCCGCGACAACTGCGGGTCGGAGGGTCATCCCGCTTCTTCCTCTGTGCTCTGAGTCCACCACGCGTTCGATTTTGCTGTCAGGCTTGGTTCGCCAGGGCGGCAGCGAAACGCGAAGCGAGCGACGCGATCGCGGCACGGAGTTCTTGCCCGCCATCAACGCGGAAGGTGAACGGCACGCTGGCCAACCACTCCTGTGCGTACATCACCGGATTGCTCGTGCTGCCGACGAGCACGCACCCGTCTCCCGATGGTTCAAGCCGTCCCATGGGTGGCCGGATCCACGCCGCCACCTCAGCCAGTGGAGCGTCGAACACAACGCGGGTGGAGAACTCCCACCCAATGCCCAGGTTCTCCTCCAGTGCTGCCACCGGGTCGAGCCGGTCGGGCAGCTCGAACTCGTGTGCGGTCTGCTGGACCGCGCGGACCCGGTCGACCCTGTAGGTGCGGATCGCGTCCGCCCGATGGGAATGACACAGGAGGTACCAGCGGCCGTAGCGGACGACGACCGCCCAGGGGTCCACCTCGGCCTCCCACTCGTTGCCGGACTCACTCCGGTACGTGGCCAGGACGCGACGTCGAGCCGCGACGGCAGCGACGAGCGCGCCGGTAATGTCGGGATCCGGACGGGCCGAGTGCCGGTCGGGCGCAGCTGACGCGTGCTCACGCAGCGCCGCCGCTTGCCGGCCGACGCTATCGGGCAGTGCCCGGATGACCTTGCCCAGGGCCGCGCCGACGAGGTCGTCGACGTCGGCAGCTGCCGGCTGGCCGTCGAGCACCGCCATGACCAGGCCAAGTGCCTCGGCCTGGGTGAAGACCACCGGAGGCAGCCTCGTCCCGCGCCCCAGCCGGTAGCCCCCATAGGGGCCTCGGGCTGACTCGACGGGGATGCCCGCCTCCCGGAGGATTCCGACATACCGACGCGCGGCCCGCTCCGTGACACCCAACCTCTCGGCGAGTTCGTCGGCCGTTGCGCCGGGGCGGGTCTGGAGGATCTCGAGGGCACGCAGAGCTCGTGCGGTGGGGCTGACATCGGTCGACACACAGGCAGGCTAGGTGGTCACTACGTAAGCCGGAAGTAGATCGTCCGGAACTGGTCCTAACGTGATGTTATGACCGAGTTCCGCGAGCAGGACCTCACCGGAGCACGCTTCGAGCTTGTGAGCCTCCGGGAAGCCACCTTCACCCAGGTGTATCTCAACGACGCCAGGATGCACTCTGTAGACCTCACAGGGGCGCAGATCCGCGGCGCCTCGTTCAACGAGAGCCGCATGCGCGGCGTAGAGCTGGTCGATGTCGACATCCACGGCGAGCTGCAGAACGTCGTCGTGAACGGCGTCGACATCGCACCACTCGTCGACGCCGAACTGAACCGTCGCATGCCCGAACGGGCGAAGATGCGCCCCGACGATAGTGACGGGTTCCGTGAGGCGTGGGCAATCCTGGAGCGGTTGTGGGAGGGCACCGTCGCGCGTGCGAGGCAGTTCCCCGAAGCGGCGCTCCACCGCAGCGTCGACGACGAGTGGTCCTTCATCCAGACCCTGCGCCACCTCAACTTCGCCAGCGCTGCCTGGGCGGGCCGGATGATCCTCAGCAACCCCTCGCCGTGGCACGAGTTGGACCTGCCGTGGGACGAGGCGCCCGGGTGGGACGGTATCCCGTGGGACCGCGAGGCAAGACCCTCGCTCGACGAAGTGCTCACGGTCCGACGCGAACGCCAGGCGATGGTCCGCCACGTCATGGAATCACTCACCGACCAGCAACTCGCCTCCGAGGTGACCCGTACCGAGTCCGGCTGGCCCCAGGTGGAGAACTTCCCCCTCAAGGAATGTCTCCGCATCGTCCTCAACGAGGAATGGGAGCACCGGCTCTACGCCGAACGCGACCTGACTGCATTGGAGAGGTGAAACCTCATGGACATCCTGCTCATCGCGGGCCTGTGGCT
>JACCYJ010000229.1 GCA_013696555.1 Nocardioidaceae bacterium | reverse complement strand
GAAGCCTCAACGCGTCGCTCGCCCAGTGGCTGCTGGGGACCGGTCGCGCAACCGCGCCGTACGTCACCAGCCAAGGCACCCGGCTGGGTCGTGCGGGTCGGCCGCGGATCGAACAAGGCGTCGACGGCACGGTCTGGGTAGGAGGCGCCACGATGACCCTGAGCACCGGTGAGATCGACCTTTGAGCGTGTGCGCCTTACCGTCTGCGGTAGATGTCGCCCCGTCGTCATCGTCGTGCGAAATGGTCCTAAGGGGAGGCAGCCGTGAACTGTTCGTCTCCTGTTGAGATCCAGGCAGCGTCCGAGCACGCCGTCAGCCGAATGCCTTGGTTAGCGTCGGCGCGGCGGCGGACAACCTGCCGGGGTATCGGGACCAACGGCCTTGTCCAGCCTCTGCAGGCTCGTGTGGAATTCATCCTGACCCAAGGCTCGGAGGTAGCCATGACCGCCAGCGTCGACGCCCGGACCGACGATCTCGAGTCGACTGTGTCCACCGACGGGCTGATCAACCGCCTGGCTGAGCCCTCCGACGACGACGTTGCCGGTCTCGACGCGTGGTGGCGGGCCAACAACTATCTGACGATCGGACAGATCTACCTGCTGGCGAATCCGTTACTGCGGGAGCCACTGCAGGCCGAGCACATCAAGCCTCGGCTGCTCGGGCACTGGGGCACGAGTCCGGGGCTCTCGTTCGTCTACGCCCATGCCTCGCGGCTGATCCGGCACACCGGACAGCAGATGATCTATCTCGCCGGGCCGGGCCACGGTGGGCCCGCGCTCGTTGCCGCTGGCTACCTCGAGGGTGCCCACACCGAGACCTACCCGGCGGTGGGACTGGACGAGCCGGGGTTGCTGCGCCTCTTCCGGCAGTTCTCGAGCCCCGGCGGGATCCCCAGCCACGTCTCGGTCACCACGCCGGGTTCGATCCATGAGGGCGGTGAGCTGGGGTACGTGCTCGTGCACGCGTTCGGCGCCGTCATGGACAATCCCGACCTGATCGCGCTGGCGGTGGTCGGAGACGGTGAGGCGGAGACCGGTCCCCTGGAAGGGTCGTGGAAGGGCATCTCGTTCCTCAATCCGATCCGCGACGGCGCCGTGCTGCCGATCCTGCACCTGAACGGCGCCAAGATCGCTGGTCCGACTGTCCTGGGGCGCAAGGATCCCGACGAGGTACGCCAGCTGCTGGCCGGCCACGGGTACGACGTCTTGGAGGTGGAAGGCGACGATCTGCCGGGCATGCACCACCGCTTCGCCGCGACGCTGGCCACGGCGTGGTCTCGGATCCGGCGCATCCAGGAGGTGGCGCGTAGCGGTGAATGGGACGGCGTGCGGCCGCACTGGCCCGCCATCGTCCTCCGGACGCCGAAGGGCTGGACCGGTCCGGCAGAGGTGGACGGTGTCCGGGTCACAGGCACATGGCGATCCCACCAGGTGCCCCTGTCCGGCGTGAAGGACAACCCCGATCACCTGGCGATGCTGGAGTCGTGGCTGCGCTCGTACCGCCCCGGGGAGCTCTTCGACGCGTCTGGCACTCCGGTCGGCCTGGTTCGTCGGTGCAACCCTGACGGCGACCTGCGCATGAGCGCGTCACCGCACGCCAACGGTGGCCTGCTCACCCAGGCCCTCGACCTGCTCGACTTCCGCGACTACGCCGCCGACGTCGCCCGGCCGGCTATCGTGCGCGCCGAATCGACGCGCCGGCTAGGCGAGATGCTGCGTGACATCTACACCCGCAATCCGAAGTCGTTCCGGCTGTTCTGCCCCGACGAGACGAACAGCAACCGGCTGGGTGCCGTGTTCGAGGTCTCGGACCGGGCGTTCGCCGAGCGGGTAGTGCCGGACGATGTCGCACTCTCGCGTGACGGCCGGGTGATGGAGGTGTTGTCCGAGCACAGCTGCCACGGCTGGCTCGAGGGCTACACACTGACCGGCCGTCACGGGATGTTCGCCACGTACGAGGCGTTCGCGATGGTGAGCGCCTCGCAGACGATCCAGCATGCGAAATGGCTCGAAGAGGCCGCACATCTGCCCTGGCGTGCCGAGGTGCCCAGCTTCAACATCCTGCTCACGTCGACGGCATGGCGCAACGACCACAACGGCTTTTCCCACCAAGGGCCGGGCCTGATCCAGAACGTCATCACCCAACGAGGCACGACCTCGAGGGTCTACCTTCCGCCGGATGCGAACTGCCTGCTGTCAGTCGCCGACCACTGCCTGCGCTCCCGCTCGTACGTGAACCTGATCGTCATCGACAAGCAACCTCAGCTGCAATGGCTGTCGATCGACGAGGCGGTCGAGCATTGCGCCCGTGGCGCCGGCATGTGGACGTGGGCCGGCAACGACGACGGAACGCGTGACCCCGACATCGTCCTCGCTTGCGCCGGTGACGTCGTGACCATGGAAACTGTTGCGGCCGCGCGGATCCTGGCAGAACAGCTGCCACATCTGTGTGTCCGAGTGGTCAACGTCGTCGACCTGATGAGCCTGCCCCGACGCAAGGACCACCCGCACGGCATGAGCTCGACGCTGTTCAGCGAACTCTTCACCGATGACGTCGACGTCGTGTTCGCCTTCCACGGGTACCCGGGAGCCATCCATCAGCTGGTCCATGGACGCCCGAAGGCTGACCGCTTCCGGGTGCGCGGCTTCATCGAGGAGGGCACGACGACCACGCCGTTCGACATGGTGGTGCGCAACCGGGCGTCCCGCTACCACCTGGTCATGGATGCGCTGAACAACGCCCGTCGCACGCCGCCCGGCGCCAGCGCACTCAAGGCCTGGTGCGAGGCCAAGCTGGCCGAGCACGCCAGCTACGTGGTTGCCCATATGGAGGACATGCCGGAGGTGCGTGACTGGTCGTTGGGCGACTGGGCAACGCAGGCGTGAGGCGCCGGCCGCTACTCATGCAGACGCGCTGATGAGGCGCCAGGTCAGGTGCGCGATCTCGAGCTCCTCATCCGTCGGAACCACGAGGAGAGGGATCGCTCCTGAGCCGTCGTCGATGCGTACCGGCTTCTCACTTCCGTGGACGGCCGTGTTCGCGTCGGAATCGAGCCGCAGCCCCAGGTGCCCGAGCGGGCCCACCACGGCGGCGCGCGTCTGAGGATCGTTCTCACCTACCCCGCCGGTAAACACCACAGCGTGCGGCTTTGCGACCACGGCCAGGTAGGCGCCGACGTACTTGCGGAGCCGGTACGAGTAGACCTCCAGGGCCAGGCGCGCGGCCGCGTCACCCGCCTCGGCGCGGCTACGCACCGAGCGGACATCAGAATCTCCGCACAACCCCTGCAGCCCGCTGTCATGGTTGAGAAGCGCCTCCACCTCGTCGGCCGATTGGCCGGTTTCTCGCACCAGGTATGGAATCACCGCTGGGTCGATGTCACCGCAGCGCGTGCCCATGACCAAGCCTTCCAGCGGCGTCATGCCCATAGATGTGTCGACGCTGCGCCCTGCAGCGACAGCCGTGACCGAGACACCGTTGCCGATGTGGCAGATGACCAGTCGCACGTCGGCCGGCAGCACCTCGAGCGCGTGCGCCGCTCGACGCGTCACAAAGCTGTGGCTGATGCCGTGAAATCCCCAGCGCCGGATCCCGTGTCGCTCGGCCAGATCGCGAGGAAGCGCGTACGTGCGTGCCTGCGGGGGCAACGTCGCGTGGAAGGCGGTGTCGAACGCCGCCACGTGAATGACGCCTGGCAGCGCCTCGCGCACCGCACGCAAACAGTCGAGATTCACGGGGTTGTGGAGCGGAGCAAGCGGTGTCAGCGCCTCGAGTGCCGCCACTACGGCGACGTCAACGACCGTTGGTTCGGTGAAGCGGTCGCCACCGTGCACGACCCGGTGCCCGACAGCGACAATGTCGGAGGCATCAGGGCCGTGCTGAGTCAGCGCCGCGAGCATGGCCGCAACGGCGGCGGCGTGGTCAGGCACCTGTGCCCTGGTCGTCGACGGCGCCGCCCCGGGTCGCCGGTGCGTGAGCTGAGAGGCCGCGTCACCGATTCGCTCCACCGAGCCCGCGGCCAGCCAGCCCGACTCCTCGCCCGCTGCTACGGCGGCAGCAAACACCTTGTACTTCAGCGAGGACGAACCGCTGTTGACCACCAGAACGGTCGACGTCGGATGTGGTCGAAGCACGCGACGAGGACCTCGTTCCAGGGGCACCGCTACCC
>JACCYJ010000226.1 GCA_013696555.1 Nocardioidaceae bacterium | reverse complement strand
CCGTCTGACCGCCATAGCCCCAGGCGGACACGCCTCGAGAGTCGATGACCTGGCCCTTCACGTGCATGCCGGCGATGAGGAACGCGTAGCCTTCGTCGGCCAGGTACTGAAACATCGACCGGCTGTCTTGGCCCATCAGGATCGAGTGCGACGGGTCGTAGTGGATCCTGAACTGGTCGCCGACGCCATTGCGCTCGCAGATCTTGTGCAGGGCTATCCACATCGCCGGCGTGTAGCCGAGATTGTTGTGGAAATTGTCCCCTGGTGACCACCCCGGCATCGGGCACTGCTCGACCCGGTAAGCGAGGCCGCGGTCCTTCGCAGCCTTGAGGAGCGGCACGAAGCCCTCCTCGAAGTCGATCAGGTTCTGGTCCATCGACTTGGACTGGTTGCGGCCGACGAAGCCCGTAACGGCGGAGACCTCCAGCAGCACGGCGGTGTCCATTACCCGCAACATGAAGTCGTGTTTCTTGCGGCGGATCGCTGGGTCCTCGTGCAACATGTCGTCGAAGTAGGCGACGTCGGCGATGTTTACCCCCGTCTCGTCGATCGCGGCCCGGACGCGCTTGGCACGCTGCTCGTCGAAGGGGTCGCGCAGGTCGAGGGTGTTTGCGACGGGGTCGAGCATCGCTTCAGCCGGTACGTCGGCAAGCGTGGGGTGCAGCGCTGCGGACAGCTCGATGCAGTCGGCGCCCAGCTCCTGAGCGAACGCCAGCCATTCCTCCACCGCCAGATCTGGATCGGCGTCGCGCTGGTCTCGCGGCGTGAGCTCCTGCAGTGCGGCGGTGAGCACGCCCACCGGCATGAAGGTCGGTTCGTACGGCGAAGTGGTGGTCACGGATGTCCCTTTCTAGGTGTCAGATGTCGGCGACATCGACCGGCGCACGGTTACGCGCCGACTCGATCGCCGCGTGCAGCACGCGTTGGGTCTGCAAGGCGTCGGCGAAGTCCGGCAGCGCAAACGCGGGTTCGCCCCCACCGATCACCGTCAGGATGTCGCTGGCCTGGTTCACGAAGCTGTGCTCGTAACCCAGGCCGTGGCTGTCGGGCCACCAAGCCTCCATGTAAGGGTGACCGCTGCCGGCGCGGGTGACGTCGATGGTGGTCCACCCCTGTACCGCGGCGGCGTTGTCCAGATTGTAGAAGTGCAGCTCGTTCATACGCTCGAAGTCGAAGCGCAGCGCCCCGCGCTCGCCGTGGATCTCGAAGCGGTTGGCGTTGTGGTAGCCCGTCGCCAGCCTAGTCGCTTCGAAGCTGGCCACCGCGCCGCCACCCAACCGCGCCAAGAACAGCACCGCATCGTCCACCGTGCTGCGCCCCTTGCCGCCCGAGGTGGCCGCCCCCGCACCGGCGATCTCGCCGCCGGACGACCCGGCCAAGAGATCTCTCTCCTCGATGAACGTGTGCTCGATCGCGCCTTCCACCGTCACGACCTCCTCACCCGTGACGAAGCGGACCATGTCGACGATGTGGGCATTGAGGTCCCCGTGGGCGCCTGAGCCAGCTACGTCCGCCTGGAAGCGCCACAGCAGCGGGGTGTCCGGGCCGCCCCAGCTCTGCAGGTAGGCAGCACGCACGTGGTAGATGCGGCCCAGCGCTCCGGAGGCGACCAGCCGCTGTGCCAGCGCCACCGCGGGGACACGCCGATAGTTGAACCAGACGAAAGTCCTGCCCGGAGCGCCCGCAGCCGCGTCGGCCATCTTCTCGGCATCTGCGAGCGTGCCTGCCAGCGGCTTCTCACAGGCGACGTGCTTGCCCGCCTCCAGCGCCGCGATCGCCTGCTCAGCGTGTACGTCGTTGGGGGTGGCGATGTCGACCAACCCGATGTCTGGTGACTGCAGCACCGCCCGCCAGTCGGTGGAGGCGTGCTGCCACCCCCACGTCCGGGCGAACTCTTCCAGATCGGCGGCGGAACGCCCAACCACGGTGTGCATGACCGGCAGCGGGTCCGCCGGAAAGAACTTGCCGACCTTCAGCCAGGCATTGGAGTGGGCGCGCCCCATGAACTTCGAACCGAGGAGCGCCACATTGATGGGGCTGGTCATGACACGATCCTGTTCCGCTGCGGCTCGGAGGGATGTTCACCCGCGTCGACGGCGCTGCCGACACCGAGGTACCGGCGCTGCAGGTCCGGGTTAGCGAGTAGCTGGGCAGCTGTCGACTCGGCTTGGATTCGGCCCGACACCATGATGAGCTGGCGCTCCGCCATCGCGGTCGCGGCCCGCAGTTTCTGCTCCACGACGAGGACGGCGGTGCCTTCGGAGACGAGGTGGTGCACGGCCTCGACGAGGACGTCGACGATGGTTGGTGCGAGTCCCTCGGACGGTTCGTCCATGAGCACGAGCGAGCCGTTGAGCAGGAGTGCGCGGCCCACGGCCAGCATCTGCTGCTCGCCTCCCGAAAGGGCACCGCCGCTGCTTGTCTTGCGGTCGGCCAGCCGCGGAAACAGCTCGTAGACGGCCTTGGGTGTCCACCGCTTGCCTTTCGTCCCCTTGGCCAGCATGGCCAGGTGTTCGTCGACACTCAGGGAGGGGAACAGCCGACGCCCCTGCGGGACGTACGAGATGCCGCTGCGCGCGATGTGCTCGGGTGACTTGCCGTCGATGCGTTGGCCATCGAGCAGCACCTCGCCGGCGGAGCGACGAACCAGCCCCATCAGCGTCGCACACAGGGTCGTCTTGCCCATTCCGTTGCGTCCCAGGATGCCGACCGCCTCCACGCCCATGGCGAAGCTCACGCCGTCGAGGACCTGCGACTCGCCGTACCCCGCGGAGAGGTCTCGCACCTCCAGCAGCGTGCCGGTCATGTGAGCGCCTCGCTGCCCAGGTAGATCTCGTGCACCAACGGGTTAGCCTGCACCTCGTCCGGGGTGCCGGACGCGACCATCAACCCGTCGGACATGACGACGATACGGCGGGCCACCTTGAAAGCGACGTCCATGTCGTGCTCGATCAAAAGCAGCGTAGAGTCCGCCGCCAGTTCGTCGAGGAGATCGATGAGCCGTTCCCGTTCGCCACGTGAAAGCCCAGAAGCTGGCTCGTCGAGCAGCAGCACGTCGGGGTCGGTGGCGATCGCCATGCCGATCTCAAGTTGGCGCTTCTGACCGTGCGAGAGGTCCCTTACCAGGCCGTCGAGCCGGTCGTGCAACCACACCGACTCCGCGGCGGCGGCCGCCCGGTCGCGCCACGAGCGGTCGCCGACTCTGGGCAGCAGCGCCCGATGACGCCCATGCCGTCCGACGACGGCGAGATAGAGATTGTCCGCGACGGTCAAACCAGGGAACGAGCGTGCCTTCTGATAGGTCCTGCTCACACCGAGCCGCGGCCGGTGGCGAGAGGGGAGATGCGTGCAGTCGACTCCCTTGATGCTGACCGAGCCGTTCTTGGGCACGATGTCCCCGGCGATGACGTTGAAC
>JACCYJ010000221.1 GCA_013696555.1 Nocardioidaceae bacterium | reverse complement strand
TGGATCGGTTGACCATCGGCGCAACGCAATGCACCTTCATGTACCGGCCCGACTATCGGGATATCACCGACATCAGGGTGCGGCAGGCGATCGGTTACGCCTTTCCGTATGACGAAGCGGCGAGGATAATTGGCCGCCTCGTTGGTGTCACGCTGCTGCGTGGCGGGTCGATCCTGCCGCTGGGTTTCCCAGGACGCCAGGATTACAACGTCCTGGAACCCGAGCCGGGTGGCACCGACCCCGACAAGGCGAAGGCGTTGCTGAACCAAGCAGGTTATGCGCCGGGAGAGTTCGAGCTGAAGTTCGTGTATGTCAACGACCAGCCGTTCTCCGACAGACTCCGAGAGCAGTTCATCGAAAGTTACGAAGCTGCCGGCTTCAAGGCCACGCCGTTCGGGGTGCCCGACGCCGAGCGGTTTACTGTGCTCTATGACCCGGAGGCGCCTGTCAACCTCCTCGGGCCAGCTGGGTGGTGCCCGGACTGGCCGTCGGGCGGTGCGTGGTTCCCACCGCTCTTTCACTCCAATGGGAGAGAAAACTTCTCGGGCTTCGCCGAGCCGGCCATCGACGCCGAGATCGACCGCATCCGCGAACTTCCGTTCCAAGAGCAACCCGCAGAGTGGGGTGCATTGGACCGGCTCATCATGACCGAGTACCACCCGGCCATCGTCACCGGGTACCCCGCCGCGGCACTGCCGCAAGATCGAGGATCGGCGGCATGAACATCGATACTGTTTATGGTGGGTTGCCCACCTGGAAGGACATCCACGTCCTGCCCTGATCTGCCAAACGCGGACCCAAGGTCTCGTCCGACCCGCGGCTATGCTCTCGAAGTGCCGACCTGCGCTCACTGCGGCGAAGAGATCGCACCGAGCGCAAAATTCTGCCCCGAATGCGGGACCGCTCAGCAGTCTGCGTCGACACGTCCTCAAGAGGCGCGCAAGACGGTCACGGTTGTCTTCAGTGACCTGGTCGACTCCACACCGCTCGGTGAGGAACTGGACGCTGAGTCGTTGCGGATGGTCATGGATGCCTACTTCGCGGCGATGCGGACAGAGCTGGAGCGACACGGTGGGGTGGTGGAGAAGTTCATCGGTGACGCCGTCATGGCCGTGTTTGGACTACCGCGCATGCACGAGGACGACGCGTTACGGGCCGTGCGTGCCGCGGTGGGCATGCGCGAGGCGCTGGCTATTCTCAACCTGGACCTGGCCGCCACCTGCGGTGTGACGTTACGCAACAGAACGGGCGTGAACACCGGCATGGTCGTCGTGGGCGACGGGTCCGGTGGCCAGCGGCTGGCCACCGGCGATGCTGTCAACGTGGCCGCGCGACTCGAACACGCCGCACCTGCCGGCGGGATCGTTCTCGGCTCGGAGACGTTCCGGCTGGTCAAGCCGTTCGTCAAGGTATCAGCGATTGGTTCTCTCAATCTGAAGGGCAAGTCTACGCCCGTCGACGCCTGGCAGCTGATGACGCTCGACTCGGAGCACGGCAGCTCGAGATCACCGTCAGCTCGTCCGCTTGTGGGCCGGTTGGCTGAGCTCGCGACCATCGACGCACGGCTGACTGCTGCCGCCGACAACCATCGCGTCGAGGCTGTCCTCCTCGTAGGCGAGCCCGGCGTTGGCAAGTCCCGCCTGACGCGGGAGGCCGTCGACCGCCTTGCCACCACCGCGACCGTTCTCAACGCGAGCTGCCGACCGTACGGCCGGCCGAGCTTCTGGCCGGTTACCGAGCTGCTGGGCTCTGCGTCAGCACGTGATCAACCCCTCGACTTTGACGGACTACGGGCCATGGCCGGCGCAGCGCAGCCCGAGGACCGTGATGCCATTGTCGAGAGGGTTGCCTCACTTCTCGGTCTCGCCGACGCCGCCTTCCCGCTGGTGGAGTGCTTTTGGGCAGCCGCGAGGCTCTTCGCCACGCTGGCCGCGGGCCGGCCGCTGGTCCTCGTCGTCGAAGACCTGCACTGGGCCGAAGCGACGATGCTCGAGCTCCTCGATCATCTGCGATTGTCTCCTTACCCAGGCGGGATGCTCATCATGGCGACGGCACGTCCTGAGGTGCTCAACCTCACGCGACCTTCCGCTGTGCTCCCGGTCATGGACGTCATCCGGCTGAACGCCCTGACGACTGCCGAGAGTGACGATCTCATCGTTGACGTGCTGGGCAGTTCCTCGCTGCCGGCGAGCGCGCAGGCGCTGATTCGCGGCGCTGCTGCGGGCAATCCCCTGTTCCTGGAACAGGCGCTGGCTACCTGGATCGAGGAGGGGGTGCTCGCGCCTGTTGTAGGCGGCTGGACGGTGACCCGTCCGGTGACGGAGGTTCGGGTCCCTGCCTCCCTCTCGGCAATCTTCGCGTCCAGGTTGGATCGCTTGGCAGATGAGGAACGGTCGGTCCTGGGAGCAGCCTCGGTCGCCGGACCGACGTTCGACCGCCGGGCTCTGCCGCCCATGCTCGACGATGTCGACGTCGAGACGGTTGACGATTGCCTGCAGCGGCTGGTACGCAGCGGACTGCTGGTGCCGGGGCGCTCCGACGGTCCCACGGAGCTGATCGAGTTCGGACATGCGTCGCTTCGAGACGTCGCGTACGAGTTGACTCTGAAACGAGACCGTGCCGCCTTCCACGAGCGCTTTGCGCTGTGGCACGAGAACCGCACTGACACCGGCCACTTGGATGGGTTGATCGGCCACCACCTTGCGGAGGCATTCAAGTACCACGCGGAGTTGCGCCACGTTGATGTGCATGCAACAGGACTTGCGTTTGCGAGCGTCCAGCATCTTGTCTCTGACTCCCAGCGGGCGCTCCGGATCGGCGACCGGGCAGGTGCTGAACGGCTGACCGATCGCATCGTGGAAGTGCTGTCTGCGATCGCCGCAGTCGCTGATGCTGCCAACCTCACGCTGATGGAGAAGACAGCGAAGTTGTTGGTGACCATGGGGAGATGGCGTGACGCGGTCACCCTGCTGTCCCCATACGCGACGTTCGTACACGGCCCGCTGCTGCGTGATCTCGGCGTTGCGCTATGCAAGCTCTACCGCGCAAACCCACAATCGCCTGACTATCGCGAAGGACAACGGCTGCTCGAGGTTGCTGGTGCGCCGCCGAACCGGGACACGGACGCCCTGGCGTCGCTGGCTGGCACCTGGAAGGGAATCGATGACGCTCGAGCACACGCTTTCTATCGCGAGTGCCTCGATCTCGACCCCACGGACCCCTATGCCCTTGGCAACGTTCTCGAGTACGAGATTGCGGCTGCCGGCGACCTGTCGGTCGTAGTGAGAATGTGGGCCCAGATCAGCGACGCAAACCGGCGCTGTCGTTCCCAGGCGGACGAAGGTGCCAACCTGCCATGGGCTTTCTTCGACGCCGGCAAGTTCGCGCTGTTGTTGGGGCGTCCTTACGACGCGATCGCGGCCTACTGCAAGGCGGTGCAACTCACCACCGCCGAACACATGTTGATGACGTCGATGTCATCCCTGGAGCGGCTGGTGGCGTCGGGCGGGGCCATCCCGGGATCGACCTGGGTGCAGGCTCTGCTGGCGGTCGCTCGCTCCGTCCAGTTCCCGTCGGCGGAGAGCCTGGCCGGCCTCGGCGCGGTGGCACCGCTGCCGAACGTCGGTGAGCGGACCCGGGTGGTGATGCTCGCCGGAGGTACCGACGAAGCAGCGGACGGCTGGCTCGATCAGTACGCCAAGAGGTTGGTGGACGGTTTCCTGGAGTTCGAGGGTCTGGTCGTGTCGGGCGGCACGAGCGACGGGGTGTCCGGGCTCGCCGGGTCGCTGAGCGAGTGCTTCGGGGAGCGGGTCACCGCGTACGGGTACCTGCCGACGCATATCCCGGACGGCGCTCCAGTCGACGAACGCTACGACGCCCTTCGCCGCACTTCTGGGAGTGGGTTCAGTATCGCTGAGGGTCTGCAGGCATGGGCCGACCTCATCGCATCCGGAGTACGACCGGTGAAGGTCAAGCTGCTTGCGGTCAGCGGCGGGACTATCGCCGAAGCCGAGTACCGGGTGGCCCTCGCGTTGGGCTGCATGGTCGGCGTCGTGAGTGGAAGTGGCCGAGCGGCGGATCGACTGCTCGAGGATCCCGACTGGGTCGCTGCACCCAACCTGACTCGCCTGGACGCGGACGCCGAGTCGATCCGCCGCTTCCTGTCGGCCGAGGCCTGACGTGTGCGGATCGACAGGAGGTCAGCCGTACTCCGGGCAGGCCGTTTGGTCCGGGGCTTCGGAGCCCAGATACGAATCCCGCTCTCGCTGGCTGAGGTTGCGGCTCACCAGGGCACAAGCGCTGCGCAACCAGTCGTCGATCGTCGCCGGATAAGCCTGGACCACGCCGGCTGAGTCACCGACGATGACCTGGCTCCCGTCCGGGCTTACGGCTATGGAGCTCGCGGGGAACGAGCCGAGACGCTCCCCGATCGGCTCGTGTGACGGAACGTCCCACAGCTGAACACCGCCCTTGCCCGCCCCGGCCAAGAGGTCTCCGTTGGGGCTGAAGGCCAAGGCACCGAAGGATCCGTCGTTTGTGCGAGTCCGTCCCGCCTCCAGCGGCTCTCCCAGCTGCTCGGCCCGGCCCGCTCCACTTGGCATCGCCCACAGGATCACAGTCCGGTTGTCGCCCGGCGTGAACCGGATCGCGCTGGATGCGAGTGTCTTGCCGTCGGGGGAGAAGGCAACCGCGGAGTACGGACCGCCGCGAGGATAATGCTGGGGGATTATCTGGCTGTCCCAGATTTCGGTGTCCCAGGATGCAAGATAGTCAGCCCCGGCAGAGGCGAACCTTCCGATCGGGCTGAAGGCAACCGAAGCAACGCCGCCCTCGAAACCGATTTTGGGCCGCTCGATCACCGCGCCGCTTGCCGCGTCCCAGACACGGATGGGGCGTCCACGCTGCCAGTCCGGGTCGTTCGGTCCCGGGCGGTAGCCGGCCGCGAGACTGGCCCCATCGGATGAGAACGAAAGGCTCGCGACAGCTCCGTCGTGCCCTTCGAGCGGTCGGCGCGTTTCTCGACCAGTTGCGGTATCCCACAGTCGTACGGTCCCGCCCTGGTCACCGGAGCCGAGGACGCCTGCGGAGCCGAACGCCAGAGCGGTGATCCCACTTCGATCGCCCGACAGGGGAGGACCCGACGGTTGACCCGAGCCCAAATCCCACAGCCGAATGACACCTCGCTCATCGCCAGAGGCCAACAATCCGTCAGAGTTGATGGCGAGTGCCGTGACCGCAGCCTGGTGGTGGTAGATCTCCTCGCCGATCTGCCCCCAGCGCGAGACGTCCCATGACCGGATGTCGGAGCCGATCGATACCAGCGCGCCCTTCCGGTCGAACATCAGGTCAGGCCCGCCGCGGGAACCGCTCGACGTCGCCAAGCCGTCCTGCTGCCGACGCTCGATGTCCCACAACGACAGGTTGCCGTTGCCGCTCGCCGTCGCCAACGTCCCATCGGGACCGTAGGCGAGGCTCACGATGGGGACGCCGCCGGACTTCAGTGTCCCTCGTGGTCGGCCGCTTCGGGCGTCCCACAATTGCACGCGGCCGTCGCCGTCTCCGCTGGCCACGACATCGCCAGGCCCGAAGGCGATGTCTTCGGGGTACAGGTCACCGGAAAACGGGATGTTGGTAGGGGACGAGCGCCTCGAGCGATCGACGTCCCACACCAGGATGCGACCGTCGTCCTCCTGGCCCAGCGCCAGCATGGTGCCGTCGGGGCTGAACGCCAGCCCTGACGGCTCGCCAGGAAATGGCACCCGCAGGGTGGCCAGAAGTTTCCGGGTTGCCACATTCCAGACGTGGACGCTGCCATCGGGAGCGGATGCGGCCAGCATGTCGCCGCTGGTGCTGAACGCCAGGTTGGCTGCCTTCGCGGAAACAGGGAGCAACTGGCGCTGGCGCGTCTCGATGTCCCACAGTTGGATGCCTGGCGTGCTGTTGCGGCATAGATTGCTCGAGCAGCCATACATGACAGCGAGAGTCAGGTCAGCGCCGAAGAGGATCTCGGTCGGAGACAGCTTGTACAACTCATCGGCGTCCAGGGGCTCGCCGCTCCGCTTTCCGCTGTCGAGTTCCCACAGCTGAACCTCCTCCTGCTGCGTCACCGAGGCAAAGGTGTTGGCCGCAACATCC
>JACCYJ010000218.1 GCA_013696555.1 Nocardioidaceae bacterium | reverse complement strand
GAGGCGCGGGTCCGCGCTGTGGAGCGTGCTTCCTAGGCCTCGTTCCGCTGGTGTTCGCCGCCGGGCTGCCACAAGATGTCTCCGGACTCACGGTTGGCGTAGCGGGCCAGGATGAACAACAGGTCGCTGAGCCGATTGAGATAGCGGGCGGTGAGCACGTTCATCGTGTCGCCGTGCTCACCAAGGGCAGCCCACGCGGATCGCTCCGCCCGCCGGGTCACGGTACGGGCAACATGCAGGAGCGCGGCCCCGGCCGTACCTCCGGGCAGGATGAATGACCGAAGCGGCGCCAGCGGCTCGTTGTAGTGGTCGCACCAGCCCTCGAGCCGCTCGACATATTCCGGGAGCACCCGCAGCGGGGTGAAGGGCGGGTCGTCGACCACGGGGCAGCACAGGTCCGCCCCCACGTCGAAGAGGTCGTTCTGGGCCTGCTGCAGCACGCTCACCACGTCGGCATCGAGCCCGCCCAGCGCCAACGCGCACCCGATCGCGGAGTTCGCCTCGTCGACGTCGGCGTAGGCCGCCAATCGTGTGTCGGTCTTCGCGGTGACGCTCATGTCACCCAACCGGGTGGTGCCGTCGTCACCGGTCCGGGTATAGATGCGGGTGAGGTTGACCATGGTGCCAGCGTAGGGCGTGAGGCTCGGCGGCCGGGAGCTTAGCCCTTCTCGCGGGACAGCTCCACCAGTCGATCCCGGGCGGCTTCGGCATCGCTCGGCCAGACCAGCAACAACATCTCGGCCGACGAGCCCGTAGTGGTTGCCTGGATGCCGGCGCTCCGCAAGACCGCGACCAGGTGCGCTGCGGTGGCCGAGTCCCGGACCGTGGTCACGGGTACCAGGACGCCATGCTCCCCGGCGAGCGGTCGGCCGGAGCGGCGTTCGGCAGGTCGGTGTGCCCAGCGAAGCACCAGCACGAAGAGCCCGATGAGTGCGAACCCCGTCAGCGGTAGGAAGACGTAGTCGGTTGCGGTCATGGGTGAGATCGGCACGTCCCCAGTTTGCACCCGGCGCCGGGTCGCGGCACTTCTGCCAACGCGTCCGGTTAGGCTCGACCGCCGACACGCACCCGGCTGAGAGGACTCGAATGGTAGGCAGACTGACTGTGGTGGGCGCTGGTCTCATGGGGTCCGGCATCGCGCAGGTCTCCGCCGCGGCCGGATGGGACGTCACGCTGCGCGACGTCAGTGACGAGGCCCTGTCGCGTGGGCGTTCGGCCATCGAGAAGTCGCTGGCCCGGTTCGTCGACAAAGGCACGCTCCAGGAGGGACAGCGAGACGCTGCGCTGGCGCGGATAACGACCACCACCGATGTCGAGGCGGCAGCGTCGGCGGACATCGTCGTCGAGGCCGTCTTCGAGAGCCTCGAGGCCAAGCACGACGTGTTCGGCCAGCTCGACCGCATCTGCGCGGACGACGCCATTCTGGCCACGAACACGTCCGCGATCCCCATCACGAAGATCGCTGCGGTCACCGGTCGGCCGGAGGCTGTCGTCGGCACGCATTTCTTCTCCCCGGTGCCGATCATGAAGCTGTGCGAGCTCGTACGCGGGCACAAGACCAGCGACGAGACGCTGCAGGGCGCCCGGTCCTTCGCCGAGGGCGTGGGAAAGACCTGCATCGTGGTCAACCGGGACGTCGCTGGTTTCGTGACCACCCGGTTGGTGAGCGCCTTGGTGATGGAGGCCGTGCGGTTGCACGAGAGCGGCGTGGCGAGTGCCGAGGACATCGACACCGCGTGCCGGCTAGGCTTCGGCCACGCGATGGGACCGCTGGCCACGGCTGATCTCACCGGTATCGACATCTTGCGTAATGCCACCGCCAACATCTTCGCGGAGTGCGCCGACCCCAAGTTCTTCCCACCCGAGGAGCTGGCGCGGATGGTCGACGCCGGCGACCTGGGCCGCAAGAGCGGCCGGGGCTTCTTCAGCTACGACTAACCCCCGGTCGCTGTCTCCGTGAGGCACGTTCTTGCGGTGACCCGCCGTAAATCCGGCCGCAAGCGTCAGTCTCACGGTCCCGGGATGAATGTTCGGGTAACGCTTCGTGTGCCTTTCGGTGCGTTGCGCGGTTTTTGCGGAGTCCTCGGAGCATGATGTGCGGCACGAGCAACCGATCAGGTTCGTGTTACGTCTACCCCGATGAGGGGAGACACGATGGGGGATCTCTCTTGAGCACCGCACCGCAGGACGATCCGCAGGCGTCGGTCGCGGCCGGCGCCGACGTGGTCTGCGTCAGCGGACGGCTCGACGCATCGTCGGCACCGGTGGTCCGCGAGCAGATCCGGACCGCAGTGGAGAGCGGCACGGCCGACATCGTCGTTGACCTCGGGCTGGTGGAGTGGATCGATGCGACCGGTCTCGCCGTGCTCGTCGCGGCTCATCGCAGGTTGCGGACCCAAGACAGACGTCTGGTGTTGCGTGGTTGCCGTCCCGGGGTCCGGCGGGCCCTGGCAGTGACTCGGCTCAACCGCGTACTCATGCTGGAACCTCCCCTCGGAGTGCTCTAGAACGGCCCTACCCTGGCGGCATGCCCGATCAGAGGCGGTTACGCGACTCGCCCTGGGTGATGCGCACCTACGCCGGACACAGCTCGGCGACCGAGTCGAATGCGCTGTACCAGCGCAACCTCGCCAAAGGCCAGACCGGTCTGTCGATCGCGTTCGACCTGCCCACCCAGACTGGCTACGACCCGGACTCCGAGCTGGCTCGTGGCGAGGTCGGCAAGGTAGGGGTGCCGATCGCCCACCTCGGGGACATGCGGCAACTGCTGGACGGCATCCCCCTGGACACGATGAACACCTCGATGACGATCAACGCCACCGCCATGTGGCTGCTTGCGCTCTATCAGGTTGTCGCGGAGGAACAAGGAGTCGATCCCCACGATCTGTCGGGGACCACTCAGAACGACATCATCAAGGAGTACCTCTCGCGGGGGACGTACGTGTTCCCGCCGGAACACTCGATGCGGTTGACGACGGACACCATCGCGTACACGATCAACCGCGTTCCGTCGTGGAACCCGATCAACATCTGCAGCTACCACCTGCAGGAGGCCGGCGCGACTCCGGTGCAGGAGCTGGCGTACGCGCTGTGCACCGCGATCGCCGTGCTCGATGCCGTCCGTGACTCCGGTCAGGTCTCGCCAGAGCGGTTCGAGCTGGTCGTGGGCCGGATGTCGTTCTTCGTCAACGCCGGAGTGCGGTTTATCGAAGAGGTCGCCAAGGTGCGGGCGTTCACCGAGCTGTGGGAGAAGCTCACCACTGAGCGCTACGGTGTGCGCGACCCGCGGCTGCGGCGCTTCCGGTACGGCGTACAGGTGAACTCGCTCGGGCTCACGGAGGCGCAACCGGAGAACAATGTCGCGCGCATCGTGTTGGAGATGCTCGGCGTAACCCTGTCGAAGAATGCCCGGGCACGAGCGGTCCAGCTCCCCGCGTGGAACGAGGCACTGGGGCTGCCTCGGCCGTGGGACCAGCAGTGGTCGCTGCGGCTGCAGCAGATCTTGGCCTTCGAGTCCGACCTGCTGGAGTACGAGGACATCTTCGAGGGCTCCACGGTGATCGAGGCCAAGGTCGCTGAGCTGGTCAGCGCCGCCCAGCTGGAGTTGGACCGGGTGCAGGCGATGGG
>JACCYJ010000200.1 GCA_013696555.1 Nocardioidaceae bacterium | reverse complement strand
GGACGGTGCGGCTCTGGTCGGCAGGGACCTGTTGACCTCGGGGCGCTACATCCGCGACCGCATCGGTTACGCGCTCAGCGCCGAGGCCATCGTGGCGGCGCTGCTCGACGACATGGTCGTGAGTGTGGCCGCCGGCTTCGAGTACCGGCCCGGCGCCCGGCAACTGCTCGACGACGTACGAGCCCACGATGTCCGCTGCGCGTTGGTCACGATGACGTACCGCCGGATGGTCGAACCCATCCTCGGGCAACTGCCGGACGGCACCTTCGAGGCGGTGGTGACCGGCGACGAGGTGTCCCAAGGAAAACCTCACCCGGAGGCGTACCTGACTGCTGCCTCCCAGCTCGCGGTGCGGCCGCAGGACTGCATCGCGATCGAGGACTCCTTCGCCGGTGCGACATCGGCGCAGGCGGCCGGTTGTCGGGTCGTCGTGGTGCCCAACCGGGTGGCGGTGCCGCCCGCCCACGGCCGCACGATTTTGCCAACGCTCGACGGGGTCGACGTGCCGGGGCTCATCGCAGCGGCCAATTCTGTCGCTGTGACCGACTCGTGACCCGCTGAGTCCTTCCTTTGTGCACGTGTCCTCGCTATCGTCCGGCCACAGGCCAGGGCACCTGGCCCGTTGACTCGTGAGGTGATCCGTGTTCCGCAACAGAGCTGTAACGGCGGTCCTGGCCGCGAGCAGTATCCTTGGTTTCGCTGCTTGCGGTGGTGACGACAGCGGCGGTGGTGACACCAGCGGGGGAGACGGGGGTACCGCCGCCGGCTCCGACCAGCCGTGGATCCTCGGCACCACCGACACGGTCACCGCGCTCGACCCGGCCGGGTCATACGATCTCGGCTCCTGGACGCTGTCGTACAACCTCTACCAGACGCTGCTGACGATCCCGGCCGGCGAGAACGTCCCGCAGCCCGACGCCGCGGAGTCGTGCCAGTACGACGACCCTCAGACCTTCACCTGCACGCTCAATGCCGGCCTGACGTTCTCCAACGGCAGCGAGCTCACGTCCAGCGACGTGAAGTACTCGATCGAGCGTAACCTCGCGATCGAGGACCCGAACGGTGCGTCCGGGCTGCTCGCCTCGGTCGACTCCGTCGATACTCCTGACGACACCACGGTGACGTTCAACCTGAGCCGTCCGGACACGACCTTCCAGTTCGTCCTCACCACGGCCACGGCCTCGATCGTCGACGAGGACACGTTCCCCGCCGACGCGCTGCTGCCCGACGAGCAGGTCGTCGGCTCCGGTCCGTTCATGCTCGACCAGTACAAGGCCGGTGAGCAGGCCGTGCTCACCGCCAACCCGAAGTACCAGGGCGCGAACGAAGCGTTGTCGCCGCAGGTGTTCGTGCAGTACTACGCCGAGTCCTCAGCGCTGAAGCTGGCTGCACAGGAGAATGAGATCGACGTCGCCTGGCGCAGCCTGAGCCCGCCGGAGATCAACGACCTGAAGTCGCAGGACTCCGTGGAGGTAATCGAGGGCGAGGGTGCGGAGATCCGTTACTTCGTGTGGCAGTTCAACACCGACATCGGCAAGGACCCGGCGGTACGCAAGGCTGTCGCGCAGATCATCGATCGGGAAGCGATCGCCGAGCGCGCGTACGACGGCACCGTCGAGCCGCTCTACTCCATCGTCCCTCCGGGCTTACCGGGGCAGGTCGATTCCTTCCAGGAGGTGTTCGGCGAGCCCAGTGCCGAGGCTGCCACACAGACGCTCGAGCAAGCCGGAGTGCAAACGCCGGTTGCTCTCACGCTTGGGTACACGCCCAGCCACTACGGTCCGAACGCCGTGGACGAGGCGTCCGAGCTGGCCGACCAGCTCAACGCCACGGGCCTGTTCGACGTCACGCTGAAGGACGCCGAGTGGGAGGAGTACCAGACTCTGTACAAGGAGAACGCCTACGACCTGTTCCACCTGGGTTGGTTCCCAGACTTCCTCGACGCCGACAACTACCTGTCGCCGTTCGTGGTGGACGGTGGCTTCTTCGCCAACGGCTACTCGAGCAAGAAAGCCAACAAGCTGGTGGCTGCAGAGCAGGCTGCTTCGGAGCCGAGCAAGCGCGAGGCGACGTTCGAAGAGCTGCAGGCGCTCGTCGCTCAAGACGTCCCGCTGATCCCCAGCTGGGTCGGGATAAACACCGCCGTGGCGGGCCCGGGGATGGAGGGGGTCGCGGAGACCCTCGACCCGGCCTTCATCTTCCGCTTCTGGACGGTGAGCAAGAGCGAGTGAGTCGGTGGTGCGTAGGGGGCTCGACAACCAGGCCCCCTACGATGTCGAACCTGGCGGCCAGTTCCGATCACCGCTGCGAGGACGATAGCCATGGCTTCAGCGTCCGGGTCACTTCCGCGCTACATCCTGCAGCGGGTGTTGCTGATCATCCCGATCGTCTGGATCCTGCTCAGTCTGGTCTTCCTGCTGCTGCGTGTCGCTCCCGGTGACCCTGTCACCGCGTCCGTCGGTGGGCGGCTGGCGCCGGAGGCACTCGCCGAACGCCGCGCGGCCCTGGGTCTCGACCGACCCCTGTGGCAGCAGTACCTGGAGTACATCGGCAACGTCGCCCGGCTCGACTTCGGCAAGACGATCTCCGACAACATCCCGGTCACCCAGGTGGTGCGCGACAACGGAGGAGCCACTCTGACACTGGCGCTGGCCGCGTTGCTGGTCGCGCTCGTCGTCGGCGTCCCCCTGGGGGTACTGGCCGGGCGATATCGCGACAGTGCTCGCGACGTCGTCATCCGGATCTTCGGGATCATCACCTACGCAGCCCCGGTGTTTTTCGTGGGCCTGCTGGCACAACTGCTGTTCGCGGTCAAGCTGGGCTGGTTCCCGACTTCCGACATCGCCACGCCGGTGACGAAGTTCCAGGTGCCGCCGCGCACGCACATCCTGCTGCTCGACGCCGTGCTTGATGGCAACACCACGGCGGTGCGCGACGTGCTGCTTCACCTGGTGCTGCCGGCCATCACGCTCGGCCTGCTGCTCTGCGGAGTCTTCATCCGGCTCGTCCGGGTCAACATGCTCCAGACCCTCAAGGGAGACTACGTGGAGGCGGCTCGGGCTCGCGGCCTGCCCGAACGCCGGGTGCTGGTCGCGTACGCGTTTCGCAATGCGCTGGTGCCGTTCGTGACGGTCCTCGGGCTGCAGGTGGCGTTGCTGCTCTCCGGCGCAGTGCTCACTGAATCGACCTTCAACTGGCCCGGCTTGGGGCTGAAGCTGGTAGATTACATCGAGGCGCGTGACTACGCGGCTGTGCAGGGGATCATCACGCTGTTCGCCGTCACCGTCGTGGTGATCAGCCTTCTGGTCGACGTCGTCAACGCGTTGATCGACCCCAGGATCAGATACTGATGGCCGTCGAGGGCGCTGAACCGGCCGTACGGACGGTAACACCGAGCTACCGACGGCTGGCGCAGCGATTCGTGTCACCGATCACGCAAACCCGGGGTGTGGCGCGGTGGATTCTGTTCGCGGGTCTCTTCATCACCGGCGTCTTCGTCGTCGCAGCGATCTTCGCGCCATGGGTAGCGCATTACGGCTTTGCCCAGAAGCGGGCCGACGGTGTCTCGTTCCCGAAGCGGTCGGCGCCGAGCGGAGAGCACCCGTTCGGGACCAACGACCAGTTCTACGACGTCTTGTCGCGGGTGGTGTGGGGCAGTCGAACCGCTCTGCTGGTGGTGCTGCTCTCGTTGGTCGCTTCGATCATCGTGGGTGTTCTGTTGGGCCTGCTGAGCGGTTACCTCGGAGGTTTGCTCGACCGGGTGCTCGTGCTGCTCATGGATGCGCTGTTCTCGTTCCCTTCGCTGCTGTTGGCCATCGTCTTCGCCTTCTTGCTCTCGGAGCGGCTCGGCGGCGGCATCTTGGCCGCGGCGTTGTCATTGACGGTCATCTACATACCGCAGTACTTCCGGGTCGTCCGCAACACCACCGTCACCGCTCGAGAGGCCACGTACGTCGAGGCAGCGCGCTCCATCGGTGCCGGCAGGTGGACGATCATGCGCAGGTACCTGCTCCCCAACGTCGTGCACAGCGTCCCGGTCGTGGGGACACTCAACGCCGCCGATGCCATCGGCACGCTCGCGGCCCTCGGCTTCCTCGGACTGGGCATCCAGCCGCAGGATGCCGCGGAGTGGGGATATGACCTCAAACGCGCGCTCACCGACATCTCGTCCGGCATCTGGTGGACTGCGGTGTTCCCCGGACTCGCCATCGTTCTGTTGGTCACCGGTCTCACGCTGGTGGGCGAGGGGCTCAACGAGACCATCAACCCGACGCTGCGGCGGCGTCGGCTGCTCCCGGTGACGCTGCCGCCTCGCACGCAGGACGAGCGCTCGTGAGCGAACTAACCGACCGTCCCTCCGATGACCCGTACCGTCGTGGTACGGGCGAGGTCGTCATCTCCGCACGCGACCTGCGCATCTGGTACGGCACCGAGCGCGGGCCGGTCCGTGCCGTAGACGGCGTCTCGTTCGACCTACGAGCCGGTGAGACCCTCGGGCTGGTGGGGGAGTCCGGCTGCGGGAAATCCACCCTCGGACGCGGGCTGCTCGGCCTCCTGCCCGACGGTTCGAAGATGGACGGGACGCTGCAGTACAGGGGCGAGGACATCCTGGCCATGCCGGCGCGCCGCCGCCACGACCTGCGCGGCACCGACCTGGCGATGATCTTCCAGGAACCGCTGACGCGGCTGAACCCACTCATGCGCATCAGCGAGCACTTCGAAGAGGCACTCAACACCCACGCCCCGAACCTGGGTCGCGACCAGCGGCGCAGCCGCTCGCTCGCGATCCTGCGCACGATCGGCATCCCACCGACGCGGTACCGGTCGTACCCGCACGAGTTCTCCGGCGGCATGCGGCAGCGGTTGATGATCGCGCTGGCTCTGGTCCTGGAGCCAGCCTTCGTGGTCGCCGACGAACCGACCACCGCCCTCGACGTGCTCGTCGAGGCTCAGATCATCGGAATCCTGCACGACCTGCGCCGTGAGATCGACACCGCGCTGCTGCTGATCACGCACAACCTCGGGATCGTCGCGGAGGCCTGTAACCGGGTCGCGGTCATGTACGCCGGTGAGATTGTCGAGCTCGGCGAGGCCGCTCAGGTTTTCCGCGCGCCGCAGCACCCCTACACCCGCGAGCTGCTGCGGTCGACGATCTCGCTGAGCACCACCGGGCTCAACTTCATCCCAGGTGCTCCGCCGGATCTGGCAGCGCCACCGAGCGGCTGCCGCTTCCATCCCCGCTGCCCCACCGCCATGCGGATCTGTCCTACACGGACCCCGCGAATGTTGCCGACGACGGCCGGCAGCCTCGCTGCCTGCTGGTTGCACCAGGGCGGGGATGAGCTGCCCGCAGGTGCCAGGGAACCGCTCGAGCGTCAGGAGATCAGCGTTGCCGAAGAAGCCTGAGGTCGTCGCGGAACCGCAGACGCTCATCGACATCGACGACGTCAGCGTGCACTTCCAGCTGCGCGGTGGCAGCCTGTCACGCCTGTTGGGGCGGGACACCGGCAGCGTCCGGGCGGTGGACGGCGTCACCATCAAGCTGGCCACGGGCGAGGTCCTCGGCCTGGTGGGGGAGTCCGGTAGCGGCAAGACGACGCTAGGTCGGTCGCTGCTGGGCCTGGTCCAGCCGACCTCCGGGCGCATCGTGTACGACGGGGCGGACATCGTCGGCCTCAGCGAGCGACAACTGCGGCCGCTGCGGACCCGACTGCAGATGGTCTTCCAGGACCCGAACGCGGCCCTGAACCCGGCCATGACGATCGCCGAGCAGGTCGGTCACCCCCTCACGATCCACAAGCTTGCCTCCCGCGGCGATGTGCGGCAGCGAGTCGGCGAGGCTCTGGAACGGGTCGGGTTGGCGCCTGTGGAGCGGTTCTTGGACAAATACCCCTCTGATCTCTCCGGTGGCCAGAAGCAGCGGGCCGTCCTGGCCCGCGCGATCATCACCGGTCCCACGCTGCTGGTCGCCGACGAGCCGATCTCGATGCTCGACATGAGTGTCCGGGCCAAGATCCTGCAGCTCATGATCGATTTGAGGGCCAGTCTGAACCTCACGTACGTCTACATCACCCACGATCTGGCCAGCGCCAAGTTTTTCTGCGACCGGGTGGCGATCATGTACCTCGGCCGCGTCGTGGAGATCGGGCCGACAGCCGAGATCTTCGCCGACCCCAAGCACCCGTACACCAAGGCACTGCTGGCGGCGATCCCCGACCCCGACCCCGACCGGGCGGTGCCGAGAGACCTACCGCGGGGCGAGATCCCGGACGCGGCCGAGCCGCCGACCGGGTGCTCCTTCCACCCCCGTTGCCCGGCGGCGTTCGAACTTTGCGGATGGGAACGTCGCGACCTGAAGGCGCTGCTCGAGCGCCACTGGGCTTCGGTGCCTCCGGAGGAGTACGAGCGGGAGCGCCAGCTCGTCGGCGACATCGATGGTCTCGATGAACCGGGCGGGCCCGCCGTTGTGCAACCCGGGCGCGCCTCGAGCGCACGAGACATGAACGTGCTGGTGCAGCGGCTGCAAGGGGCCGCTCCAGACGATCCCTTCTGGCGCGGTGTCCGCGACATCCGTGAGGTCGGGTCAGGGGTTGAGGTGCAGTTCGAGGACGGGCACGATCCGCGACTCCGCCCGTCGGGCGGGGTCGACGTCGCCTGCCATCTTTACTGAGCAGGTTTCGGCCTACAGCTTGCTCAGCCCCCCGTTACCGGCAACGGCGGAGTCGTGCCGCCCCACACCGGGCACAGCGCTCGGTGGTCACACCAGCCGCACAGCGCCGACTGGCGGGGCAGCCATCGGCCGCTCTGGGCGGCGCGCTCGATCGCCGACCAGAGCGCGTTGACCTTACGCTCGGTGGCCACCAGGTCTTGCTCGTCCGGCTGGTAGCGAAGAACCTCACCGTTGCCGAGGTAGACCAGCTGCAACAGGTCGGGCACTCGACCGGTGCTGCGCCACAGGACCAGCGCATAGAACTTCAGCTGGAACAGCGCTGTGCCCTCGAACGACTCACCTGGTGAGCGGCCGGTCTTGTAGTCGACGATCCGGACCATGCCGTCAGCGTTGACGTCGACGCGGTCGACGTACCCCCGGAGCAACAGTCGGGAGTCGAGGAGGTGCTCCACGTACAGCTCGCGATCCGTCGGCTCGAGCCGCTGCGGATCCTCCAGGGCGAAGTAGGTGGTCAACAGCGACCGGCACTGCGACAACCAGGCCGTCACATCGGCGGCGTCGTCACCCTCGAACAGGGCGGCCAGCTCCGGCTCCGAGGCGAGCAACAGGTCCCAGTGCGGCCCCACCATCGCACGGGCCTGATCGGCTGTGCGCTGCCCGGCCGGCAGGTCGAACAGGCTGTCCAGAACGGCATGCACGACGGTGCCGCGGACGGCAGCAGGACTGGGATCCTCCGGCAATCGATCGATGACGCGGAACCGGTAGCGCAAGGGGCAGGACATGAAGTCCGACGCCCGGCTGGGGGAGAGGCTCCCGACGACGCGCTCACCGTCCACCCGCGTACGCGCAGGCGCGTCCTCAGCCGGGTCGTGCAGCAGATCCGCTGTCATGGCGATGACATTACGGCGGTGCACTGACAGTGCCGCGCTAGCGTTGCGGTGTGGCCGGCAAACCTCCGCAACAGAGTGAGTCGCCGGCGCGACCCCGTCAACCCGGGACGCTTCGCATCGGTCAGATCGCCGGAGTGGACGTGTTCGTCCGCGCCTCCTGGCTCATCGTCGCCGGCCTGATCGCCATCTTGGTGGCGCCCCGAATCAATGACGTCGCACCGAACCTCGGCGGCCTGGTTTACGTCGCCGGAATTGCTTTTGCGGTCCTGTTGTACCTGTCCGTGCTGTTGCATGAGGTGTCTCATGCGCTCATGGCACAAGCCTTCGGCATGCACGTGAAGTCCCTGACCCTGCACTTCTTGGGAGGCGTCACCGAGATCGACGGTGAGGCGGAGACCCCTCGTCGTGAGTTCTGGATCGCGTTCGTTGGTCCGGTGACGTCGGCGGCCGTGGGAGCGGTCGCCTGGGCGGCATCGCTCCTGACGTCGGGCGGTCTCATCGAGTTCGCTCTCGAAGGCCTGGCGGCGGCGAATCTCGCGGTCGCCGTGCTGAACCTCGTTCCCGGTCTGCCGCTTGACGGAGGAAAGGTGCTGCGGGCAGCGGTGTGGGCCATCAGCGGGCGACCTCACCTGGCGACGAAGGTCGCCGGTTGGTCCGGCCGGGGCATGGCCGTCTTGGTAGTGATCTACCCCTTCGTCATGCCGCAGATCTTCGGTGTCGAAGCCAGTTACGTCGACATCGTGCTGGCGGCGGTGGTCGCGGTGTTCTTGTGGACCGGCGCCAGCCAGGCGCTGGTGTCGGCCAAGCTGCGCGAGCGACTGCCTGGCCTGCAGGCACGCGGGCTCGCCCGCCGGGCGCTGGCGGTGCCCGAGGACGTCCCACTCGCCGAAGCGGTACGGCGGGCGCGAGAGATCGATGCGGGGGGTCTAGTGGTCTTGGGCCATGGCGGTGAACCGGTTGGGGTCGTCAACGAGCAGGCGTTGCTGGCCACACCGGAGGACCGGCGGCCCTGGCTGAGCACGGTCGCGGTCGCTCGCCGGCTCGAGCCGGGGCTGATCCTGCCCGTCGACCTGGCCGGTGAGGCACTCGTACGCGCCATGCAGATCACCCCGTCGAGTGAGTACCTGATCGTCGAAGCCGACGGCTCGGTCTTCGGTGTCCTGGTCACCGCCGACGTGGACGCGGCGTACGCCAACGCCTAGATGGTCGCGGCGCTATCTGATACTGGCACGGGGGACCCCCGTGCCAGTAGGACTGGTACAAGCGGACCCCCTGCCATGGGGTGTGGCGCAGCGGTCCCCAGTCGACTGGGGGCATGGCAGCCGTACTCTGACGCGCATGCCCGAGCGTGAGGACTCCTCCGACATCTGGTCTGGGACCCGGCGCGGTCGGCTGGTGGCCGGCGACTGGGTTCGGCTCACCGACGCCAAAGGCAGGCGTCACAGCGTCCAGCTCGGATCCGGGCAACAGTTCTTCACCACCAAGGGCTCCATCGACCACGACGACCTCATCGGCCAGCCCGAGGGGATCGTTGCCACCTCGTCGGGCGGTGCCCCGTACCTCGTGTTCCGCCCGCTGCTGGCGGAGTACGTCGTGTCGATGCCCCGCGGTGCCGCGGTCATCTACCCGAAGGACGCGGCCCAGATCCTGACGATGGCCGACATCTTCCCCGGCGCCCGCGTGGTGGAGGCCGGCGCCGGCTCCGGTGCGCTGACAGCACAGTTGCTGCGGGCCGTCGGCCCCACCGGCACCGTCTGGTCGTACGAGCGACGAGCGGAGTTCGCCGACGTCGCACGGCGCAACGTCGAGCAGCTGTACGACGGCCCCCACCCCGCTTGGCGACTCACGGTCGGTGACCTCGTGGACTGCCTGACCGAGCGCGATGTGGACCGGGTGATTCTCGACATGCTGGCGCCCTGGGAGTGCGTCGACGTCGTCGCCGAGGCGCTGGCCGCCGGGGGCATCGTCTGCGCCTACGTCGCCACCACCACCCAACTCGGGCGCGTCGTCGAGACGCTGCGGACGCACGGCGGTTTTACCGAGCCGTACGCCTGGGAGTCATTCGTTCGCTCGTGGCACGTTGAGGGGCTGGCGATCCGGCCGGATCACGCGATG